>DAOUEC010000139.1:0-31889 GCA_034430655.1 Anaerolineae bacterium
CGCCATCCCTTTGTCAACGAGTTCCTGGAATGCTTCAAACGGCAGCGCCTCCGCCTCCTCCCGCGCCTTGGCCCGCAGCCCCCGCGCCTCCTCAATGAGCGCCGCCAGTTCCTCGATGCGGGCCACGATGCAGCGCTGTTCGTCGAGGGGGGGAAGGGGGATCTGCAATTCAAGAGTATGATGAGCGCGTATGGAAGCGTAGTTGGTCGATCCCCGTACAAATTCCTGGAACTGTTCCTCGACAGCCCCGGAGCGAATGTAGTACAGGGAATGTTTAGCGGCCCAAATCACGTCGAAAAAGTCTTTGCCGCTTTTGAGACGGCAGTCTGCGGCGAGATGGCTGATTCTAGCCCTCAGAGGCCCGATTTGGGCACTTTTGGCCACTGCTGGTATCGGGTTGGGCTGGGAAACCGGCAGAGACTTTTTGGAGATAAACAGTGTCTCGACGGTGTTCTAAACATTCCCTGTAGTACTCAAGGTACTTCGGATGGCAGACTGCCTCGTCTATCTCGTACAAGAAATAGTGACTGCTGACGATGGCTCCGGCCAACTCCGATGGGACGATGCCTACGCCGCCAACCTTTGCGTCGATCTCGGCTACGAGCAAATCGCCTGTCTTCGCAACTTGCTGCTTTTTTGTCCTGAGCTGGCTGCCATAGACTTGATCACGCAGAACAACTCCCTGGGCATGGAGCCTCACCGTAACACGCTTGTATTGTTCCGCATCGTCAATGACGAAGGACTCTTTTCGATGCTTCAAGAACGCCTTCATCGGCGTTAATTCAAATCCACCGGCCACAGTGACTGCTCCTCATGCTTGGCACATTTCCAGATTTGTGATGTGATACTATCGCCAGGGGACAAAATTCGGCTCCATGCCGTGTGAGCACTCGGTTGCGGCTGGGAGGCTCCTATATCCCCGGCAGGTCTTTTAGCGCCGCTCATCGTAGCGGCTTTTTCATTCTCGAAGCAACTCCTGAATTTCACCATCAGTGTCAATACTTGCCCGCTAGAATTACACCGGGTAAGCGTATAAGCCTGCCATCATCGCCCCTTCAATGGTTCCGTCCACGTATTCCAATCCCGGGAAAATCCATTCATCCGGGTCGTAGCGCTCCGAACTCCATTTGAATATGGCAAACTCCCAATTGTTCATATCTCCCGTGTACTTCAAACGGCAGATGGGGCCAATTTGTCCAAAATCGCTTCTATCCAGATAAAGATAGTTCCCTCTGTAACGAACTGCGTAAAAACAGGTCGGAACTCCACTGCCTTCGTTGAATCGTGCTACGATTTCATCTACTTGTGTCTTGATGTCGTCAGGGATTCCTTTTGTGCTCACAGGTTATCCTCCTACTTGGAGATCATCTGATACAAAGCGCTTAGCCAGTGCTTCCTGAATCTGCGCCATCAGCGCCAGAATTCGTCGTTCCTTCTCCAGAATAGTCTCAGCCAACTCCTCCGGCGGGCGGTGCACCAGCGCCTCTTGACTGCTGGGATTCTTGATGTCCAGGTTGTAGTCGTTCTCAATCACCTGCTCCACCGGCACCAGCCAGGAGTGCTCAGTGACCGGCCGCTCGTCCCACAGGGCGCGGCACGCGTCGAACTCGGCGTCCCGCAGGGGTTTCGTCTTGGTATAGTTCTTGCGCCCCTCGGGCAGCGGCAGTTCGTAGTACCAGATCTCTTTCGTGGGGCCGTCCCGCTGGAAGAAGAGCAGGTTGGTGGGGATGCTGGTGTAGGGGGCAAAGACGCCGTTGGGCAGGCGGACGACAGTATGCAGGTTGAAGTCCTTTAGCAAATCCTCCTTGATGCGGGCGGCCACGCCGGTGGCGAAGAGCGGGCCGTTGGGCAACACCATCGCGCACCGTCCGCCTGGTCGGTCCCCCTTGGAACGTCTCAGGCTGCGCATGATGAACTGGAGGAAGAGCAACGCCGTCTCCGAGGTGCGGGTGCCCTCGGGAAAGTTGGCCTGTACCCCGGCCTCCTCCTCGCCGCCGAAGGGCGGGTTGGTGAGGATGACGTCGTACCGCTGGCGGTCGGTAATCTCGTGCAGGGGCCGGGCCAGCGTGTTATCGCGCACCAGGTTGGGGTACTCGACACCGTGCAGCAGCAGGTTCATCATCCCCAGCAGGTAGGGCATGGGCTTTTTCTCGGTGCCATACAGCGTGCGGGTCTGGAGCGTCTCCCAGTCCTCAATGGTGCGCTGCTGCTTTCTCAGGTACTCGTAGGCCTCTACCAGGAAGCCGCAGGTGCCGGCGGCGGGGTCGTAGACCGTCTCGCCGATCCGGGGGGCCACCCGCTCGACCATGAAGCGCACGACGGGCCGGGGGGTGTAGAACTCGCCGGTGGTGCCGGCCGCGTCGCGCATCTCACGCAACATGCTCTCGTACAGGTGCGACAGCGTGTGGATGTCGTCGCTGACGTTAAAGTTGATGCGGTTGACCAGGTTGACCACGTCGCGCAGCAGGTAGCCGCTGAGCATACGGTTGTAGGTCTCGCGGAAGATGGCGGCGATGACGTCGCGTTGATCGTTCTCCTCGCTGCCCACCAGCCCGCGCAGGTGGGGGAAGAGGTCGCTATTCACGAAATCCAGCAACTCGTCGCCGGTGCGGCCGCGGTCCTCGTCGGCGGCCCAGTCGCGCCAGCGGTAAGGGGCTTCGATCACGTCGCGGTATTTGCCCTGCAACAGCATACGGCGCTGCTCCAAATCGTCGAAGCACTTGAGGAACAGGATCCACGACAGTTGCGGGATGCGGTCCACGTCGGTGCTGAGGCCGGCGTCCTTGCGCATGATGTCGCGGGCGGTTTTGATGGCGGATGAAAGTTCGGATTTTCTCATGTTTCCTCTTGCGATGCTGTTGGTTGCCAGTTGCCAGGGATTAGAAATCCCCGGCTCAAATTGAGAAGTGCCCTCAGGCACTCAATCAGGCACCAAGCACTGGATCAGGCCCTGAGGGGCCTTTTCAGCTTCAGGCGGCGAATTCCATTCGGCGCTCCTGGCGTCGTCGTCGGGCCGGGCCAGGGATTGGAAATCCCCGGCTCAAGCTGAGAAGCGCCCTCAGGCGCTGGAGCTGGATCAGGCCCTGAGGGGCCTTCTCAGCTTCAGACGGCGAATTTCATTCGGCGGCTATTCGTGGCTATTCGTCGGACTGCGGTCCGACGTTCCAGTGATGTGTCTGTTCCCATTCGTCAACGAACGTGCCTTCGGCATGATGCTGCTTTTGATGTTCGATGTAGGCGATAACACGTGGCACGTCCTGCTCCGAAACCGAGAAGACACCATAACCTGCTTGCCACTCAAAGGGGCGCTTGAACTCCAAGGACACAAAACGAGAACTGCTTCCCTTGAGTTGTTTCATAAAGCCCGCTGGCGGAACGGCGGGACGCACTGCGGCCAGCACATGCACATGGTTCATCGTGCCGCCGATGACGAACAGCGGTACGTACATTTTGTTGGCTTCAGCGTGAAGGAAACGATAGACGTTGGGCTCAATATCTGGTGTCAGCAGAGGCTCACGGTTTTTGGTTGTCCAGACGAAATGGTAGAATAAACGCCAGTAGGCCATGTAGCTCCTCCCTCAAAGCCAGGGATTGGAAATCCCTGGCTCAAACTGAAAAGTGCCCTCAGGCACTGGGTCAAGGCCCTAAGGGGCCTTTTCAGCTTCAGACGGCGAATTCCATTCGGCGGCTTCTTGCCTCACTGACGCCAGCGCCTGATCCAGGCGACGACGGGCCTTGGGTGAGCAAGGCGCAGTTTCCAGTAGTCGGCGGCGGACGAGGCCGCGTTCCAGTGCATCGCGCACGGCCTTATTGAGATGCTCCTGGCTCAAAGGACTGTCGGCCACATCGAGCAGGGTGCGCAGGGGGGTAGTCACCCGATAGCCGGTTCGGGACTCGATATTGTCAGGAGACAGGTTGGCTTTGTGGAGCACACAACCGGGGGGCACTCTTTTGCGAAACCCTTTCGGCACAGTCAGATGCACTTGGGCAGGCATCACGTCGCTAAGAGCGTGAACCGTCAGGGCTGTGTCGTGCGAGACGATCGCTTGAGGTACACCTTTCTGATTGCGGCTCCACAGCGACCACCGGATGAGGTCCTCGCGCTCGCCAGGGGAAAAGTCACGCAGCCGGAAGATGCCACGATCAATCCTCAGCCAGTTGCCGCGTGAAACGTGAAAGTGTTGCTGGCTGTAGGCATATCCAGCCTGCCTGGCCTGGGCTGCCGTAAAATAGCCTCTCTGGGCGGCTGCGATCTGATGGAGCTTGCGTGCATTTTCTTGAGGGTCTCGCTGCATCTGCAAAAACCTTATATTAAGTATAAGTATTTTACGCGATCACTGGTTTGGTGTCAAGTCTATGGGATGCTATCACGCAGCATAGATCAGATCCTGCAACCGGTGCGTGGCTTCCTTGAGCCCGTCCACCCCACCGAAGAGATTGGCAATCTCGATCACTGTCCCCTCCACCGGCACGTCGGGGAGTTCCAGGATGTGCAGATCGGTCAGTTGCGCCACGCCGTGGCCGGTGTACTTGCTCAACAGATAGTCCAGTACCGGGCGGGCCTGGGGGCCATAAGTGTCCAAAAAGTCCTCGTGCTCGTAGCGCACCGTTTCGGCGCGCTCGCGACGGGAACGCAGCGGCCCGTTAAAGGCCACGTGAATCAGCAGATCGAACGGGTCGGCGTCAGGTTGCCCCGTCGCCTCGGCCAACTGCTCGAAGGAGATGCCCCGGCTCGCCAGTTCGGAGATCACGATAGCGCGCCGCCCAGGATCGCGCCAGGCCGCCCTAATCTTCCCGGCACCGCCGTAGAGCGTGCGCACCTGTGTGCGGGTGTAATCCTCGAATCGCTGCACCCGAAGTTCCCGCCCATCGGGGTCGAGTTCCTGCACCATCTCGCGCACGACGCGTACCTGCACGCCGTCCACGTAGTACTTGCGTGGTTCCCCTTCGCTGTCGTCGCTGATGACCGGCCCAATTTCCTCCTCAGTCTGCTTTGCCGCTTCCACCGCCTCGCCGGTCTCCGTGCTGCTGGTGACCTGGCCCTGCGCGTTGATCGTCTCCTCGGCCGTCAACTCAGGAATACCGTCAAAATCGGGGTCGTAGAAGAGACGTGTGGCCTCCACATAGTCGAGAATCGTGAACCAGAACTTGTCCTCATCTACGAACAGGCGTGTGCCGCGGCCGATGACCTGCTTGAACTCCACTATAGAGTTGATGGGCTTGAAGAGGACGATATTGCGGCAAGTAGGTATGTCCACGCCCGTGGACAGTAGTTTTGACGTAGTGACAATGACGGGGAAATCCTGCTCAGGGTCCTGGAACTTGTCCAGATATCTCCGGCCGACTTGGCCCTCATCCGAAACCACGCGGACCACGTAATCGGGATGCTTGCGGGTGATGTCGGTATTGCAATTGATGAGCGCTTTGCGCATGTCCTCGGCGTGTTCCTGGTCTACGCAGAAGACGATGGCCTTGGCATGACGGCCGGTCTTTCTCAGGTAGCCAGTAAAGTGCCGGGCCACGGCTTCCGTGCGGCCCAGCAACGACAGTACCCGCTCAAAGTCTCTGGTCTCGTACAGACCATCGGGCACCTCCCGCCCAAAGCGGTCGAGCAGGCCAGGGTCTGGCCGCCAGCCGACGTCGTCCACGTCTGTCGTGATGCGGCGCACGCGGTAGGGAGCCAGGAAGCCATCCTCGATGCCCTGTGCCAGGCTGTAGATGTAGATGGGATTGCCAAAGTAGCGGTAGGTGTCCACGTTGTCGCGCCGCCTGGGGGTGGCAGTCATCCCGATCTGGGTGGCGGGGTGGAAGTATTCGAGGATCTGCCGCCAGTTACTCTCGTCGCGGGCGCTGCCCCGATGGCACTCGTCCACGATGATCAGATCGAAAAAGTCGGGAGGATAGCGCCTGTAGAGCCCCGGCTGTCCCTCCTGGCCGGCGATGGCCTGGTAGATGGCGAAGTAGACTTCCCGGCTCTTGATCGGACGACGTTGGATCTTGTGGAGGGCATCACCGAAAGGGGTGAAGGTGCGGTCCTTGGCCTGATCCACCAGGATATTGCGGTCGGCCAGGTACAGGACGCGGCGCTTGCGGCGGGTCTTCCACAGTTTCCACACGATCTGCATAGCGACGAAGGTCTTGCCCGTGCCGGTAGCCATTGTGATCAGGACACGTTTCTGGTCCCGGGTGATCGCCTGCACCGCGCGCCTGATGGCGATCTCCTGGTAGTAGCGGGGACGCTTGACCGTGCCGTCGGGGTTGCGCAACTCGCGGTTGAAGGGAAAGAGCAGGCTGTCGGTCGCGGTGTCCCCGGTCAGCCCCTGATTGGAGCGCCAGCGCTGCCACAGGCTCTCCGGTGAGGGAAAGGCGTCCAGTGAGGTCTGCCTGCCGGTGATGAAGTTGTATTCCTCAATGCCGTGTCCGTTGGTCGCGTAGGCGAACTTTAATCCCAGGATTTCGGCGTACTCCATCGCCTGCTGCATACCGTCGCCCGGCTTCTTGTAGGCCGCCTTGGCTTCCACTACGGCGATAGGAAAGCCAGGCCGGTGGTGGAGCAAGTAATCCGCCCGCTTGCCTGGCTTGCGCACGTGGCCCCGTCCCACGGGGACAACCCGCCCGTCGGTGAAGTACTTCTGCTCGCTGATCTGGTCGTCGGTCCAGCCAGTCTCGTAGAGTTTGGGCAATACGTATTTTCGGCAGGTATCCGCTTCAGTAATCACCGGCACACCTCTCTTTGCGCGGTTTGTGCTGTGGAAAGTGTATCACACCGCGCGCAAAACTGCAACCGTACCTGGCTGGTGATTACCTGTCCGAAAGACCTCCGAGATTTCACCCCCCGCAACAAAACAGTCAGCATTTTACCCTCGACACGCAGTTCTTTGACACATCGCTTGCCTGAAAACCTCGGTAACTACCCTCCCGCAGGTTTAGACATCCGTAACCTGCGGGATGGTAGGCTGAGAGTTACAAACCTCGGAGGTCTGAGAGTGTGCTCACTTGCCTTACGTGGACTATTCAGTACAATGGTAACCACAACCGTCAACTTTGGAGGTGTACCTATGCTTATCACTCACGCTCGTCTAGCCACTCCAGGTGATGAACCGCGTCTCATCGAGGACGGCGCGCTACTCATCGAAGACGATCTCATCGCTGCGCTCGGCACAACCGCCGAACTGAGCACCAGTTACCCCGCTGCCGAGCGCTGGGACGCGGCAGGCCAACTGGTGCTCCCGGCTTCCATCTGCGCTCACACTCACTTCTACGGGGCCTTTGCTCGTGGGATGGCTATCCCCGGCGAGCCCGCGGCCAACTTCCCGCAAATCCTGGAGCGCCTCTGGTGGCGGCTGGACAAGGCGCTAACACTGGAGGATGTGCGCTACTCAGCACTGGTCTGCCTGGTGGATGCGATCCGCCACGGCACGACCACGCTGATTGACCACCACGCCAGCCCTAATGCCATTGAGGGCTCGCTGGACGTCATCGCCGAAGCGGTGCAGGAAGCCGGGCTGCGGGTCTGCCTCTGTTATGAGGTCACCGACCGCGATGGTCCCGAGCGCGCCCGGGCCGGCATCGCCGAAAACATCCGCTTCGCCAATTCGCAGTTAGCAATTCGCAATTCGCAACTCGCCACTACGTTCGGTCTCCACGCATCTCTGACTCTATCGGACGAAACCCTCGCCAAGTGTGTAGCAGCGGCACAAGAGAGCGGCCTGGGCTTCCACATTCACGCCGCCGAGGACCTGGCAGACCAGGAGGACTCCCTGCGCAAGTCTGGTAAGCGCGTCATCCAACGCTTGCACGACGCGGGCATCCTCGGCCCCCGCACCATCGCCGCCCACTGCGTCCACGTGGACCAGAGCGAGATCGAACTGCTGGCGGAGACCGGCACGTGGGTCACGCACCAGCCGCGCTCCAACATGAACAACGGCGTGGGGGTGGCTCCGGTGGAGGCAATGCTACGCGCCGGGGTCAACGTCGGCCTGGGCAACGATGGCTTCTCCAACCAGATGTTCGCCGAGATGAAGGCCGCCTACCTGGTACACAAACTGGCCCAGCGCGACCCCCGCGCCAGTCCTGCCGACCTGGTGATGCGGTTGGCTTACGCCGAAAACGGTCGCCTCGCCCACATCTTCTGGCCCGACCTGAGGCTGGGAGAACTGCGCGAGGGCGCGGCCGCTGATCTGGTATTCCTCGACTACCACCCCACGACACCGCTCACGGCTGGCAACCTGCCATGGCATCTGCTCTTCGGCGTCGAGGCCTCGGCGATCACGGCCACCGTCTGCGCCGGGCGGGTGCTGATGCGCGACCGCACGCTGCTCACTCTCGACGAGGAGGCCATCACCGCTCAGTCGCGGGAGTTGGCGGCGCAGGTGTGGGAGCGAATCCAATGAACAATGGAACAATGAACAATGGAACAATGGAACAATGAACAATACGGCGTTCGGCAGTTGTCAGACTCGATCAATTCGAGTACAATAATCCTGTCGCCGGTACCCGGTACCTAATCACAAACCAAGGAGGCTGAGAATGCTAGTAGGAGATAGAATGACCCCGCGTCCCATCACGGTAACAGAGGACATCTCCGTTGACAAGGCGCTACAACTGATGAGGGAGGAGAAAATCCGGCGCTTGCCGATACTGGACAAACGCGGCCGGCTGGCAGGCATCGTCTCGGACAAGGACCTGCTGTACGCCTCGCCTTCGCCAGCCACCTCGCTGAGCATCTACGAGATTCCCTACCTGCTCTCGAAAATCAAGATGCGAGACGTGATGGCAAGAGAGGTGATCACTGTCACCGAGGATACCCCCCTGGAAGAGGCCGCCCGCATCATGGCCGATAACAAGATCGGGGGTCTGCCGGTGATGCGGGACGACAAACTGGTGGGCATCATCACCGAGACTGACCTGTTCAAGATTTTCGTGGAGATGTTGGGGGCACGAGACAGTGGGACTCGCCTGAGTATGTTGATCCCGAACGAGAAAGGAGTGCTGGCCAAGATCACCGGCACGATCGCCGGGATGGACGGCAACATCATGGCCCTGAGCACCATAATGGGCGAGGACCCCACCAATTGTCAACTAACTGTCAAAGTCGCTGACGTGCCTACAGAGCAACTGGTCTCGGCGATGGAGGATCTGGGCCTGAAAGTACTGGACGTGCGGGAGGCATAGGGCAAACCTAACCCCCTGGCCCCCTTCCCTGGCAGGGAAGGGGGCAAATCCCCTCCCCGCTTCGGGGAGAGACCAGGGAAGGGATCTATTGAGCATCCAGTACCCGCATCGAGCATCCAGTATCCCGCAACAAGCAACCAAGAAGCCGCCGGCACCTCCCCAGGCACCTGCGGCCCCTTATCCTCCAATTCATTGGTCATTGGTCATTGGTCATTGGTCATTGGTCATTGACTCGTACACCTTTTCCTTCAACACCCCAATGAACGGCAGGTTGCGGTACTCCTCCACAAAATCCAGCCCATACCCCACCACGAACTCGTCCGGCACCTCGAAGCCCACGAAGTCCAGCGGCACGTCAATCTCACGCCGGCTGGGCTTGGAGAGCAGCGTACACACCCGCAGACTGACCGGCCCGCGTGTCTGCAGGTTGCGCGTGATGTAGTCCAGCGTGCGGCCCGAGTCGATAATATCCTCAACAATCAGCACGTGCCGCCCCTCGACGTTCTGCTCCAGATCCAGAAGAATGCGCACCACGCCGCTGCTGCGCGTAGCCGCGCCGTAGGAGGAGATCTCCATAAAGTCCACCTCGTGGCGCATCTCCAGATGGCGCGTCAGGTCGGCCAGGAACATAAACGCCCCCTTGAGCACGCAGACCAGGAGCGGCCGGTCATCGTCAGTATACGTCGCGTTGATCGCCCGCCCCAGTTCCGCCACCCGCGCCTGCAGTACGTCCTCCGGGATCAACACCTTTGCCACGTCATCCCGCAGCCCCATTTCTCTCCTCGTCCCCTCGTCCCCCTGTCCCCTTGTCTCCTTGTCTCCTCGTCCCCTTGTCTCACTCATACGTCTCACGCTTCAACATCCCGATGTACGGCAGCGTGCGGAAGCGGTCGGCGTAGTCCAGCCCGTACCCCACCACCCACACATCGGGTATCTCGAAGCCCAGGTAGTCAATCAGCACTTCGACCCGGCGACGCTCTGGCTTGCTGAGGAGGACGCAGGCGCGCAGCGAGGCTAACTGACGGGCGCGTAAAGTGCGCAGCAGATAGTCCAGCGTGTAGCCCGTATCCACGATGTCCTCGATGATGAGTACGTGACGACCAGTGATGCTGGCCCGCGTGTCCATAATCAGCCGCACCGCCCCCGTGCTGACCGCGTCCCGGTTGTAACTAGAAAGGGCGATGAAGTCCACGCGATGGGGCACCGTCAGACGACGTGCCAGGTCGGCCAGGAAAATGAAGGCTCCCTTGAGCACTCCAATCAGCACCAAATCCTCGGCACCGGCGTAGTCAGCGCTGATCTGCGCTGCCAGTTCACGCACCCGCGCCGCGATCACCTCCTCGTCCAGCAACACCTGCTCAATCGCCTCTGGAACCTGCATATCGTTTGTCATCCGCTCTTCCACCACCACTTCATCCGCCATTTGCCATTTGCAATTGGTCATTGTTCATTGGTCATTGTTCATTGGTCATTGTTCATTGGGTCATTGTTCATTGGTCATTGTTCATTGGTTCATTGTTCATTGGTCATTGTTCATTGGTCATTGTTCATTGATTCATTATTCATTCTCACCTCGTGACAGCCGCGGCACCGCGCCTCGTACACCTCGCTGGCTCCCACCAGGATAACTGGATCGTCGCAGGCTGCGGGCTGGCCGTTGATCAACCGCTGCGTCCGGCTGGCCGGCCCGCCGCACACCACACAGATGGCCTGAAGTTTGTCCACTCGCTCCGCCCGCGCCATCAGCGTGGGCACCGGCCCAAAGGGCTCCCCCCGGAAGTCCATATCCAGCCCAGCAACGATGACTCGCGCCCCCCGGTCGGCCAGTTCCTCGCACAGTGCTACCACGTCGTCGTCGAAGAACTGCACCTCATCCAGCGCCACCACCGTCGTATCCGGTTCGATCAACGCCCGCAACTGCACTATGCTCTCCACCGGCACCGCCTCGACCTGCATCCCGTTATGGGAGGCCACCTCCCACTCGGCGTAGCGCGTGTCTATCGCGGGCTTGAAGACCTGCACTTTCTGGCGGGCGATCTGGGCGCGGCGCACGCGGCGGATCAGTTCCTCCGTCTTACCAGAGAACATGCTCCCGCAGATTACCTCGATCCATCCACTGCTGGGTTTGCCGTACACTCCTCTCCCCCTCCGACGAAATCAGCCATCAGTCACCAGCCTGAAGCGCCGATGCTGGAGGCCCCCCACCCTGACCCTCCCCCACAGGGGAGAGAGACCCCGACGCTGCCTGTTCACGGCGGCGCTAAGCGATCTCCCACAACAAAACAGGGGCAGATGTGCACACCTGCCCCTCTGGATACTCCGCCGCCTTCCTAACCTGCCGCTTCACCGACCTCTGCCGGCTCACTGATCTCTTCTGACTCACCAGCCTCCTCCGGCGCTTCTTCCGGCACCTCGTCACCCGGCAGGACGAAGCCATGGGCACGCAGCCGCTTCTTCAGCGTCGCCAGCGACTTGAGGCCAAACCCTCTCAGGTCGGTCAGAGCCTCGTCTCCCTCCTCCAACTTTCCCAACACGTCGCCCACGGTCTCAATACCCGCGCCGACCAACACCTTCTGGGCGCGGGAACCGAGTTCCAGTTCTATAATCGGGAGTCCTGGCGAGGTCGTCATTGCCTTGCGCCTCTCCGCCTCGGCGAGCATCTTCTCGCGCCGCTCCAGTTTCCGGATGAAGCGTTCCACCTGTCCCCCGGCATCCACGATACGCTGCTCGCCGGTGAAGAACGGATGACACTTGGAGCAGACATCGGTGCGGATCACCGGGACAGTGGCTCCCACCGTCCAGGTGTTGCCGCACGCGCAGACGACCTGCGCTTCCGGGTAGTACTTGGGATGGATGCCTTCTTTCACGACAGACTACCTCCGTTCTGGATGGACGCTCACACGCTTCCGACCGCCCTGGATCTGCTCAAAGCGTACAAAACCGTCGGCGACGGCGAAGAGGGTGTAATCCTTGCCCATCCCCACGTTGCTGCCCGGCTTGATGCGCATCCCGCGCTGCCGCACGATAATGTTGCCCGTACGCACAACCTCGCCACTGTACTTCTTTACCCCCAGGCGCTTGGAGCGACTATCGCGCCCGTTGTGGCTCTTGCCGCCACCCTTCTTGTGTGCCATCTCATACCCTCCTACACCACAATCTCGTTCACCAGCAGCCGCGTGTAGCGCTGCCGGTGACCGGCGCGCCGCCGGTACCGCTCCTTAGGGCGATACTTGAAAATCCGGATCTTAGGACCTTTCTCCTGTGCGACCACCGTTGCCAGCACCTTAGCCCCATTGATGGTGGGCCGACCGATCTCGACCCGCTCGCTGTCGGCGACCAGCAATACCTTATCCAACTCAAGTTGCTGGCCAACCTCGGCAGGCAGCCGCTCAACGAGGATCGTATCGCCCACCTCGGCCCGGTACTGTCGCGCGCCTGATCTCACAACCGCATACACGATACATCCTCCCTTATGCACGATAGGGGGCCGTGCCTGGTGGCCCGGCCGCCGAAGGACATTATACCGAATCTCCCCGTTTTGTCAACCGGCAGTAGCCAGCAGCCGTCGCCGATGATAATGGGCAAACGCCCCGCCCATTCCCAGCACCTCCAGCACCGCTTCGGGGCGGGCGGTGGCCCCTGCGCGGGCCGCCAGTTGCATCCCCAGCACCACTTCGCCCCCGCCCGCCTGCCCTTCGACAAGCCCAGGACACCGCTCCAGCCATAGCCGCTCGATCAGGGGGCGCAAGTCATATCGCCGGCCGCGCCGCTCCTGCGGCAGTTCCGTCGCCGCCAGCACCTGCTCAATGCGCGCTTCGATCTGCTCCGCCGACTCATCCCATCCTTCGACAGGCTCAGGACACCACTCGACGGTCACACGGTACTCCGCCGCTGAGACCAGCGTCTGCAGCGCTGGCTCCTTCAGCCGCACCTGGCACACCTGGCGGATCATCAGCCCATCGGGCAGCACTGGCACCAGCGCCCTGGCAAAACCATCCACCGCTTCACTGCTCCACTGCTCCCTTGCTCCCCTGCTCCCTTGCTCCCCTGCTCCCCCGCTCCTCACCGACTCCTCCAGCCAGACGTCCAGCAACTCCGCCTCGCCGGTGTGCCCCAGCGGCAAGGCGGCCGCCAGTTGCAGTTTGGGCCGCGGGTTGAAGCCACCAGAGTAGGCCAGGTTCACCCCCGCCCGGCGCAAACTCCGCTCCCACGCCCGCGCCAGGTCCAGGTGCGAGGTGTACTTGATAGCCTCACCCTTGGCGAAAGTTATTCGTAAGCGGTGAGTGTCTGTTGGCATAGTGTTCCAGGTTCCAGGTTTCAAGTTTCAGGTTTCACGCTCCCTGACCTGAGACACCGAAACGTGAAACCTGAAACCGCGCACGAATCATAACTCGATCACAAATTGTCCATTCTTGTACAGCAGTTCGTCATCCACCCAGATCTCACCTCCATCGCGCAGGTCGCAGATCATATCCCAGTGGATCGCCGACTCGTTTTTGCTGCCCGTCTCGGGATAGCCTGCGCCCAACGCCATGTGGAAACTGCCGTTGGTCTTCTCGTCGAACAGAATCTGGCGCGTGAAGCGGGTGATGCCCTCGTTGGTGCCGATAGCGAACTCTCCGACGCTCCGTGAGCCCTCATCGGTATCGAGCGTCTGGAGCAGAAAATCCTCGTTCTTCTCGGCGCTCGCCTTCACTACCCGGCCGCCCTCGAACCACAGCCGCACGCCCGTCACCTCTCGCCCTCGGTAGATGGCCGGGTACGAAAAACAGACGTGCCCCTCAACACTATCCTCCACCGGCCCGGTGAAGACCTCGCCGTCCGGCATATTCGCCTGACCGTCGCAGTTGATGAAGACGCGACCGGCGATGCTCAGATGCAAATCAGTCTCCGGGCCAACGACGTGCACCCGCTCCTTGCCATTGAGCCAGTCCACGATCTTCTGCTGCCAGGCCGAGAAGCGCTGCCAGTAGCCCACCGGGTCATCCATATCCGGCAGGCAGGCACCATAGACGAAGTCCTCGTACTCGCTCAGGCTCATCTCGGCATCCTGGGCATAGGCGTTGGTCGGGAACAGCGTGCCGACCCAGCGCAACTCGCCGGAAGCGGATCGCTGCATGAAGGTCTTCATCAACTCCGTTTGTGCCCGGTCGCGCAGCACCATCCTTGCCGGGTCCACACCGCTCAACGCTTTAGTATTCTCCGCACCTCCAATCGAGATGCGCACGTCGTAGGTCTCAATGACCAACTTGAGCGGTTCGGGCACGTGCCGCAACTGCTCGTCAGAAGCGTAGCGAAACAGCAACTCGTCCGTGCCAGGCAGGGAGACCATCATCAGCGGGTGCCCCCCTGCCTGCAGCACCCTGGCGTACACCTCCTTGAGCAGCGGCTCGGCCAAGGTGCTTCCCCGCACCAGCACCTTATCGTCAGGCCGCACCGCGACCGAATAGTTGACCAGGACATTGGCCAGTTTCTCAACTCGTGGATCTGTCATTGTCTGTTTCTCCTTGTTTAAGTGTGTGGCAGAAACCAGTTTTTTTCCTAAAAACCTGGTTTCTTCGGGGAGGGACAGCGCCACTCCTCCGACCAACTCTCGCCATAAGCGGCGAGTATGCCGCAGCCGTGACACCGCTCCCGGCAATCCACCCGCGTCTCCCCGCGCTTACTACGCCGGTACTCCTCCAGCAGGAAACTCTTGCGAACTCCCGTACTGATGACCTCCCAGGGGAAAACCTCGCCGGGTGGACGCTCGCGGTGAGCGTAGAAGTCGGGGTCAAGTCCGGCCTCGGCGAAGGCCCGCATCCACGCGCCAAAATCACGCTGCTCGTCCCAGGCGTCAAAGCGAGCCCCCAGTTCCCAGGCTCGCTGCACGACCGCGCCCAGCCGCCGGTCGCCCCGCGCAAGAACGGCTTCCAGCAGCGTCGCCTCGGGGTCATTGTAGCTCAACTTGAGCCCTCGCCCACGCAAGTGTCGCCGCAGGAGCGCCTGCTTCTCGCGGATGGATTGGACCGGTTCCAGCCCCACCCACTGAAACGGCGTGTGTGGCTTGGGCACGAAGGTGTTCACGCTGACGTTGACCTGTGTCCGCCGCCCGTGCACCTTCCGCCCCACCGCCCGCACTGCCTGCGCCAGATTGGCGATGGCCCGCACGTCGTCTATCTGCTCTCCCGGCAAGCCGATCATAAAGTACAACTTGATCGTGCGCCAGCCGCGCTCGAACACCTCCCGCGCCACGTCGAGCATCTGGTCGGTGGAGATGGGCTTATTGATGATAGTGCGCAGGTGATCGGTGGCCGCCTCCGGCGCGAAGGTGAACCCCGTGTGCCGTCCCCGCGCAATCGCCTCCGCCAGCGTGACCGAGAAACTGTCGGCCCGTAGCGCGGGCAGCGAGATGGAGAGATGCGCGTCGCCAAACCGCTCGACGATGGCTTTTACCAGTGCCTCAATGTCGGAGTAATCGGACGACGAGAGCGATAACAATCCCACCTCTTCAAAGCCGGTCTGGGGCAGGATAGCCTCAATCGCCTCCAGTACTTCCTCCACGGGCCGCTCCCGCACCGGCCGCACGACCATCCCGGCGTGGCAGAAACGGCAGCCACGGGTGCAGCCGCGCTGAATCTCGACAGTCGCCCGGTTGTGGGCCACGTCTACCGTGGGGACGATGAGTCGCGTCGGCGGCGGGGGCAGGGTGGGGACGACCCGCTTGAGGACGGGCAGCACCCCCCTCTGTCCCCCCCATGGGGGGGGAGGTAAGGACTGGAGGGGCTGGGGGGGGGTAGGCTCAATGGTGGCGACCGTGCCGTCGGCGTTGTAGTGCACATCGTAGAAGCGCGGCACGTAGACGCCGGGGATGTGCGCCAGCGTCCGCAATTGAGCCTCCCGCGGCTCCTCGCGCGTCTCCTGGCAGACCCGCACTACCTCGACGACCGCTTCCTCTCCGTCGCCGATGACGAAGGCGTCCACAAAATCAGCCACCGGCTCCGGGTTGAAGGTCGCGTGGCCACCGGCGACGATGAGCGGATGGTGTTCGTCCCGCTCATCGGCCCGCAGCGGGAGTCCCGCCAGGTCGAGCATCTCCAGCAGGTTGGTATAGAGTTGCTCGTAGGGCAGGCTGAAGCCGATGAGGTCGAAGTCGGCCAGGGGCCGTTTGCTTTCCAGGCTGTAAAGCGGGATGCGCGCTTCCCGCAGCGCCGCGATCATATCCACCCACGGCAAATAGGCCCGCTCGGCCAGCACGTCCGGCAGCGCGTTCAGAATGTCGTAGAGGATCGCCAGCCCCAGGTTGGACATCCCCAGGTCGTAGACGTCGGGGAAGGCCAGGCAGACGCGCGTGGGCGTGGTCTCCCAATCCTTGTAGATAGCGTTGTACTCGCCGCCGACGTAGCGGCCCGGTTTCTGCACCGTGGGCAGGATACGCTCTAGCCGGTTCAGGTCAATCTGCATCGTATGTGTCCAGTCGCCTCAAGCCGACTTACGGCGTTACAAACTCATGGAATACCGCCCTGCCGCCCTCGATCTTGACGATAGCCACCTCCTTGACGGGGTTACCAAACTGGTCGAAAGTACCCCCTCCCGTGATCCCCTCGAACTTGAGGCCCATCACCGCATCCTTAACTTGCCCCGGATCGGCCGTCCCTGCCTCGGCGATGGCCTGCAGCAAGATGTTGGCCGCATCGTAGGCTAAAGCGGCATATGCATCTGGCTCAATGCCATATTTGTCTTCATAGGCGATAATGAAGTCCTGCACCATGTCCCTTGGATCAGTTGAGGAGTAGCGGGACCAATAGTAGCTGCCTTCCAGGGACTTCAGATCCAACTGTGGTGATACATCCCAGGCATCGGAGCCAAGCAGCGTAGCACTTATGCTCTTCTCTTTGGCCTGCTCAGCGATGCGGTTAACCACGGGGGAGTAGCCAGGCAGGAACAGTACATCGCAGTCGGCATCCGCCACTTTGCTCAGAGAATCCCAGGGGTATTCGTGAGCGTGAGTATAGGCAGTGCGATCATAAGGCTCGAAGATGGATACGATGCCTCCCCTCTCTTGGAAGCCATCTCGGAACCACTCAGCATAGTGTGTCTCGATGTCGTCCTCTTCGTTATACAACACGCCAGCGGTGTGAGCTCCCAACTCCTCAATGGCGAAGACCGCCACAGCCTTGGCCATGGAGGCGTCGAGAGGGACGGCGCGGAAGGAATAGGGTTTGTTCCTGCCCTCTTCATCAACGGTCACCAGATAGTCAGGAGATGAGGCGCTGATGTGCAGCACCTTTCTAGGATTCGCTATCCTCGACATAATGATAGCATCATGGGCGATTCCACCAATGATGAAATGTACCTCATCCTCTTCGATGACTTCGGTAGTAACCTCAGCGATTGCCTGCATACTATCGAAGATGCAGTCCTCCAACACCGCCTCAACGGGCGAACCAAGGACGCCGCCCCTGGCATTCCACTCTTCGATAGCCAGCAGGGCGCCATCCCTGTTAGCCTCGCCGAAGGGCTTCACGTTCCCGCTCAGGGGCCCCATGATGGCTATCTTTATGGACTCAGAGGGTACTGACTTGCAGCTAACTGCTAGGCCCAGCAGCAAGACGAATACAACCGCCGGGTTCAACAGCCTTATATGTTTCATAACGCTCACTCAGCCCGCCACCACCTTGACCAGGACTTTGCGGCGGCGTGGACCGTCGAACTCGGCCAGGTAGATGCCCTGCCAGGTACCCAGCACCAGTTTGCCCCCGGCGACCAGCACGAACTGCGACGCACCCACCAGCGAGCACTTGAGGTGCGCCGGGGAGTTCCCTTCGCTGTGGCGATACTCAGGCCGTCGCGGGGAGATCGCGTCGAGCCCCACGCCGATGTCGTGCTGCACCTCAGGGTCCCAGTTCTCGTTCAGCGTCAGGCCGGCGGTAGTGTGGGGGCAGAAAATGAAGCATACACCCTCTCGCACCCCAATGCGACGGACGACAGTCTGCACCTCGGCAGTGATGTCGTGGAAGGCCTGGCGGCCGCGGGTAGAAACTTCGATTTGTTCCATTCTCCTCACTCCGCTCACGCTTCACGTTTCACGTTTCACGTCTTGCAGTATAACACTTTGCGCGAGGTTTGACAAAAGGGGAAAGGCTGGTAGAATTGAATTCGCGTGGCCCCATCGTCTAGTGGCTTAGGACGCCGGCCTCTCAAGCCGGAAACAGGGGTTCGACTCCCCTTGGGGCTACCAATGGTGAACCCCGAGGCAAACGCCCCGGGGGTTCCTCATATCTACCGAGGATGAGTACTCAGGGAACCCCCATTTCCCCCCCCACAGCGGGTTGTTGACCAGGTCAAGCAACGTCATCTGGCTCACTCGCCCGACGTTGCTCCAGGTAGTGCCGCACGAAGTAGGGGTACAGGTCCTGTGCGTCGTTCAGCGCCTCCGGCTCCAGCGGGCGTTCGGGCGGCCAGGCGATGAAGGGGCGCACTTGCGGGCCGCCCAGCCCCCCGTGCGTCGCCACCTGCTCTTCGAAGGCCACAACCTTGCCGTCCGGCTCGACCGCTCCCAGCACGATCAGGTCACCGGCGTGGGGGAAGTGGGCCAGGCGATGAATTTGAGCGGCGGCGTGGGCTGGGTCGCCGAATGGCACCAGCGGGTGCGGCTCCTCCACTATCTCGTGCTCACCCCCGATAACCAACATACCGCCTTCGCATCCCAGCACAACCGTCCGCTCCTCCGCCCGCCCGACGATAGCCCCAATGCCAGGGGTGGCAAGCAGACTGTCCAGCAACCGGGGGTACAGAAGCATCACCTCAATCAGATCGAGCGGGCGAGGGCTGACGTTGGAATAAACGTGAGCCAGCGGGCCGGAGGAGCACACGACGACGTCCTGCTGCCGTTCCAGGTCGTAATCCAATCTCTGGCCAATCAGCACGCGCTGATCCACGTAACGCTGGGCTGGAGCGAGCACCCGGCGCAAGCGGGGCGAAAAGTGCACCTCCAGGCCACGCAACTCCTCCAGGAGATAGCGCACCTTGTCCGTCGAATGAGCGTACGCGGCTGCCTGCTCCTCCACTGACAGCCCCTCCCCAATTTGGGCGACGATGTATCGTCCCAGGCTCCCCCCATTGCGCCAACTGAAGGGCACTGAAGGCGTATTTCCATGGTCGGAGAGGATGTAGAGGTCGTATTCCCGCTGGCGGTAACGGGCGCGCATGCGGTCAATCTGGTGAATGCGCTTGTCCACGCCGCGCAGGATGCGGAAAGCCGCCGGGTGATCCGGGCCCAGTTTGTGAGCGACCTCGTCGTAACTGTTGTAGTTGGCGTAGATGGACGGCGCGCAGCGGTAAATATCCAACATCACGCCGAAAGTCTGCACCTCGGTAAAGAGCACATCGCTGACCGCGTGCAGAAGGGGGGAAAGAACGTCGAAGGGATTAAGAACGCTGGGACGCACCAGTGCAACCAGGCGGCGACCTAATCCGGCCAGGTAATTCATCGTCATCAGCCCCAGCAGGCGCAGCACGCGGAACGGGCTGAGCAAGAAAAGAAGAAACAACCCCATGCCGCGCACGTTTTCAAAGAAGCGCTGCCGGTGAAGCGTGCTGAGGGTGAAAAGCGCCAGAGCCGCGTCACCGTCGAACATACTCACGTAGCAGGATCCTCCCTGTAAAATGCCAGAACGCCCACGACTGATGCGTTCGCGCACGGCCTGGATCTGGCCTGGTCGCTTGACCAGCACCGCCTGTCCTCGCTCCTTCTCGTACCAGCGGAAACCGGGGATGTCGAAGCGATTGCCGAACATGATACCGGCCTGCACAGCCGGAGTGGTGCTGGGCAGCCCGCAGCGCCAGGGAGCCACAGCCAGGCGACGCTCGGCTAGCAGCCGGGCCAGATAGGGCATGTACCCAGCGGCAATCGCCTGCATGAGGTGGTCGTGGGACAGCCCATCAATCTGGATGATGATGAACCCACGCCGCTGATCTGGCCTGATGCCAGGCCGGCCCAAGTGCCGGGCCATCGCGCCGTACTTGCGCGTATAGTAGATATTGGTCAGTGCACCGACCAGGTCAAGGACGCGCCGTGCAAACCAGGTGGACATAGTCGAACCACTCCGCTCTCTGCATCTGGACACTGGCAATTTGTTCGTAGTGACGACTTCAGTCGTCCATAGCGATGGGTGAGTGACTGAAGTCGCCACTACGAACCTCCATAGACGCGCCAGTATATACCGGCCCAGTATAGCAGACTTGAGGCAATTTGTCACCTGGATTTGCTTGACAAAACGGCGAAAGCCATTATAATATAGCCACCAATGGATGGATGAAGTCTTAGCCGCGAAGCGCTGAGCAAAGAGCCTCAGGCGCTTCTTTTATGCATGGTGTTGTGGGGCTTCCCCGACAGGGAGAATGATGAACGATCGAGAAGAACACGTGCTAGAGGCACAAGATTTCAGCGCACTGCGCATCAGTCTGGCGTCACCTGAGCAGATCCGCTCCTGGTCCTACGGTGAGGTCACCAAGCCCGAAACCATCAATTACCGCCGTCTGCGCCCTGAAAAAGACGGGCTCTTCTGCGAGGCCATCTTCGGCCCCAGCAAAGACTGGCAATGCTATTGCGGCAAGTACAAGAACATCCGCTATAAGGGCATCATCTGTGATAAATGCGGCGTTGAGGTGACACGCTCCTCGGTGCGGCGCGAACGCATGGGCCACATCGAACTCGCCGCTCCGGTCGCTCATATCTGGTACACCCGTCGCGTCCCCAGTTACCTCGGCACCCTGCTCGACATCTCCAAGCGCAATATGGACCGCGTGCTCTACTTCGCCCAGTACGTCATCACCAACGTAGACGAAGAAGCGCGCCAGAAGGCCCTTAAGCGACTGGACGAGGAATGCAAGGAGGAGCAGGAACAACTGGAGTCTGTGGCCCAGGAGGGTATTACGGCGCTGGAGCAGCGGTTGGTTCAGGAAGAAGCCCGCATCCAGGAGCAGTTGAAGATGGCACGCGCCCGGCTCGACGAGGAGCTCGCCCAGGTCACTGAACAGGTGATAAAAGAAACCCAGGCATTGCAGAAGAAGATAGAGGATCACCAGGGCAAGACTCGCCGAGCGCCCCTCGTCTTCAAGCCCACTGGCGCCATCATCGTCGAGAAAGGCGCTACGCTGGGACGCGAGCACCTGACGCTGCTCAGCCAGATCGTACAAGATCATCTCAGCCAACTGGAAGCGGAGGTGCGGGCGCAGCAGGAACAGGCAGCAGTCCCCTTGGAAGCGGACCTCGAATATTGGCGCGAGGCGACGGCTGACGCGATCTCTCACATCAAAGAGCAGTTGGAGAGCGACGTCGCCCAGTTGCGCGCCAAGTTCAAGACCGATCGGGAAGAGTTGCTGGGACTGGCCGAACTCCAGTTTCTCAGCGAGCCCCGCTTGCGGGCACTCAAGAGCAAATGGGGTCAGGTTTTCAAGGCTGGCATGGGTGCCGAAGCGTTCTACGAAGTTCTGTGCAACTTGAATCTGGACAAGTTGGCCGAAGAATTATGGCGCGAGGTGCGCCAGGGCAGGTCGAAGCAACGGCGCAAGAGGGCAACCAAGCAGTTGCGCGTCGTTGAAGCGCTGCGCAAGAGCAAGAACCGGCCCGAGTGGATAATCCTGACCGTCTTGCCGATCATCCCACCCGACCTGCGTCCGATGGTACAACTTGATGGGGGGCGCTTCGCTACCTCCGACCTGAACGACCTCTATCGCCGGGTTATCAACCGCAACAACCGCCTCAAGCGACTGCTAGAACTGGGCGCGCCCGACGTGATCGTGCGCAACGAGAAGCGCATGCTCCAGGAGGCGGTGGATAGCCTGGTTGACAACAGTCAGCGTGGCAAGGCGCTCTCCCGTCGTGGTCGCCGCGAACTGAAGTCGCTGAGCGACATGCTGAAGGGCAAAAAAGGCCGCTTCCGCCGCAACCTCCTCGGCAAGCGCGTGGACTACTCCGGCCGCTCCGTCATCGTCATCGGCCCCAAACTGAAACTGCACCAGTGCGGCCTGCCCAAGAAGATGGCGTTGGAGCTCTACCGCCCCTTCGTCATCGGCAAACTGGTCGAATACAACTACGCCAGCAACGTCAAGGCTGCCAGGCGTGTCATTGAGCGTGAACGGCCCGAGGTGTGGGAAGTGCTGGAGGAGGTGATCAAAGATCGCCCGGTGCTGCTTAACCGCGCCCCCACCCTGCACCGCCTGGGCATCCAGGCCTTCGAGCCGGTGTTAGTCGAGGGCAAAGCAATCCATCTCCACCCTCTGACCTGCGCTGCCTTTAACGCGGACTTCGACGGCGACCAGATGGCTGTCCACGTGCCGCTCTCAGAGCCGGCTGTCGAAGAGGCCCGCAAACTGATGTTGTCCACCCGCAACCTGCTCAAGCCTGCCGACGGCCAGCCTGTCGTCGGCCCATCCAAGGACATGTGCCTGGGCATCTACTATTTGACGATGGAAGACTCCGCCCACGCCAGGGATGAGCGCAGGCCGTTTGTTGACCTAGACGAGGCTGAGTTGGCTTACTCGCTGGGGTACGTTGACCTGCACACTCCCATCACTGTGGCGCAGGTATACGACCACAAACCCCCTCCCCCTAAGCCCATTGAGACTACCGTGGGGCGCTGCATTTTCAACCACATCCTACCCGATGAACTGCGTTTCATCAATCGGGCGATGGACAAAGGTACACTTCAGGAACTGATCGGGGTCTGCTACCGCCGGCTGGGCCGTGAGGCGACGACGGAATTGGCGGACTGTATCAAGAACATCGGATTCAAGTATGCCACCCGTTCCGGTGTGACTATCGCCATCTCCGACCTAGTCATCCCGTCCGACAAGGCGACCATCCTCGAAGAGACAGAGCGGACCGTAGCCGAAGTAGACCGGCAGTACCGTCGTGGCCTGCTGACTGAGGAAGAGCAGTATACTCGCACCATCGAACTATGGTCGCGGGCACGCGAGCAGGTCTCAAAAGCAGTATCAGAGGCACTCGATCCGGCCAGTTCGGTGGCAATCATGGCCCGATCAGGGGCCTCCAAGGGCGGATTTAGCCCTATCGCCCAGTTAGCCGGCATGCGTGGCCTCATGGCCGACCCATCCGGGCGTATCATTCCGCTGCCCATCCGCAGTAACCTGCGCGAGGGCCTCTCGGCGCTGGAGTACTTCATCAGCACCCACGGCTCGCGCAAGGGCCTGGCCGACACCGCGCTGCGCACTGCCGACGCAGGATACCTGACACGCCGTCTGGTGGATGTGGCACAGGACATCATCATCAACGCCCACGATTGCGGCACCACGGCCGGCATCTGGGTTCGCAGCAGAGATGACGTGGGGAGACAGAGCATGTCCGAGCGGCTGATCGGGCGGATAGTAGCCGCACCTGTGGCTCACCCCCAGACTGGGG
Source organism: Anaerolineae bacterium (assembly GCA_034430655.1). GTDB lineage: Bacteria > Chloroflexota > Anaerolineae > B4-G1 > B4-G1 > JAUWNP01. Next base: position 23,579 of record DAOUEC010000139.1, read on the forward strand.
AGGTGCTCGTCGAACGCAACGAGGAGATTGACGAGGACATCGCAGCCGCCATTGAAGAGGCTGGGATTGAGGCGGTACTTGTGCGCTCACCGATGACCTGTCAACTCCGCCAGGGCATCTGCGCGCTGTGCTATGGGCGCGACCTGGGTAGGAGCAAGATGGTGGCCATCGGGTCTGCGGTCGGCATCGTGGCCGCACAGTCCATCGGTGAGCCAGGCACCCAGTTGACGCTGCGGACGTTCCACACCGGTGGCGTGGCAGCGGGAGGCGACATCACCTTTGGCCTCCCGCGCGTAGAAGAATTGTTCGAGGCCCGTAAAAAGCCCAAGGGTGAGGCCCCCATATCCGAAATCGGCGGCGTTGTGCATATCGTCAGGTCCAACGACCAACGGCGCGTCATCGTCGTGGATAGCGAGATCGGGCAGTCTGAACACGAGATCAAGCAGGGCTGGAAAATCCTGGTCGAAGATGGAGACGAGGTCAAAGCAGGTGCCCCGATTGCCTCCTGGCGCGGTCAAAAGCACATCGTGGCGGAAAAGGGCGGTCGAGTGCTCCGCGAGGACCGCCACATCACCGTCGTGCGCGAACGGCGCGAGGAACGGGAGTACGATATTCCCGCGACTGGCCGACTGCTGGTCGAAGAGGGACAGCGCATCAAGCCTGGCACGCAATTGATTGAGGGCGTCCCGAATCTCCACGACATCCTCCGCGTCCTGGGCCGCGAGGCCACGGAGCACTATCTGCTTTCGGAGGTGCAGAAGGTTTACCGTTCGCAGGGTGTGAACATCAACGACAAGCACTTCGAGATCATCTTTCGCAAGATGCTGAGCAAAGTGCAGATCACCGAGTCGAGCGACACAGACCTTCTGCCGGGCGAACTGGTAAACCGCCTGGCGATGGAGGACGTCAATCGCAAGGCGGTCGAAGCAGGTGGACAACCCGCCAAGGGCTGGCCCATATTGTTGGGGATCACCAAAACGGCCCTGAACACCGACAGTTTCCTCTCCGCTTCGTCCTTCCAGCACACGATCAGGGTGCTGTCCGGTGCGGCGATTGAAGGCAAGGAAGACCCACTCCTGGGACTGAAAGAGAACGTCATCATCGGCAAACTGGTACCGGCGGGAACTGGTTATCGGGGCAATAACGCCTTCTCCGATGGGCCCATTGAGAGTTACGAGAGCATATCGTTGAAGCCCTCCGTGACTGCCCAAGCGCAAGCAGAGGACGAAGCGGAGATAGAAGCGGAAACTGCCGCCGAGGCCTCCGAGACACCGGGGCTCATCACGCCGGTGTAGCCCGGTGTCGGTGCGAAACAATGCGTGGGACAGGCTTGCCAGCCTGTCCGGGCAGTAGACTGGAAGGCCCGCCCCACTTTCGCACCTAGAACCAGCCCAAGCGGTGCAGAAGCGACACCACCCTTGCGGCAGCGCCAATTGGAGACGCTGCCGCATTGTCGTTGGCGCTGGGGGTCACGGCCCGCGAGGTATATTTGACAAAGCGGTTCGCCCGTGTTACCATAAGCGTACTGTATACAACTTTCCGGGATTCAGACATTATGCGCAGCGTTGAGTGGTACAACGACAAAGTACGGATGATTGACCAGCGGCTCTTACCGGCCGAATTGCGCCTGGTTGAGTATGGGAACCACCGTGAGGTAGCCCAGGCCATCCGCGCGATGGTTGTTCGGGGCGCGCCGGCCATCGGTGCAGCAGCAGCCTTCGGGATGGCGCTGGCCGCGCGAGAAAGCCAGGCCCGGGACCGGAACGGGCTGTCGGCCTACCTGCAAGCAGCGGCGGGGGTTCTCCGCGCGGCCCGCCCCACGGCGGTCAACCTGTCCTGGGCCGTGGCACGCCTGCTGCAACGGGCCGAAGCAGAGTCCGATCTCGCCGCTATCCCCGACGCACTGCTGGCCGAGGCTCAGGCGCTGGCCGACGAAGACGTCGAGGTCAACAGACGGCTGGGGGAACACGGTGCAACGCTCGTCCACGACGGCGATACGATCTTGCACCACTGCAACACGGGCGCGCTGGCGACGGTGGACTACGGCACGGCGCTAGGCGTGATCCACACCGCACACGAGCAGGGCAAACGGGTGCACGTGCTGGTGGATGAGACGCGACCGCGTTTCCAGGGAGCACGGCTTACCACCTGGGAGTTACAACAACTGAACATTCCTTTCACGCTCATCACCGATAATGCTGCCGGTTATTTTATGCACACCGGTCAGGTGGACATCGTGCTGGTTGGAGCCGACTGTGTGGCAGCCAATGGGGACGTGGCCAATAAGATCGGCACCTACAAACTGGCGGTCGTGGCTCAGGCTAACAGTATCCCCTTCTACGCGTGTGTGCCTGCCTCCACGATTGACCTCTCGCTGCCCGCCGGCGACGACATCCCGATCGAGGAACGGCCAGCCGAGGAGGTAACCGACGTCACCTACCAGGGTAGACCTATCGCGCCGGAGGGGGTGCGCGTGGCTAACCCGGCCTTCGACGTGACGCCGCATCGCTACGTAACCGGCATCGTGACCGAAAACGGCATCGCCCATCCACCGTTCGAGGTGAGCCTGCGGCTGGTAGTTGGAGATGAGTCGTGATACCTGACACAGAATCCCTTCCCGTCGTCATCCTCTGCGGCGGGATGGGCATCCGCATGGGAGACGAGCGGCCCAAGATGCTGGTCGAGGTGGGCGACCGGCCCGTCCTCTGGCATGTGATGAAGATTTACGCCTCGCAGGGCTTCCCCCACTTCATTCTGGCGCTGGGATACCAAGGGGAAGACATCAAGCAGTACTTCCTGGAGTACGGCCCACTGACCCGCGACTTCACGCTCACACTGGGCACTGCACCGGCCATTGAGTACCACGATTCTCATCCTGAGGAGGGCTGGCGCATCACCTTCGCCGACACTGGCCTGCACACGCAGACCGGGGCTCGCATTCGCAAAGTGGCCCACTACATCGAAAGCGATACTTTTTTCGCCACCTACGGCGATGGCGTGGCCGACATTGACCTGGCGGCACTGCTGGCCTTCCACCATCGCATGGGCCGCATTGCTACCTTGACCGGCGTGCACTCATTCTCTCGCTTCGGCGTCGTGCAGACCAACGGGCAAGGACTGATCACCGGCTTTCAGGAGAAGCCTCTAGTAGACGCGCTCGTCAACGGCGGCTTCTTCGTCTTCGAGCGAGAGGTCTTCGACTACCTTGAGGGCGGTGACGGCGTGATATTGGAGAAGGAACCATTGCAGCGCCTGGCTGACGAAGGCCAACTGGCGATTTACGAGCACACCGGCTTCTGGCGGGCAATGGATACCTTCAAGGATGCTCAGGAGATGAATGTCTTATGGCGCGAAAACGCACCGTGGAAGACCTGGAAGTGAGAAACCCTATGATCCCTGACTTGCAACCCCCGACTCGCAATCCGCAATCTGCAATCCGCAATCTGCAATCTTTTTGGCTCGACCGCCCCGTCTTTGTCACCGGCTGCGCCGGGTTGCTGGGCTCCTGGCTGACTATCGCGCTGGTCGAGCGTGGGGCCTCCGTCGTCGGCCTCGTCCGCGACGAGGTGCCCTTCTCCCACCTGCGCAGGTCCGGCTATCAAGATCGCATCGCCGTCGTGCGCGGTGACGTGACTGACTACGAACTGATCGAGCGGGCGCTGAACGAGTACGAGATTGACGCCGTATTTCACCTGGCTGCCCAGACTATCGTCCCCATCGCCAACCGGGCTCCCCTCTCCACCTTCGAGGCCAACGCCAAGGGAACGTGGACAGTGCTGGAGGCAGCCCGTCGTTCGCCCAAAGTAACCCGCGTGGCGGTCGCTTCTACCGACAAGGCCTACGGCGCACAGGAGAAACTACCCTACACGGAAGATGATCCCTTGCTGGGCTGCTATCCCTACGACGTGTCCAAGGCCTGCGCCGACCTCATCGCCCGCGCCTACGCTGCCACCTACGACCTGCCGGTCGCCGTCACCCGCTGCGCCAACCTCTACGGCGGCGGTGACTTGAACTGGAGCCGCATCGTTCCGGGTACGATACGCAGCACCATCCGAGGCGAGCGCCCCATCATCCGCTCCGACGGCACCCCCTTGCACGATTACCTCTACGTGAAGGATGCCGTCCACGCCTACCTGACGCTGGCGGAGCATCTGGACGAGCCAGGGGCGCAGGGCGAAGCGTTTAACTTCGGCATGGACGCCCCTAAATCCGTCCTGGAGATGGTGCAGACCATCATCGCCGTCTCTGACCACCCGGAGTTGGAACCGATGGTGCTGGCCGACGCACCTCACGAGATCCAGGCCCAGTACCTGGATAGCAGCAAGGCCCACCGCGTGTTGGGCTGGTCGCCCCGCTACTCGCTTGAGGAGGGGCTGCGAGAAACGCTGGAGTGGTATCGGGAGTTTCTGAGCCGGTAGGTTGGTGGATTGGTAAATTAGTGGATTGGGCGGGGAAGCACGTACTCATCACAGGCGCGACCGGCTTCATCGGACGCTACCTGACTCGGAGGCTGGCGCGGGCTGGGGCGGAGGTCTGGACCACCGGATTACCTGACGAACAACCCCCACCCGGCACGACACGCCACCTGCCGCTGGACGTGCGAGACGCCGAGGCAGTCCGCGCCGCCATCGCTGAGACCTCCCCGCAGACCGTCTTTCACCTGGCCGCTGCCGGCGTCACCAACCCTGGCGTGGACCCGGTGTTGGTACTGACGGTGAACGCCGGCGGCGTGGTGCATCTGCTGGAAGCGCTGCGGAGGCGGGACGTCCGGCGGGTAGTGCTCGCTGGCACCTGCTACGAGTACGGGGCAAGTCAACAGTCAGCGGTTAGCAGTCAGCAGTTAGCGGTTGAGGGGTTGGACCCTTTCAATGCCTACGCCGCCTCGAAGGTGGCCGCCTGGGCCTTCGGGCGGATGTACTGGCGGGCGCATGGTCTGCCCGTCGTCACCGTGCGGCCCTTCCAGGTCTACGGGCCAGGACAACCGGGGCACGCGCTGGTGCCCGCCGCCATCCACGCAGCGCTGACCGGGGAGGACTTTCCGATGACGCCGGGGGAGCAGGAGCGGGATTTCATCTACGTGGAGGACGTAGTGGAAGGGATGCTGGCCGCCGCCGAAGCGCCGGGCATCGAGGGACAGAGCCTCGACCTGGGGACGGGCCGGGCCCACACCGTTCGCGAGGTGGTGGGCCACGTATGGGCGATGACGGGAGCGCAGGGCCGCATCCTGGCGGGCGCTCTGCCCTACCGGACCGGCGAGGTGATGCACCTGGCCGCCGACGCCGACCGCGTGACCCGGCTGACCGGCTGGCGCGCGCGGGTGGGGTTGGAAGAAGGGCTGCGACGCACAATTGGGAGGAGGGTAATGAGTAAACGGGGATGAGGGATGAGGAGCCTCATCCACTTCCTACCCATCTACTCACCGACGATGGACAAACGCGACCAACTACGAGAACAGATCCATACACTTGTTGCCGAGTACTACCATGCGGCCCATACCCCCTATCCCTTCGTCCCCGGCGAGACGCGGGTACACTACGCCAGCCGGGTTTACGACGAGCGGGAACTGATCGCCGCCGTGGACGCTTGTCTCGATTTCTGGCTCACCGCCGGCCCCCGCGCCGAATCGTTCGAGCGGCGGCTGGCGGAGTACACCGGCGTGCGCCGTGCCCTGGCGGTCAACTCCGGCTCCTCGGCCAACCTGGTCGCCGTCACCACGCTCCGCTCTCGCCGACTGGAACGACCACTGGAGCCAGGTGACGAGGTCATCACTCCGGCGGTGGGCTTCCCCACCACCGTCGCTCCCATCGTGCAGAACAGCCTGGTGCCGGTGTTCGTGGACTGCCAGTTGGGGACCTACAACCTGGACCCCGAGCAATTGGAGCCAGCCCTTTCGGAGCGGACCCGGGCCGTCTTCCTGGCTCACACCCTGGGTAACCCGGTGGAGATGGCGCCGGTAAAGGAGTTCGCCCGCGCCCATAGCCTCTACATCATCGAGGACACCTGTGACGCACTGGGGGCCACCTACGACGGGCAGATGGTAGGCACCTTCGGTGACCTGGCGACCCTCAGTTTCTACCCCGCCCACCACATGACCACCGGCGAGGGAGGCGCGGTGCTCACCGATGATCCGCGCCTGGCCCGTATCGCCCGCAGCGTGCGGGACTGGGGCCGCGGTTGTTGGTGTCGCCACGATAGTCCCCCCACCGGCGCGTGCGGGCGGCGGTTCCAGTGGAAGATCCCTGGCCTGGAGGAGCCCTACGACCATCGCTATCTCTTCGTAGAGATCGGCTACAATCTCAAGATGACCGATGTGCAGGCCGCCATCGGGCTGGCTCAGTTGGACAAACTGCCGGATTTCATCGCTGCCCGCAAGCGCAACTTCGCCCGCCTATACGCGGGGCTGAAGCCCTACGAGGAGTACCTGATACTGCCAACCTGGAGTGAGCGAGCCGACCCTTCCTGGTTCGCTTTCCCCATCACTGTGCAGCCCGGCGCGCCCTTCACCCGCCACGACCTGACCACCTTCCTGGAAGGACGCAACGTCGAGACGCGGCTCCTGTTCGCCGGCAACGTCGTCCGGCAGCCCGGCTATCGCCACATCGAACACCGCACCGTGGGCGATCTGCCGAACTCCGACCTCGTCCTGCGCTCCACCTTCTTCGTCGGCGTCTACCCCGGCCTGGACGACGCTCGCATCGCGTATATGCTGGAAACTTTTGCCGATTTTTTCCGGTCAGGCTACTCGTAGATTCGTAAATTTGTAGATTCGCCGATTCGCTGATTCGCTATGAAACTATCCATCATCATCTGCTGCTACAACGAACAAGCCACCATCCTGACTGTCCTGGAGCGCGTCCGGTCAGTGGACGTGGGATCGGGGTGGGAGAAAGAGATCATCATCGTGGATAACTTCTCCACGGACGGAACGCGGGAACTACTACAAGGGCTGAATCTGCCGGACGTGCAGGTAATCTTCCACTCGCGCAATATGGGCAAGGGCACATCGGTGCGCACGGCTATTCCCCACTGCACGGGTGACTACAGCATCATCTGGGACGCCGACTTCGAGTATGACCCACAAGACCTCCCGCTGTTCATTGAGCGCATCGAGCAGGATCATCCGGTGGCGGTCTACGGCTCGCGCACGCTGGGGGGACGGGCGGTCTACAAATACTTCATGAACTACCTGGGGGTGCGTTTCCTGACCCTGCTGACCAATCTGCTCTACGGGGCACATCTTACCGACATCTCCACGGCTGCCAAGATGGTACGTACCGACGTGTTGCAGTCACTCAACCTGGTGGAATCAGGCTTTGAACTCGACTCTGAGTTAACCGACAAGATTCTGCGTGCGGGGCACGAGATTGCCGAGATCCCAATTTCGTACTACCCGCGCACTATTGAGGAAGGCAAGAAAATCCGCCCCTGGGACGGGCTGCGGACACTTAGAGTCATCATCCGCGACCGGTTGATCCCAATGAGACAGGTCGTTCGGAAGACAACATGAACATCGTCGTGACCGGCTCCATCGCCTACGACTACTTGATGACCTTCCCAGGTCGCTTCGCCGAGCACATCCTGCCCGACCAGATCGAGCACCTCTCCGTCAGTTTCCTGGTGGACGAGATGCGGCGACAGCGGGGCGGATGTGCGGCCAACATCGCCTACAACCTGGCGCTCCTGGGCGAGCGTCCGCGCGTGATGGGCACGGCGGGGCAAGATTTCGGCGAGTACCGCGCCTGGCTGGAGCAGCACGGGGTGGACACCTCGCTCATCCGCGACGAGCCCGACCTGTTCACCGCCTCCTTCTTCGTCAGCACCGACCAGGACGGCAACCAGATCGCCAGTTTCTACACCGGTGCGATGGCCCGCGCTCGCGACCTCTCCTTCCACAACCTGGAGGGCGGTCAGATTGACCTGGTGGTCATCTCCCCCAACGATCCGCAAGCGATGGTGAAGCACGCCGCCGAGTGCCGGGAACTGGACATCCCATACCTGTATGACCCCAGCCAGCAGATCGTCCGGCTCTCCGGCGACGACCTACGGGCTGGGCTAGAGGGATGCGACCTGCTGGTGGTCAACGAGTACGAGTTTGAGATGTTACGGGAGAAGACCGGCTTCACGCCGGAGGAGATTCAGGCTGCCCCGGCCCGCGCCTGCGTCGTCACGCTGGGGGCGGTAGGGACCCGTATCTGGGCTGAGGGCACGGCCCACGACGTTCCGATAGTGCCCCCCGAACGTGCTGGTGACCCCACGGGCGTGGGAGATGCCTTCCGGGCAGGGTTCATCAAGGGGCTGAGCGCCGACCTGC
>DAOUEC010000140.1:0-47206 GCA_034430655.1 Anaerolineae bacterium
TCCAGGATACTATCCGCCAAAGCACAGCGAAGACAGGCACTTGCAGCATTATCCTGGGAAGAGAAAGTAGCAATCATTGAGCAGATGCGAGTATTGCTGCCCAAGGGCCAGTGGAAACACAGAACCGCAGAGGAAGGACTTGCAGGCAATGGCCACGCCGACCAACACAAACTTTTACCCGACGCCCCTATAGAAATGGAAGGACAGAACCAATGAGCGACGCGCACTTCGAACCGAAGATCTTGGCCTTCTGCTGCCGCCACTGCGCCTACGCCGCGGCCGACCTGGCAGGGGGTATGCGCATCCAATACCCACCCAGCGTGCACATCGTCGAGGTGCCCTGCTCGGGCCGGGTGGAGGTGACAGAGATCCTCCACGCCTTCGAGCGCGGCGTAGACGGCGTGATGGTGGCCGGCTGACTGGAGGGCGACTGCCATTACCTGGTAGGTAATGTCAACGCTGAGCGGAGAGTAAAGTACGTTGCCGACCTGCTCGACCAGATTGGGCTGGGCGGGGAGCGCGTCGCGATGGTAAACGTGTCCGCGGCGATGGGGGCCCAGTTCGCGGAAATAGCAACGGAGATGACGGAGCGAATCCGGAAACTTGGGCCGAACCCGTTACAATGAAACAATGAACAATGAACAGATGGAGGAATAGGCGGTGAAAGGAGGACAGAAGTTTGATATTCAGGAGCGGACGTTCAAATTCGCGGTGCGGGTGGTGAAATTGGTCAACCGGTTGCCTCGTACCACTGCCGGGTTCGAAATCGGCAAACAGGTTGTGCGATCAGCAACGTCCATTGGGTCTAACGTGGAAGAGGCTGACGCAGCTGAGTCCAAGCAAGATTTTATCCATAAGACGAGCATTGCTCACAAGGAGGCGCGGGAGACCCGCTACTGGCTGCGTATCATTCAAGCAGCCCTGCTCGACGATGATGAAGTCCGGGCTCTGATTCAGGAGAGTGATGAACTCGTGCGCATTCTGTACACCATCGTCGAAAACGCACGTCAGAGTCCCCGCAGCAAAACAGGCCGGTGACAATGAACAATGAATCAATGAACAATGAACAGTGGCGCGATGACGGGGCTGTCTATTGTTCATTGTCTAATTGTTCATTGTTAATTGCCTAGAGGAGGTTGCAATGATTGTTGGTGAACAGAAGCCGCTTGATGAAATCATGGGACTGCTGGGTGATGCCCGGAAGGTGCTGGTGGTGGGCTGCGGCACCTGCGTGACAGTCTGCTTCGCCGGCGGCGAGAAGGAGGTCGGCATCCTGGCCTCGGAGTTGCGGATGAAGAGCAAACTGGACGGCCACCCGATGGCGGTGGACGAGGTCACGGTGCAGCGGCAGTGCGAGTGGGAGTACATTGACCCGCTGGAGGAGCAATTGAAGGAGTACGATATTGTCCTCAGCCTGGCCTGTGGCATCGGCGTGCAGGCGATGAATGAGCGCTTTCCCGATATGCTCACGCTGCCTGGACTCAACACCACCTTCCTGGGCCTGCCGGAGGAGCAAGGGGTGTGGGAGGAGCGATGCCAGGCCTGTGGCAACTGTGTCCTGGGCCTGACGTTTGGCATCTGCCCCATTGCCCGCTGCTCCAAGCAGTTGCTCAATGGGCCCTGCGGCGGCTCGCAGAACGGGGTGTGTGAGATAGACCCTGACACCCCCTGCGCCTGGCAACTGATCTATGACCGGGCGGTGAAACTGGGGAGGGTGGAGCAACTGCTGGAGATTCAACCTCCCAAGGATTGGTCGAGTAGTCGCGACGGCGGCCCGCGCAAGATCGTGCGCGAGGACCTGCGGCTGGTGGAAGCGGAGTGAGGTGAGCAATGGCAGAAGAACGAACGAACCCAACACCGGATCTTCAGGCCGGTGGGATGACATCGGCTCTTCAGGCCGGTGGGAATGGCTATAAGTCTGGCAGCAACCTGGAGAGAGTCCTGCGGGCAGGCCACTTCGCGGTGACAGGGGAGTTGGGGCCACCGCAGGGAGCCGACCCGGAGGTGATCCGCCGCAAGGCGCACTTGCTCAAGGGCGTGGTGGACGCGGTCAACATCACCGATAACCAGACCGCCATCGTCCGCATGTCCAGCATTGCTGCGGGTGTGCTGGCGATGAGAGAGGGATTGGAGCCGGTGGTGCAGATGACCTGCCGGGACCGGAACCGGCTGGCGATCCAGTCTGATCTCCTGGGGGCCTACGCGCTGGGCATGCGCAACCTGCTGTGCCTGACTGGCGACCATCAGAGTTTCGGCAACCACCCCACGGCGAAGAACGTGCACGACCTGGACTCGGTCCAGTTGATCCGTATGGTCGCTGAATTGCGGGACGATGCCCGGTTCCAGTGTGGAGATGAGATCAAGGAAATGGAACCCCGCTTTTTCATCGGCGCGGCCTCCAATCCCTTTGGCGACCCCTTCGATTTCCGCCCCTACCGGCTGGCCAAGAAAGTGACCGCCGGCGCCGACTTCATCCAGACCCAGTTGATCTACGACATCCCCCGCTTCCGCGAGTTCATGAAACGTGTGGTAGGTATGGGACTGCACGAGAAGGTCTACATCCTGGCTGGCGTCGGTCCCCTCAAGTCCTCCGGCATGGCTCGCTACATGCGCGATCAGGTGCCGGGGATGATCGTGCGCGATGAGTACGTGGACCGGATGCGGGCTGCTCTCAAGGGTATCCCCAAGGAGGAGAAGGCCCGACGCAGGAAGGCATTGAGGTCCACCGGTATCCAGATTTGCATTGAGCAGATACAGGAACTGCGCGAGATTGAGGGGGTGGCCGGCATACACATCATGGCCATCGAGTGGGAGGAGGCGGTGCGACCCATTGTCGAGGGGGCCGGCCTGCTGCCACGCCCGACGGACTTCCTCCCCTCCCCTGAAATCGGGGGAGGGGCCGGGGGTGGGGGCCAGGAGTATGAGTGATATGGCGATCACGTTGAGTACCGATCTGGCAAAGTTCGTCCGCGAGGAGTGCGGAGAGAACGTCTACCTGTGCTACCAGTGCGAGCGCTGCTCCTCCGGCTGTCCCGCCGTCCCGGCAATGCGCTACCGCCCGGCCCAGATGATGCGCCTGGCGCAGTTTGGGATGGGAGACGTGTTGGCCACCGACGCCAGTATCTGGCGCTGCGTGGGCTGCGACAATTGCACTGTCCACTGTCCCCACGGCATCAGCGTGCGCCGCCTGGTGGAAGTGATGCGCCAGAAGGTGATGCAGGACTATCTGACCCAGGGGCCGGACATGTTGGACGGGGATGAGGCGCTGCGCACGGGGATGCAGGCCCTTGGCGCATTAGGTGAGCGCATCGGCACGTACTATAACGTCTCCGGCGAGGATAACGCCTCCCGTCTGGCCTGGACCGACAACCTGGCGGAGAAACCGGAGGGACTCGTCTGCAACGCCGAAGCCGAGTTGGTTTACTTCGTGGGTTGTGTCTCGGCCATGTTCCCCATGAGTTATGGTATCCCGCAGAGTTTCGCCACCGTGTTGGGGCGGGCAGGAGTCAGTTTCACCACCCTGGGCAGTGACGAGCAGTGCTGCGGCTTCCCGCTGATGATGGCGGGCCAATTAAAGCAGGCGGAGGCTCTCATCCGCCACAACGTCGAGCAGGTGCGGGCGCTGATTTTCCCCCCAGAGCTTGCCCTGAACAAGGTCGAAGGGTTGGGGGGAACGGGAGGGGGGGCTGCCTCCCCCCCAAAGTTGGGGGGGACTGAGGGGGGGCTGCCTCGCCTGGTCACTACCTGTCCCTCCTGTTACCACATGTGGCATCACACCTATCCCGAAGTCCTTGGCGAGCCATTGGGCTTCGAGGTGGTGCACGCTGTGGAGGTGCTGCGCGACCTGATCGTCGGCCCAGAACCGTCTGTTTACGGCGGTGCCCAGCGGTTAGAATTGAAGGAGCCCAAGCGTACCGGCGTGGTCACCTATCACGATCCATGCGACCTGGGGCGCAAGAGCGGCATCTACGACGCACCGCGTGAAGTTATCAACCATGTGCCGGGCTACACCTTCGTCGAGATGCAGCAGTCGCGGGAATACGCGCTCTGTTGCGGTGGCGGTGGCAACCTGGAGACATTTGACAAGGCGCTGGTGCAGGAGGTGGCCGCGCAGCGTATCGCTCAAGCGGTGGAGGTGAATGCGACGGTTCTGCTCTCGGCCTGCCCTCAGTGCGTGCGCACCCTCTCCAAGGCGGCCCGCGCTCAGCGGGTGCGTATCAGGGTGATGGACCTGACCCAGTTCGTTGAGAAAGCGTTGGCGTGAGGGTTGGTAGATTGGTAAACTGGTAAACTGGTAGATTTAGTGGTAAACTGGTGCCAATGTACCGAGGTCGAGCGGCTGCAGGCTGAACTGTCTCGCCTGCGCGGAGAGGCGACTAAATGACCCGATTGAACAAAATCGCCATCAGCGGCAAGGGTGGAGTGGGTAAGACCACCCTCGCTGCGCTTCTGGCCCACATTTACACAGAGCAGGGCCGCCAGGTCATCGCCATTGACGCCGACCCGGCCGGGGGGCTGGCCGAGGCGCTAGGGTTCCCGCCCGACCTGGCCGCTCAGGTCACGCCGGTGGCCGAGATGGAGGAACTGATATACGAGCGTACAGGCGCCAAGCCTGGCAGTTCCGGTGGTTTTTTCAGCCTCAACCCCCGTGTGGACGATATCCCCGACCGTTTCAGCGTCTCCCATCGGGGGATTCGCTTCCTTCGGCTGGGCACCATAGAATCCGGCGGTAGTGGCTGTATCTGCCCCGAGAGCGCGCTGCTCAGGGCGCTGGTCACTTACCTCTTGCTCTACCGCGACGAGATGATGATCCTCGATATGGAGGCCGGCGTGGAGCACCTGGGTCGGGCAACAGCACGGGCAGTGGACGCGTTCCTGGTCGTCGTCGAGCCGGGGCGGCGCAGCCTGGCTACGGCGGGGCGCATCCGCGAGTTGGCGGCAGACATCGGCATCACCCGCGTCTATGCGGTGGGCAACAAGGTGCGTGGTGCGAGCGATTGGGCTTTCGTGCAGGCCGAGACCCCGGTGCCTTTGCTAGGGTATCTCTCCGCCAATCCCGAGTTGACCGAAGCGGACTTGCAGGGTAAGGGGGTCTTCGACGCTGCCCCCCGGGCCGTCGAGGAGGTGCGGGCGATTGCGGCTGCGCTGGAGGCACTTTGAAGCAATGAACGATGAAGCAATGAAGCAATGAACAATGAAACAATGACACGAATGGTCATTGCTGTTGCTCTTTGTATGGTTGTATCACTTCTGCCCATAATTGTGCATGCCGACGAGTCACCACCATCGGCTTTCGTGGAAGGAGTGGTCGGTCATCCGCAACGACATAATCTGAGTTGCGAATCCCGCTCGGCGACCGACCTGGCTGCCTTCTGGGGGACAGAGTTTGCTGAAGATGGTTTCTCCCGCCGCTTGCCCAGGTCCGATAATCCCAACCGGGGCTTCGTGGGCGATGTGGACCTGCCGCCGGGGAGTATGCCGCCGGCCGGTTATGGCGTCTACGCCGGGCCGGTCGCGGCCACGCTGCGCAGTTTCGGGCTCGATGCACGGGCCCGGCAGAGGTGGAACCTGGAGGGCCTGAAGGCGGAACTGGCCACCGGACGGCCGGTTATTGTCTGGGCCACTTATGATATGAGACTCTCGGAAGTGCGGGTCTGGACCTCGTTTGACGGTGCGACGTCTCCCGTCGTGCAGTGGCAGCATACCTTCATCGCCATTGGTTATGATGCCACGGGTGTCTATCTGGTGGACGCCTACGACGGGGCGACGAGGCACTTCGCCTATGAGCAGTTCGCCCCGGCCTGGGCGCAGTTGGACAGGATGGCGGTCACTGTGCGCGGCCCGTCGTCGGCGCCAGGTGGGAGAATGTGGGAGGCGATGGCCACGGGCGGCCATCGCCGGTTTATCGTAGACGGCCGGTGGATCGCCGGCCCTGAGTAGGGGCGACGCGGGCTCAGCAGCACGTCCCGCGAAACAATGAACAATGAAGCAATGAACAATGAAACAATTGAGCGGAGTCGTCCGGTGAATGTGTCGCCCCAACATAAAATCAGGAGGAAAAAGCGATGCCCAGTATGAAAGACGTTGCCAGGATGATGGAGAAGGTCGGCATTCCTGGACAGGATGCCTACGATTTGCCCAGCAGCACCAAGACCTTCCCCGATGGGGCACACTACCGCATGGAGGTCTCCGGCGTGGAGCGCCCCAGGGTGCTGGAGGCGGTGATTGACGAGTCGCGCAAGCGCGACATTCCCATCCATCGCCTCATCTCGGTGGTGATGGGCGCGACGCTGTTGGACAAGGCCGAACTGAAGGACTTCGCCCAGATGGCCGCCGATGCCAGGATGGAGGTCATCCTCACGCCGGGACCGCGCGCGGGGTGGGACATCGGGCGGCAACTGGCCACGCCCGAAGGCGCACTCTCCGGTGTCCGCTGCCGGGGCTCCAAGATGCTGAATCAGACCATCGCCGACATCATGACGTGCATTGACCTCGGCTTTCGCGGCTTCCTGGTGGTGGACGAGGGAGAACTCTGGCTGCTCAACGAGATGAAGAAGAACGGCGACATCCCCGAGGACGTGATCTTCAAGGTGAGCATCTACGCCGGACACGCCAATCCGGCCGGTGGCAAGGTGCTGGAGATGCTGGGGGCCGGGACGTTCAACCCGGTCGCCGACCTGACGCTGCCCCAGTTCGCCGCCATCCGGCAGGCGACTGACATTCCTCTCGACGTGCACATCATCATCACCGAGTCCTTCGGCGGCTACATGCGCTTCTACGACGGCCCGGAGATGGCTCGCGTCTGCTCTCCCTGCTACTTCAAGATCGAGCCCGGCCCGGCGTGTGCTGCGACCGGCGCGGCGCTCTATAAGCCCTGGGTCAATGAGGACATGCTGGCCGACTGGGGGCGGGTCAAGGTCAAATATGCTCAGATTATCCACGAGATCATCCAGGAGAACAACCCGGGTTTGAAACTCTCCGACCTGGGTCCAGCCGACCTGGCGTTTCCGAAGCCGTAGATGGTGGCAATGGACAGGGAAACGCTGATCGAGCGCATACGAGCCGGAGTGTTGGCTGCTTGCGATGATGTGAGCGGCGTTATCCTCTTCGGCTCCTTCGCCCGAGGCAGGCCTGCCCACGACGTGGATGTGTTGGTCGTTGTCCGGGGAGCCGGAAAACCACGACGAGAATGGGATGCTCAGGTCATTGCCATCCGGCGGGCCATTGGCCCGCTAGGGCTCGATGTGGATGTGCTGATTTACACCGAGGAGGAGTTCCGTGTTGGCTTGCTCTCCCGTTTCCCCTTGCTGCTGGACGTCGCCTTCGACGGCCAGATCATCCACGGCGATGGCGAACTGCGCTCGCTGCTCCAGCGGACACGCCAGGACGTGGCGCTGCGTGGCATTCAACGCACCGAGACGGGGGGATGGCGTTTCCCTGTCCGGTATCGGCAACGAACTTTACTCTAGCCCGGCGCTCGCTTGCGATGGTCAGAGACTTCGTACATTGGTGGTTTCAGGAGGGCTGATTTGAACGATCTGGTTGGACCCTTCGTCGAACTGATCCGCCGGGCGGCGACCGACCTGCCGGCCGATGTGGAGGCGGCGCTGAGGACGGCCTATGGCCGCGAGGAGCCGGGCTCGGCCGCCGCAGGCGCGCTGGCGACCGTGCTGGAGAACGTGGCGCTGGCTCGTGCCCACTCCACTCCCATCTGCCAGGATACCGGCGTGCCCATCTTCTACGTCCGTTATCCCCAGGGGATGAGTACCCGCCAGTTGCGGGCGCAGATCGAGGCGGCAGTGGCCGAGGCTACCCGCCGGGCCTACCTGCGGCCCAACGCGGTGGACTCCCTCACCGGCCGCAACAGCGGGAACAACCTGGGCGTCGGCTTCCCCACCGTCCATTTCGAGGAATGGGACGTAGGGGCGCGGTTACCGCGCCCCTACCTGAGGGTGGACCTGCTCCTCAAGGGCGGCGGGAGCGAGAACGTGGGCGCGCAGTACAAACTGCCCTATGCCCCCCCCGGCCCCCCCGCTTCGGGGGGGAGCACAGTCCCGCTGAAAGCCGGGCGCGACCTGGAGGGGGTGCGGCGGGTAGTGCTGGACGCGGTCTACCAGGCACAGGGGAAGGGGTGTGCGCCGGGGGTGTTGGGGGTGGCCATTGGTGCCGACCGTGGCACCGGCTACGTCCACGCCAAGGAGCAATTCTTCCGCCCGTTGGGTGACACTAACCCGGTGCCGGAACTGGCGCAGTTGGAGGAGCGCCTCCTGCGCGAGTGCAACCAACTGGGCATCGGGCCGATGGGCTTTGGGGGAAAGACGACCGTTTTCGGTGTCAAAATCGGTGCCTACCATCGTCTCCCGGCCTGCTACTTCGTGAGCGTCGCCTACATGTGCTGGGCCTGCCGGCGGGCGAGGATGATTGTGCAGGGTGAGGAGAGGGAGTACCACTGATGGCAACTTGCGATCTGACGATACCGATTTCCGAAGACGCCATCCGCGCCCTCCACGTCGGCGACGCGGTGCGGCTGGGCGGCGTGATGGTCACCGGGCGGGACGCGGCACACAAATACCTGATCGAGACCTTCATCCGCGCCGACACGGTGCCCGAAAGCGAGCGACCGCTGTATGAGGAACTCCGACGCCTCCTGCGCGGTGGCGTCATCTATCACTGCGGGCCGGTGGTTCGCCAACTCCCCCCCTCCCAGGGGGGGACGGGGGGGGGATGGGAGTTCGTCGCCGCCGGGCCGACAACCTCCATTCGCGAAGAGGTGTACGAGCCGGAGATCATCGCCCACTTTGGGCTGCGCGGTGTCATCGGCAAGGGGGGCATGGGACCGGGGACGCTGCGGGCCTGCCAGGAGCACGGCGCGGTCTACTTCCACGCCGTCGGGGGGGCGGCCTCCCTCATCGCCGACGCGGTGAAGGAAGTGGTGGCGGTGTATAAGAAGGACGAGTTCGGCGTGCCGGAGGCTTTCTGGGTCATTCGCGTCGAGGGCTTCCCGGTGGTAGTGACGATGGACAGCCACGGGCGGAGCATTCACAGCGAGGTGGAGGCGGCATCGAGGGAGGCGTTGGAAGGGTTGCTGTGAGGAGATGCCAACTTGAAACTGTGGCGCACACCATTAGACATTGACAAGTTTTCTTCTCCGCACGGCGAGGTACACATCATCAAGTCCCGCTGTAAGGGGTGCGAGTTGTGCGTGCGGTACTGTCCTCGTCAGGTGCTCGAAACGTCGGACGAGATGAACGAGAAGGGGTATCATCCGCCACGGGCGGCTCAACCGGAGCGGTGCGTCGCCTGCCGGCTGTGTGAGTTACTTTGCCCGGAATTTTGTATCTACGTGACGTAGTCAGGTAGTCAGATAGTCAGATGGTCAGGTAGTCATTGACTATTCGACCATCAGACTACTTGACTACCGGACTATCCGACTACCAGACTATCCGACTACCAGACTATGCTGGAGGCGAATGGACGTGAGTGAACCCGGAGTGTTGGAAGGCGCGTTTTTCCTGGACGGCGACACGGCCGTTGCCGAGGGGGCCATCTGTGCTGGGTGCCGCTTCTTTGGCGGCTATCCTATCACGCCGGCCACTGAGATCGCCGAACGGATGGCGGCTCGGCTGCCTGAGGTCGGCGGCGTCTTCATCCAGATGGAGGACGAACTGGCCTCGATGAACGCGGTGGTCGGTGCGGCGTGGGGTGGGGCGCGGGCGATGACTGCCACCTCAGGCCCCGGTTTCAGCCTGATGCTGGAGAATATCGGCCTGGCGATTATGACCGAAACTCCCTGCGTGGTAGTCAACGTGCAGCGAGGTGCTCCGTCCACGGGACTTCCCACGCTGACTAGCCAGGGTGACATGATGCAGGCCAGGTGGGGTTCCCACGGTCATTATGAGATAATCGCCCTTGCTCCCGGTTCACCGCAGGAGGCATTCGACCTGACCATCCGCGCCTTCAACCTGGCCGAGAAGTACCGCACGCCGGTGCTGGTGATGAGCGACGGGGCGGTGGGTCACATGACCGAGAGGGTGGTCATCCCGCCGGCGGAGGAAATCCCCCTCTACCTGTGGCGCAAGCCCCGGCAGCCGCCCGGCCCCGACTTTCTTCCTTACGCGCCGGATGAGGACGGCGTGCCGCCTTTCCCGATCGCGGGGCTGGGCTACCGCGTCCACATGACCGGCCTGACCCACGACGAGCGCGGGTATCCGGTTGTGACGGCGGCGCAGCAGGCGAAACTCATCCCGCGCCTCATCGCCAAAATCCGCGACAACCGGCACGACATCATTGAACTGGTCGAGGATGGCGTTGATGACGCGGAGGTCGTGGTCGTCTCCTACGGTATCTCGGCCCGCACGGCGCTTCTGCCGGTGCAAATGGCGCGGGAGGAAGGGCTGCGCGTGGGGATGCTCAAACTGGTGACGGTGTGGCCCTTTGCCGAGGAGCGCGTCCGTGAACTGGCGAAGCGGGTCAAAACATTCGTCGTGCCGGAACTCAACATGGGGCAGATCGTGCTGGAGGTTGAGCGGTGCGCGGCCGGCCAGGCGCGTGTCATCCTGGTGCCTCATCCCGGCGGCGACATCCACGATCCGGTGGACATTCTGGACGCGATCCGCGAGGCAGCGCGGTAGGAGGGAGTGGAGATGGAAGACGAACTGGCGGGCGTGCCGACAGTGGAGGAGATCAAACGACATCCGATGGATGAACTGTTGCGCACGGAGCGACTGCCGCACATCTGGTGCCCCGGCTGCGGGCTGGGCACGGCACTGAGTTGCTTTGTCAGCGCGCTGATGCGCTCAGGGCTCGATTTGGACAAGGTGGCGATAGTTTCCGGCATCGGCTGCACCGGCCGGGTGGCCGGCTACCTGCGACTCGACGGCTTTCACACGACCCATGGCCGGGCTATTCCCTTCGCCACGGGTCTCAAACTGGCCAACCCGGAACTCAAAGTCATCGTTTTCTCCGGCGATGGAGACCTGGTCGCCATCGGCGGCAATCACTTGATTCACGCCGCCCGCCGCAATATGGACCTCACGGTCATCTGCGCCAACAACTTCAACTACGGGATGACGGGCGGGCAGGCGGGGCCGACGACGCCGATGGGGGCTCGCACCAGCACCTCGCCTCGGGGCAACCTGGAGCATCCTTTCAACATTCCCAATCTGGTTTCTGCTGCTGGCGCGACCTACGTGGCCCGCTGGACGGTGCTCCATGCCCGGCGGTTGGAACGTTCCATCTACAAGGCGTTGCTCAAGCCAGGCTTCAGCGTCGTCGAGGTCATCTCTCCCTGTCCCACGCTCTTCGTGCGCTTCAACCGGAAGAGATTGGAAGGTGGGGATATCCTGAAGTACTATCAGAAGCACAGCGTTATCCGCCACGACGCCAAACCGTGGGAGGTGGACGTCGAACTGGGCGGGGAGATCGTCTGCGGCGAGTTCGTGGACATCGAGCGGCCCACTTTCCAGGACCGTCTGCGGGAGATGTACGGCGAGTTGCGTCCCTGTGAGGATCTGGGACTGCTGCACCGCCCTTCCGCAGAAGCGACTACTTCCTTCGAGGTGGAGATAGCGTTGGGGGAGGAGAAGCCCGCCGCCGTGCCGACCAAAGTCAAACCGCACACTGTTGCCGGTGCCGGTCAGGCCGAGGTGCGGTTGGGTGGGTTTGGCGGACAGGGTATTATCCTGTCCGGGAAGATTGTTGGCAAGGCGGCAGCGCTATATGATGGGCGGGAGGCGACGCTGACCCAATCTTACGGTCCCGAGTCGCGTGGTGGGGCCTGCAGCACTGCGCTTATCATCTCCGACGGCGCGATTCTGTACCCCCGCGTCACCCGCCCGGCGGTGATGGTGCTTATGTCGCAGGAAGCCTATACCACCTACCACGGCCAATTAATTAGGGATGGATTGCTCTTAGTGGATGCTGACCTGGTGGAGCCTGATCCGGCTGCTGGTCAGCACATCGTCCCCATCCCTGCGACCCGCATCGCCGAGCACGAACTGGGGCGGCGAATCGTGGCCAACATCGTCATGCTGGGGGCGCTGACCGCGCTCAGCGATGTGGTGTCAGAAGAGGCTATGCGCAAGGCCGTTCTCGACAGCGTGCCCAAGGGGACGGAAGAGTTGAACATGCAGGCGTTCCAGCGAGGGTACGAGTACGCCAGCGCGATGCTCGGCGGGGGGGCCGACGCCTGAACCGTAGTCAGGTAGTCAATATCAGCACCGTTAAGCCTCCCGCAGGTTCTGAACCTGCGGGAGGCTTAAGTAGTGACCACTGGCCCAAAGCCGCGTTTTGTGGGATAATGCAGTCCTGAAGGAGGTACGGGCGCGGTCACCGCGCCCGTACAGGCAAACGAATGAATGCACCGGATGCTGTAGAGATTGTGGAGGAGAAAAAGGCCCGCGCCAGACGCCGCCTCCCGCGTGGACATGTGACCGTCTTCCCCAATTGGTGCAAGGGCTGTGGGCTGTGCGTCGAGTTCTGCCCGGCCTCGGTGCTGGAGCAGGGACCCGACGGGCGGGTCATCGTGGCCCACCCGGAGAAGTGCACCGCCTGCCGCTGGTGTGAACTGCACTGCCCGGACTTCGCTATCTTCGTGACGGACATCGAGCCGGAGGAGGAGGCGGAATGACTATGAGCCTGACTGCGAAGGGGCTCCTTCCCGCATCGGGGGGGCTGGGTGGGGGAGGCGATGACGCTGACAGGGCTACAAGGCTCCCCCCCGCATCGGGGGGGCTGGGTGGGGGAGGCGATGACGCTGGCAGGGCTACAAGTCTCCCCCCCGCATCGGGGGGGCTGGGGGGGGTACTGATGCAAGGCGACGAAGCCTGCGCCGAGGGGGCCATCGCTGCCGGCTGCCGTTTCTTCGCTGGCTACCCCATCACCCCGGCCACCGAGATAGCCGAAGTCCTGGCCCGACGGTTGCCCCAGGTGGGTGGCAAATTCATCCAGATGGAGGACGAGATCGGTTCTATCGCCGCCGTCATCGGCGCGTCGGTGGGTGGGGCCAAGGCGATGACCGCCACCTCCGGCCCCGGCTTCAGCCTGATGCAGGAAAACATCGGCTACGCGGCGATGGCCGAGATTCCCTGCGTCGTCGTGGACGTGCAGCGGCTAGGGCCCTCCACCGGTCGCCCTACCAGCCCTTCTCAGGGGGACGTGATGCAGGCCCGCTGGGGCACCCATGGCGACCATCCCATTATCGCCCTTTCTCCTTCGTCCGTCCGCGAGACCTTTGATCTGACAGTACAGGCGTTCAACTTCTCCGAACGGTACCGCACGCCGGTGATCCTGCTGATGGACGGGGTGATCGGCCACATGCGGGAGCGCGTCGTCCTGCCCGATCCGGAGACTATCGAACGGGTGGAACGGCCAGGCACGACGGTGCCGCCGGAGTGGTACAAGCCTTTCGAAAACTTCCCCGCCGATGTCTTCCACGCCGACGTGCCGCCGTTGGTGCCTTTTGGCGAGGGCTACCGCTACCACATCACCGGCCTGCACCACGACGAGCGGGGGTATCCAACCAACCGGCTGGACGAGATCCAGCCCTGGCTGGAGCGGATCTTCCGCAAGATTGATTGCAGTCTTTCAGATATCCTGCTCTACGATGAGGATGGCATTGAGGATGCCGAGACACTGGTCATCGCTTACGGTTCGACGGCGCGCTCGGCCCGCTACGCCGTCGAGGTGGCGCGGGAGCGGGGGCACAAAGTCGGCTTCCTTAAGCTCAAGACTATCTGGCCCTTTGCCGAGGAGGTCGTGGAGCACGCCGCCGCCCGGCTGCACCGCGTCGTGGTGCCGGAGATGAACCTGGGCCAACTGGCGCTGGAGGTGGAGCGGGTGTTGGGGCGGCACAAAGTGCGCCGCGTCAACCGGGCCGATGGCGAGATGATCCAGCCCGCTGAGATACTGGCCGCCATTGAGAATAGGGAGTAAGAAGTAGGGACTGGTAGAAATGAAAAGACCGCAGCGTGAGTCACGCGTCCACGAAAAGTACCTGCGCCACAGTAAGAAGTTCCCGAACGTCTGGTGTGCTGGCTGCGGCATCGGCATCGTCATGGGGGCCATCGTCCGGGCGGTGGATGGGTTACAATTGGATAAGAACGACGTGGCGATGATCTCCGGCATCGGCTGCACGGGGCGGATGCCAGTCTACGTGGACTTCAACACGATGCACACCACCCACGGCCGGGCGCTGGCCTTCGCCACCGGGCTGAAGATGGTACGGCCGGAGATGAAGGTGATCGTGGTGATGGGGGACGGGGACGCGCTGGCTATCGGCGGCAACCACTTTATCCACGCCGCCCGTCGGAACATCGGGCTGACTGCCATCGTGGTCAACAACTTCACCTACGGGATGACTGGCGGCCAGTACTCGCCCACTACACCCATCGGCGTGCGGGCGGCGACCGCCCCCTACGGCCACATTGAGCAGCCCTTCCCCGTCGCCGAGTTGGCGGTGGCGGCCGGGGCTGCCTTCGTCGCTCGCAGCACAGTCTACCATGTGCGGGAACTGGAGAGATACATCGCCCAGGCGGTTACCAAGGAGGGCTTCGCGTTGGTCGAGGCGGTGACTTATTGTCACACGACGCTGGGCCGGATCAACCACTGGGGCACCGCGCCCGACATGATGCGTCGCCTCAAGGAGCAAGGCGTTACGCTCAAACAGGCCGAGAAGATGAGCGAGGAGGAAAAGCGCGGGAAGATCACGCGCGGTGTGTTCGTGGACCGGGACATCCCGGAGTACACGCGGCTCTACGATCAGATCATTGAGCAGGCGCAGGAAGACCTCTCCCCCGGCCCCTCCCCTGCGGGGGGAGGAGGGGGAGTGGCTTGATGGCGAGGCGCTACGAGGTGCGATTGGCCGGTACCGGCGGACAGGGGGCTATTCTGGCCGGCATCCTGCTGGCCGAGGCGGCTATACGGGACGGTAAGAACGTGGCCCAGACCCAGTCGTATGGGCCTGAGGCGCGGGGCGGGGCCAGCCGGTCGGAAGTGGTGATCTCCAGTGGGGAGATTCACTACCCCAAAGTGATCCAGGCCGACATCACGCTCTGTATGAGCCAGGAGGCATGCGATCGGTACGGCGGGCAGATGCGCAGGGACGGGCTATTGATTCTGGATGCGGATCACGTCACCCGCGCGCCGACGACGCGGGCAGTGCGCGTGCCGATGACCACCCTGGCGCGAGACGTGACGGGGCGGGAGATTGTCGCCAACGTGGTCGGCCTGGGGCTGCTGGCGGGGCTGTCTGGGATCGTGTCGCGGGAGGCGCTGGAGGCGGCGGTGCGGGATCGTGCTCCGCGAGGGACGGCGGATATCAACCTGAAGGCGCTGACGGCGGGGTACGGAGCGGCGGAGCGGATAAGAGGAGAGCGTGGATAAGGTAGGGGCAGGGTAATCCTTCCTGCCCCTACTCAATGCCCAATCGCGCCCTGCGGCGCTCCCGCTCCCAGGCAGGCATCTCTGCCTCCTCCTTATCCACCAGCACCGCCCGCAGTTCGAAGATCTGGTCGCGCAACAAGGCGGCCTTCTCGAACTCCAGTGCCTGGGCTGCGGCCTTCATCTGTTTCTCCAACTCTTTGATCAGGCGGGCCAGTTCACCTTTGGGCAGTTGGGCCAGGCTCAGCCCCTGTTCGGGCGGCGCTGCCGTGGTGGCCCGCATCCGGTCGGTCAGGTCATGGATTTCCTTCACGATGGTGGCGGGTACGATGCCGTGTTCCTCGTTGTACTTCATCTGGATCTTCCGTCGCCGCTCCGTCTCCTGTATGGCCCGCTTCATTGAGGCGGTGATGCGGTCGGCGTACATGATGGCTGTGCCGTGGACGTGGCGTGCTGTCCGGCCCATAGTCTGTACGAGGGCCGTATCGGAGCGCAGGAAGCCCTCCTTGTCAGCGTCGAGGATGGCGACCAGACTCACCTCCGGCAGGTCCAGCCCCTCCCGCAGCAGGTTGATTCCCACCACCACGTCGTAGGCCCCCAGCCGCAGGTCCCGCAAAATCTCCACTCGCTCGATGGTTTGAACCTCGCTGTGGAGGTAGTGCACCTTGATGTCCAGTTCGCGCAGGTAGTCGGCCAGGTCCTCGGCCATACGCTTGGTCAGCGTGGTGACCAGCACGCGCTCACCCCGCGCCACCCGCTCATTGATTTGTCCCACCAAATCGTCCACCTGCCCCTTCACCGGCTTGACGATGACCTGAGGGTCCACGATGCCGGTGGGGCGGATAATCTGCTGTACCACCTGCTCTGAATGTTCCAACTCGTAGAGGCCGGGAGTGGCGGAGGTGTATAGGATCTGGTTGGTGCGGGCCTCAAATTCCTCGAAGGTGAGCGGGCGGTTATCCAGCGCCGAGGGGAGGCGGAAGCCATACCCGACCAGCACCTCTTTGCGGCTGCGGTCGCCGTGGTACATCCCGCGCACCTGGGGGATCGTCATGTGCGATTCGTCCACGACGAGCAGATAGTCGCCCGGGAAGTGGTCCATCAGCGTCCACGGGGACGAACCGGGCGGACGCTGCTCCAGATGGCGGGAGTAGTTCTCAATACCGGAGCAGTAGCCGATCTCACGTATCATCTCGATATCGTACCGGGTGCGCTGCTCCATTCGCTGCGCTTCCAGGAGTTTCCCCTGGGACTTCAGTTCGGTCAATCGCTGCTCCAGTTCGGCTTCGATGTCTGCCAGCGCCTGTTCCCGTTTGTCCTCTGGGGTGATGAAGTGCTTGGCGGGGAAGATCTGCACCTCGTCCAATTCGGCCAGCACCTCGCCGGTGAGGGGGTCAACCTCGGTGATGCGCTCGACCTCGTCCCCCCAGAAGCCGATGCGGTAGGCGGTCTCGCCGTAGGCCGGCACTACCTCCAGTGTGTCGCCCCGCACGCGGAAGGCCCCACGCTTCAGATCAAAGTCGTTCCGCTCGTAGTGGATGCCGACCAGGTGACGGAGAAGTACCTCGCGGCGATGTCGCTCTCCCCTCGCCAGCTTGATCACGACGCGCCCCCACTCCTGGGGATCGCCGATGGAGTAGATACAGGAGACGGAGGCGACGATGATGACGTCTTTGCGGGAGAATAGAGCGGTCGTGGCGGCCAGCCGCAGCCGTTCGATCTCCTCGTTGATGTCGGCGTCTTTCTCGATGTAGAGGTCATGCCTGGGCAGATAAGCCTCCGGCTGGTAGTAATCGTAGTAGGAGACGAAGTACTCGACGGCGTTGTGGGGGAAGAACTCGCGGAACTCGGCGTAGAGTTGTGCGGCGAGGGTCTTGTTGTGGACGAGGACGAGGGTGGGTTTCTGCACCTGCTCAATGACCTTCGACACGACGTAGGTTTTCCCTGTGCCGGTGGCACCGAGCAAGGTCTGGTGCTTATAGCCTTTGCGGAGTCCCTCCACCAGCGCGGCGATGGCCTCCGGCTGGTCGCCAGTGGGCCGGAAGTCGGAGACGAGTTTAAACCTGGGCATATTGCTCTCCTGATAGAACGTCAGTTCGGTTGCATTATACATCAGATCGGGGTGGTGTGCCAGATTTGACAACCAGGGCGGTTGTGTGGTATGGTATGCCAACATTATCTCGTTTTGTGGGAGGTAAAGGTGACTCAGCAGAAAATTCAGGCCGTGCCGGTGGCGCTGATCGGGTTGCTTGGCACAATATTGACGGTCTGCAGCGGGTTGACCGGTGCAGGTGTCAGTGCCTGCGTGGCGATCCGCCAGGTCAAGGCAGGAATGCAGCAAGTGGAACTTACTGCACCGAACAGCGATCAGGCTTTGACCGTGGACACGCGACAGATCGTGGTTTCCTACGAAGAGGCAACGGGGCTCGACCCGAGTGCGCACTATGTCGCTCCAGAATTGGGCTTCGTGCTGGCTCAGCCCCGCGAAGGGTGGAGTGGGGTGGAGGAAATGACCTATCGTGACCTCTTCGTCGAACGAGGGTCGCACACGGGTTCGATGTGGGATGAGCAGCCAGTGCGACGTATCCGCTACGGGGAGCCAGTTCAGGTTCAGTACCGCGAGGGGTCAGAGGTAAACGGGTTTCCGGTGGATGCGGAGATGTTGCGTCTTACCTATGGCACCGACGCCTTTCAATTCTCCAACGAGATCACGGTCCTTGCTCTCGATAAGGAGGTGACCGCTGGCTACACGCTGGCCGGGGTGGCGCTGGACTGGGGATCAGTATATCGTAGTGGTGCAAATCGCATCGTCGCCAACGAGGGCAGCGACTATATCCTGATGCAGACCTCGTGGCAGGTGCGGGGTGTGCAGGTGGATGGGCGAGATAGCGATCTCTCCGTTGAACGGTGGGCATTGTTCGCTGAGGGGCCGCAGAATTACTACGTGGTCGAGGTTGTCTATCTTCTGCAGGCGGGCCAGCCGGTGCAGGTGTGGGAGGACCTGCAGGCGTACATCAACTCGTTCCGCGTGATTCGGTGAGGTCGCGCCGCATACTTTTGGCAACTTGCTTATGAATCGTCGCAGCGTGTGCGTGCTCTTTGCCGGTGTCCTCGCCGCTATTGGGCTCTGCATCGGTGTGGGTGGGCTGGCGTTCGCGAGCGGGGCTTACAGCCGCTACTACGCTGGTCGCATCTATCCCGGCGTCAGCGTCTACGGCGTGAACCTGGGCGGGTTGACTGTGGACGAGGCCGCCGCTGCCCTTCAGCCGGCGTTCCCTGACCCGGCCACGCTGCCGCTCACGCTGCGTGATGGGGAGCGCATCTGGAGCCGCTCCTGGGCCGACCTGGGGCTTCACCTCGATGCACTGGCGACGGCTCGCCTGGCCTGCCGGGTGGGGCGCGAAGAGACGCCTGAACAGCGATATGCCATCCAACTGCAAGCGCTCGTCGCTGGCTGGCCCCTCTCCCCCGTCGTCGTGCTCCCCGACCCGGCCCAGGCCACTGCCGCGCTCCGGGCGCTGGCCCCCCAGGTGTTCGTGCCGCCGGTGGACGCTGGCCTCCTCATCCGGCCCAGCGGCGTCACCCCGGTGCCGGCCCAGGCAGGGCGGGGACTGGATGTGGAGGCGACCGTCGCTGTGCTCCAGCATGCGGTCGGCGTTGGCCCCGATGGGTTGGTGATGGAACTGCTGATGCAGCCTGTCGCCCCGGCCATCGGTGACGCTGGCCCGGCGCAGGCTCAGGCCGAGGCGCTGCTCTCGCGCCCGTTCACGCTCATCGCCGACGACCCTCTGGCTGGCTTCCGCGCGACCTGGGCAGTGGAGCCGGAGGCGGTGGCGGAGTGGCTGATTGGGCAACCCGTCGAGGACAATGACGGTGCCCGGCTGGTGCTGACGGTGCAGGAGGAGGCCGTCCGCGCCTACCTGGACGGTCTAGGTAGGGGCGCGGTCACCGCGCCCCTACCCGACGAGGTTGCGCTCGACGTCGGGGGGACGGTGCCTGCAGTGCGGGCGGCGGTGGAGGCCGGGGAGAGCCAGGTCACCGTCGCGCTGGCGCATTCGCCGCACACCTACACTGTGCAACCAGGTGATACGTTGATGTCGGTGGCGCGGGCGCACGGCTTCCCCGTATGGCGGTTGACCGAGGCCAATCTGGGCCTGGAGCCGGGCGAATTGTGGCCCGGTCAGCGGGTTGTCATCCCCTCGGTGGACGTGCTCTTCCCGCTGCCGCTCATCACCGGCCGGCGCATCGTGATAGACATCTCCGACCAGCATCTCTACGCCTACGAGGGGGATACGCTGGTCTACGACTTCCTATGCTCGACAGGCATTGCCTCCTCGCCGACCCTCACGGGCACGTTCCAGGTGTTGAGCAAGGAGGAGAACGCCTACGCCTCCAGTTGGGACCTGTGGATGCCTCACTTCCTGGGGATTTATCGCTCCGGGCCCGATTTCACCAACGGCGTCCACGCGCTGCCGACTCTCTCCAGCGGTACCCAGTTGTGGGAAGGCTACCTGGGCCGCCCGGTCTCCTACGGCTGTGTCGTCATCGGCGTGGATGAGGCCGCCCTGCTCTACAGGTGGGCTGAGTTGGGCACGCTGGTGGTGATACAGGATTAGCGGTCAGCAGCCAGCGGTTGGCCGTTAGCAGTCAGCCATTAGCCAATTAGTCGTTAGCGACCGACTGGCTGGATACTGGATACTGGATGCTCCTTGCTTCATGTCTCTTGCCCCCTGCCCCCCATTTGGGCTCTGAGTTTGTCATTTGTCATTTGCTCATTGTTCATTGCATTTGGTATCTTTATCCCATTGACTAAAATTCCTGCAAATCTTATAATTGCTAAAGAACAGAACAATTGTGAGATCCATCATAATTCGTCCGCAGCGATGCGACGACTGCTTGTCTAAGAGGGTGTCTGAGAAATGCTTGTGGTGACGACTTTAGTCGTTCATTGCAGGTGTTACCGGGCCGGGAAACGACTGAAGTTGTTACTACGGATGCCCAATCCTGGGTTTCTAGACACGCTAAGGAGGAAGCGAAAATGTCCGAGATCAAGATCTTGACTACCGGGCAGGCTGCCAGGCACTGTCACGTTTCCCAGGCAACCATCGTCAACTGGATCAAGAAAGGCAAACTCAAGGCCTATGCCACGCCGGGTGGCCATCACCGCATCTTATTGCCTGATTTCCTGTCCTTCCTGGAGATCTACGGGATGCCCGTGGATTCGACGCTGACGACATCATCTTGACTACGGGTACTGATCGTGGGCGACGGCCTGCACACTGCGATGCTGGCATAGACTCTTCAGGGGGGTGGGCGCTTCGACGTCACTCGGACGGGCGACGATTACGAGGCCAGTGCGCAGGTGGTGCGCCTTGAGCCCGACGCTGTGGTGCTCGATATGACGAGCACGACGCTGGACTGCCTGGCTCTGTGCCGGTGGTTGCGCACCTCTCCAGAGGGAGAGGCGATCTCTGTGCTGGCTGTGGGTAGTCCAGGGGATGAGGAGGCGGCATGGGCCGCCGGTGCCGACGCCTACGTACCCAGTGATGCCGCCTCCGGCGGGCTAGAGGCGGAATTGGGAACACTGCTCGAATCGCGATAAAACGGTTGTCGCTGCAACCGGAGGCTGGACCGGCGCGCAGACGCCTCAGACCAGACTGGAGGCATGCCGCTGATGTTAGCGAGGGAGAATCCACTGTGGCCCGTGAAACCATCCTCATCGTCGAAGACAATCTGCTCAACCGCAAACTGGTAGAAGCGGTCCTCAAGCCCCTCGGCTATTGTCTGTTGATCGCCGTGGACGGCGCGGAGGCCATCGAGATCGCCACCCGCGAGCGGCCGGACCTCGTCCTGATGGACATGCAATTGCCCAAAGTAAGCGGGTACGATGCTACCCAGGCCCTGAAGTCGCAGCCGGAGACCGCGCACATCCCTATTGTGGCCCTCACAGCCTGCGTGATGGCGGATGAGCACGAGCGAGCGCTGGCGGCTGGCTGCGATGGCTATATCACCAAGCCGGTTGACACCCGCGCTTTGCCGGGCCAGGTGAGGCAGTACATGGATTCACTGGGGGAAAGAACAGGAGGGTAGAGTCCGATGCCCAAGACGAATCCGGTCAAGGAACGAACTCGTGGTCAAGGGTGGACACGAGGTGGCGCTGCTGACCGAAGTAAGGGGGCAACATAATGAGGATAGAATTCAAGGGACAAGAAGAAAAATACAAGATTACGGTGATGGCTATCCTTTTGGCCAGCGCTTGCGCTCTCACATATTACTTCCATACGATACTTGGAGTCGGCACCGTTTTCAGCCACTTCTTCTATATTCCAATTATCCTAGCATCTCTTTGGTGGAGAAGGAAATGTCTAGTCGTGGCTGTGTTTTTGGCGGGATTGCTGATTCTTGGCCGCATTTTCCTTAGATCAGATGTGATGAATGCCGATGATTATCTTCGAGCTCTCATGTTGGTAGTTGTTGCCTTTGTAGCTGCTGTGTTAAGTGAGCAGACTGCGAAGGCGGAGGAAGCGCTGCGGGAGACGCGGGACTACCTGGAGAACCTGCTTGGCTATGCCAACGCTCCTATCATCGTCTGGGACCCGGCGTTCAGGATCACCCGGTTCAACCATGCCTTCGAGCGCCTGACGGGACGCAGTGCCGGCGAGGTCGTGGGCGCGCCGCTCAATGTTCTCTTTCCCGACGATGGACGAGAAGAGGCGATGGCCTACATCCACCGCGCGGTGATGGGAGAACGATGGGAGGCCGTGGAGATTCCTATCCTGCGTGTGGACGGAACGGTGCGGATCGTGCTGTGGAACTCGGCGACTCTATACGCCGCAGACGGCACGACGGTCATTGCCACCATTGCCCAGGGGCAAGACGTCACCGAGCGCAAGCGGGCGGAGCAGGAGATCCGGCAGCGCGCTGCCCAATTGGAAGCGCTGCGGCAGGTGGGGCCGGAACTCGCCGTCCAGTTGGACCTGGACACCCTTCTCCGCTCCATTGCCTCGCGGGCGGTCGAACTGCTGGGGGACACCTCAGGCGGTCTCTACCTCTACCAGCCGGAGCAGGGTGTGCTGGAGTGGGTTGTGCCCGTCGGGTCCAACGTAGCGCCCGTTGGGCACATCCTCCACCGGGGCGAGGGCCTCTCCGGCAAGGTCTGGGAGACGGGCGAGCCGCTCATCGTAGACGACTACCAGCACTGGGAGGGGCGGGCGGCCGTCTGGGAAGATCGCCCCATCACGGCCCTCGTGGGCGTGCCGGTCCGCTGGGGCGAGGAGTTCCTGGGGGTACTGAACGTCCAGGCAGACCCTCCGCGCACCTTCTCCCCGGCCGACACCCAACTGCTGAGCCTTTTCGCCACCCAGGCCGCCATCGCCATCCGCAACGCACGCCTGTACGGCGTAGAGCGGAAACGCGTCAATCAGTTGGCCGTGGTCAACCAGGTGGCCCAGCAGGCCGCCTCAATCCTGGACCCGGATCGGCTTCTACAGGAGATCGTGACCGCGATTCAGCAAGGTTTCGAGTACCATAACGTAGCCCTTCTCCTGCTCGATGAGGCCGCCAGCGAAGTGGAGATGCGGGCCATAGCCGGTGGTTTCGAGGACGTGACGCTGCCGGACTACCGTCAGGCGGTGGGGGTAGGGATAGTCGGTTGGACGGCCGAGACCGGCCAGTCGCTCCTGGCCAACGACGTAAGCCAGGAACCGCGCTACATCATCGGCTTCTTGGGAGAGGCGGCGACCAAGTCAGAGTTGTGCGTGCCGCTCAAACTGGCCGGCCGGGTCATCGGCGTGCTTGATGTTCAGGACACCCAATTGAACGCCTTCGACGAGACGGATCTCATGGCCATGGAAACGCTGGCCGATCAAATCGCTGTGGCTATCGAGAACGCACGACTGTACGAGGAGACCCAGCGGCGGGCAGCTCAGGCTGCGCTGGTCTATGAAGTAGGGCGGCGCGTGACTAGTGAGTTAGAACCGGGTGAGCTGTTGTCCGCCATCGTGACCGCTGTCCGTGATGCCTTTGATTACTATGGCGTGATGCTGATGCTGCTTGACGAAGAGGCCGAACGCCTGACTCTGCAGTCCATTGCGGGCGGCTACGCCGACATCTTTCCCGAGCATCTCTGGCTTGCCATCGGGGAAGGGATGATAGGGTACGCGGCAGCGACCGGCGAAACTCAGGTCAGCGGTAATGTAAGCAAAGACCCTCATTACGTGCGCAAGGCGCAGGAGGAAACAAAGTCGGAACTCGCGGTACCTATCAAAAGTGGTCAAGAGGTCATTGGTGTGCTCGACATGCAGAGTGACAAGTTCGATGCCTTCGACGAGGTGGACCTCATGGCCATGGAAACCCTGGCCGATCAAATCGCCGTGGCCATCGAGAACGCCCGGCTTTTCGAGGAAACGCGCCGCCGGGTGCGCGAACTGCAGTTGCTCCACGAGGTTAGCCTGGCTGCCGTCTCTGGCGTGCGCCTGGGGGAGACCCTGCAGGCTGCGGCGGAGGCCCTGGCCGTCGAGTTGGAGGGCAACAAGGTGGCGCTTATGCTGCTGGATCCAGAGAGCGACACATTGCACATGAAGGCCAGCGTCGGCTATCCACCTGATGTGGTCAATGGTCTGCGCCTTCGATTGGGCCAGGGCATCACCGGTTGGGTGGCGCAGCACGGCGAACCTCTCCTCGTGCCCGACGTGGGGCTGGATCCCCGCTACTACGAAGCAGCCCTTGACACCCGCTCCGAACTGTGTGTTCCCATGAGCACCGGCTCATTGGTCATCGGCGTCCTTAACGTCGAGAGTCCTCAACCCAACGTCTTCACGGACGATGACCAGCGGCTGCTGAGCACGTTGGCCAGCAACCTGACCGTGCTCATCGAGCGTGCTCGTCTGTTTGAAGAAGTGGAGGCTGCCCGGATCGAGTTGCAGCAGCGGGCGGAGGCGCTGGAGCAGGCCAACGTCCGCTTGCAGGAACTCGACCGGCTCAAGAGCCAGTTGCTGGCCAACATGAGCCACGAACTCCGCACCCCCCTCAACTCCATCCTCGGCTTCTCCGAGGTGCTGATGGATGGATTGGTGGGCGAGATGACCCCCGACCAAAATGAGTGCCTGGGGAACATCCACTCCAGCGGGCAGCACCTCCTGGCCCTCATTAACGACATCCTCGACCTCTCCAAGATTGAGGCCGGGCGTATGGAACTGGAGCCGACGACTTTCGAAGTGGCGGGGTTGTTGGCGGAAGTGCAGATGACGATTATGCCGCTGATCAAGAAGAAGTCGCAGGTGCTGAAGATAGGGCAGGCCGAGGGCCTGCCACGTCTCACTGCCGACCGTTTCCGGATCAAGCAGGTATTGCTCAACCTGCTCAGCAACGCCTACAAGTTCACCCCCGTCGAGGGGCACATCACCCTCTCCTGCCGCCTGATAGACGGAACCACGATGCTCTTCTCCGTGGCGGATACCGGCTTCGGTATCAAACCTGAGGATCATAAGATCATCTTTGAGGAGTTCCGCCAGGCGGATGGCTCATCGGCGCGGGAGATGACGGGCACCGGGTTGGGGTTGGCGATCAGCAAGCGGCTGATCGAGATGCACGGGGGCCGCATCTGGGTCGAAAGCGAGTACGGGCACGGGGCGACTTTCTCATTCCTGCTCCCGCTGGTCGGCCCACCGGCCGCAGAAGCGGGGGCGGCTGGAGAAACTGAACAGCCTTCCGAGGGCAAGATAGTGCTGGTGGTCGAGGATAACCGCCAGTTCAGCGATCTCCTGGCCTTCTACCTGCGCCAGGAGGGATACATACCCGTCCAGCACTACAACGGCGTGAGTGTGCTGGAAAAGGCTCGTGAGTTGAAACCTGCGTTGATCACCCTGGACATTATGCTCCCCGGCCAGGATGGTTGGGACGTGCTGCGTGTCCTCAAGTCAGATCCTCAGACCAAAGACATCCCGGTGCTGGTCATCTCGGCGTTGGAAGACGGTGAGTTGGCATTCAGCCTGGGAGCGGTGGATTACCTGGTCAAACCGATACGACGGGAAGATCTGCACAGGGTGCTTGACCGGCTGGCAGCGACTGGCCCCCTCACGCGGCACGTTACTGTCCTGGTCGTGGACGACGATCCTGGGGTGATCAAGTTGCTGCAACAAATGCTGCTGGCCGATAGTTGCACGCTGCTCGCGGCATACGATGGCAGGCAGGGGTTGACTATGGCGTGCAGTGAGCACCCCGATGCGATCCTGCTTGACCTGCTGATGCCGGGGATGAGCGGCTTCGAGGTGCTGGAGGCACTGCGGGCCGATGCCGAAACGGCCGACATCCCGGTCATCGTGCTCACTGCCAGGGATGTTACTGAAGGGGAACGTACACTTCTCAATGATCACATCCAGGGTCTGATGCGCAAGAGCACGCTCACGCCGAAATCACTGCTGGCGGAACTGCGTCGCCTGGAGGCGCTACGGGGGTGAGTGCGATGGACATTTGCCGGCCGGCTTTGCCGTCACCCTCAAAACAACCCTTAGCCGCCTGGAGGAAGCACTCGCGGCGATGAGCCAGCCGGCTCCACGTGTATAAATGCCAGGTCCACCGCCGGCAGTGCCTCAACCTGCGCCTGTACCTGGTCGGCGATACCGTGGGCCTGACGAAGCGTCATCTCGCTGTCCACGTCAACGTGGATGTCCACTCGCACCTGTGGCCCCACGTGGTCGGCGATGACCTGGTGGACGCCGAGGACGCCTGGCACGGACGACGCGGCAGCGACGATCTGGGCTGTGAGTTCTGGCGGCGCACCGCGGCCCGTGAGGTAGCCCAGGTTCTCGTCCAGGATTTCCCATGTGGCGCGAAAGATCCACAGCGAAACCGCCACCCCTGCTGCCGGGTCGAAGAGCGGGTGGACGAAGTGAGAGCCCCACACGCCGAGTAGTGCCGCAGCAGAGGACAGGACGTCGGCCAGGTTATCGCGGGCGCTGGCGCGTATGGCGGGGCTGTGAGTCCACCGTCCGATGCGCCCGACCACGAGGTACATCGCGACCTTGAGCAGCGCGCTGCCTACCAGTACAGCCGTGGGCCAGCCGGGGTCAATCGCCGTCGCACCGGAGAGGAAGCGCAGCACGCCCTCGCGCATGGCCGTATAACCCGCCGCCCCCATCATTATGGCGATGAACAGGCTGACCAGCGGTTCGAAGCGGCTGTGCCCCTGCGGGTGGCCCTCGTCGGCCGGTTGTTGCGCCATGCGCAGCCCGGCCGCCATTAGCAGGCTGTACAACGTGTCCGAGAGCGAGTTGGCGGCATCCGAGAATACCGCGCTGCTGCCCGAAAGCCACGCTACTGCCCCCTTAGTCGCTGCCAAAAGGGCGTTGCCTGCGATGGCGGTCAGAATCGCCTGCCGGTAGAGGCGTTGACGATGTGGGTCGAGGGGCTCCCGCCGCACGCTTTGCAGGGTCATGGTCGTCTTACTCCCGCTCTCGCGAGTCCGCGAGTATCTCCGGCAGGATGATAGCACACCTGGCTGCTCTTTACAACTGCGCCGCGTATGCTACAATAACCCTCACTATGAGCAAACCCCATTTGCTGCTGGCTTCCCAATCCCTCCGCCGCCGCGAGTTGCTGGCGCTGCTGGGGCTGCCCTTCGAGGTGGCCGTGGCAAACGTGGCCGAGGTTCCCCGGACGAATGAACCCCCGGCTGCATTGGTCATCCGGCTGAGCCGGGCCAAGGCCCATGCCGTTATCACCTATCCTGATATTATCGTCATTGCCTGTGATACTGTCGTCGCGCTGGACGGCGAAATCCTGGGCAAGCCGCGCGACGCGACCGAGGCGGCGGCGATGCTGTATCGCCTGCGCGGGCGACTCCACACCGTCTATAGTGCCGTTACCCTGCTGCAGCCTGCCACCGGCCGCGCCTTGACCGACGTGTCCGAGACCTGGGTGACGATGCGTGCCTACACTGACGCTGAAATTACCACTTACGTCGCCAGCGGTGATCCCCTGGACAAGGCCGGTGCCTACGCCGTTCAGCATCCCGGATTTCACCCCGTTGCTGAGTTGCAGGGTTGCTACACTAACGTGGTGGGACTTCCCCTCTGCCACCTCGTCCGTTGCCTGCGCGCCTGGGGGGTCGAACTGCCCCGCGACGTACCCGCCGTCAGCCAGGCCCACACTGGCCACCACTGCACGGTCCACACAACTATCCTGAAATGAGCAATAGCCAATGACCAATGACCAGTGGCAAATGACAAATAATAAATCTAAAGTGCCGAATCTGCAATTCGCAATTTGCAATTCGCAATTTGCAATTCGCAATTTGCAATTAGCAATTCTGGTGGTGCTTTTGCTGGCGGGCTGCAGCAGTCCTCCGACTACCCGGCCACCCGACTACCCGACTATCCGACCACCAGACCACCCGACCAATACCCCCCTGCCGCCACCCTCTCCCGACGCGACCGCCGCCGCGTACCTTTCCGCCTGGGGTGCGGGCGACTACGCGACGATGTACGCCCGCCTCTCTCCGGACAGCCAGGCCGCAATTGACGCCGAGAGTTTCGCTCAGCGCTATCAGAATGCGCTTGCCACTGCCACCGTCCTGACCGTCACCACGCGCCTTCAGTCCGCCTTGCAGGAGGGTGACCGGGCCTACGTCTCCTACCGCCTGGCATTGGACACGGCACTGGTGGGCACGTTGATCACCGACACGGTTATGTCGCTCAGTCTGCGTGAGGAGCAGTGGTGGGTGGATTGGGACACGGGGCTGATCTGGCCACAACTGGCGGGCGGGCATTATTTTCGGATGGAGTATACGATTCCCGTCCGCGCTAACATCTACGACCGGGCCGGATTGGGCCTGGCGACCGAGGGCACGATCGTCACCATCGGTGTCATCCCCGGCCAAATTGAGGACGAGAACGCGCTTCTGGCGGCGCTGACGTTGGTCACGGGGCTCTCCCCGGATGAGATACGTGGCCGATACGCTGCCGCTCCCGCCGACTGGAAGGTGCCCATCGCCGACATCTCCGCCGAGGTCAGCGTGGACCACAACGACCTGCTGTCCTCCATACCCGGCGTTTACCGGGACGAGAAGGATGGGCGCACCTATCCCCACGGCGGCGTTGCGCCCCACGTCGTCGGCTGGGTGGCCCCTGTGCCCGCCGAGCAATTGGAGACTTACCGCGCCCAGGGTTACCGGGGCGACGAGTGGGTGGGCGTGTCGGGGCTGGAGGCCTGGGGAGAGGAGATCCTGGCCGGTCAGCACGGTGGCGTGCTCGCCGTCGTCACCCCAGCGGGGGAAAAGATCGCCACGGTTGCAGAGCGGCCGGCTGTGCCCAGCCGCGTCATCTATGCCACCTTCGACCGCGATTTCCAGAGGCAGGTGCAGCAGATCCTGGGCGGTCGCAAGGGTGCCATCGTCGTGCTCGACGTGCACACCGGCGCGGTACTGGCGCTGGCCAGCGGCCCCGGCTTCGATCCCAACGTCTTCGTCGGACCGGCCGGCGCTGTGGGCCGCTCCCAGATTTTGGCCGACCCCCGCCGTCTGCTCTTCAACCGCGCCACTCAGGGCACCTATCCCGCTGCCTCTGTCTTCAAGATTGTCACCATGGCGGCGGCGATGGAGGAGGCGGGGATGGATCCAGACAACACGTTCTTCTACTGCCCCGGTTACTGGGAGGGACTGGGACCGGCGGCCCGCAAGGGGTGCTGGAAAAAGGACGGGCACGGCAACATCAGTCTCAAGGACGGTCTGACCGCCTCGTGTGATGTTACGTTTTACGCCGTGGGGCAGACGCTCGACGGGGTGGGGCAGGACGTGCTTCCCCGATTCGGACGGGGCTTCGGCTTCGGCGAGCCGACCGGGCTGGAAGGAGTGCTCGAGGAGGGCGGACTGGTGCCCGACCCGGAGTGGAAGGCGAACGTCCGCGGTGAGCCCTGGTGGGTGGGCGACACGGTCAATATTTCTATCGGGCAGGGCTACCTGCTGGTGACGCCGCTGCAGATGGCGCGCATGATGGCGGCGGTGGCCAACGGCGGCACGCTCTACCGTCCCTACGTCATCGGGCGCATCGGCCCAGCCGGAGACGTAGAGCCCGAGCAGGTGACGCAGATACAGGCTGTGGGCACACTACCGGTCAGCCCGGAGCACCTGGCAGCCATTCAGGAGGCCCTCCTGGGGGTAACCACCAGGCCCATTGGCACCGCGCCGCATCGCTTCGCCGGGTTGAGCATCCCCGTCGCCGGCAAGACCGGCACGGCCGAGGTCGGCGGGCCGGACACGGAGCCCCATTCCTGGTTCGCCGCCTATGCCCCGGCCGGCAGCCCCGAGATCGCCATCGTCGCGCTGGTGGAGAACGCGGGCGAGGGCTCGACAGTGGCCGCGCCGTTGGTGCGCCAGGTGGTGGAGGCTTACTACGGCCTGCCCCTTTCCTCGTTGCCGCCTCAGGCAGAGGAAGGCTACGTGCCGCCCACACCCACTCCGCAGCCGTAGGTTCTTGCGCCCGCTGGCTGTGGTGCTATAATAGACTCTACTCGAGACAGAGCAGGAGGAGGAATAGGCCAAATGCCCCAGCCAACGACAGTCCAGGTTCAAGGCGCAGTTGTGGTAATGCCGCTGGAGGAGTACAACAACATCCAGACGCAACTCAATGAGCTGCGCACGAGGCTCGAAGACGTTGAGGACATCCGCGACATGCTTCTGGCCTTGCAGTCTGACGAGGATGAGGCCGTAGATTACGAGGAATACCGGCGGCAGAGACTAGTGACCAATGTGCCGCATCCGTCTTCGTAGCAAGAAGGTACGCAAGCAACTGGATGGTCTGTCTGCGGCCGATTTCCGCCGGGTGGATGCGAAGATAACGCGACTCCGGGAAAACCCGCGCCCTCGTGGTGCCAGAAAGCTATTCGACGACATCTATCGCATTCGCGTTGGCGACTATCGTATCGTCTATCGGGTAGATGATGCCAGGCGACTGGTGGACATCGGCAAGGTGGAGCGTAGACGCGAACGCACGTACCGGGATATTGGCGGGCTGTTCGACTGACGTATCATGGCCCCATTGGCTCCGCCAGACGTAGGGCGATGTAGGCCGGACGGTAGAAGCCATCGGGCCGCAGCAGGCTATAGGCCGAGACCGGGTCGCCTGGGCCCCAGATGGTCGCCAGATTCAGGTTCCACAGGAACATCGGCCCCACCCAGGCTCGCTCGTCTCCCATCCAAAAAGCACGCACGGTGTAGTCCGCCTGCTGGGCCTCGCTGACCTCGCGCCCGTACTCCCAGCCTGTCGCATCCATCTGCCCCATCCCATCGGTTGAAGGCCAGCCGAATTCGGTGACCCAGATCTGGTGCTCCATATCGCCGTACTCAAGCATAATGGCGTGGTAATCCTCCAGCGTGTCGCGGAAGAAGAAACTGGGATGGTTGTTGTGACTGGAGGCGACGTGTGTGGGATCCTGCCAACCCTCGTCGGGCGGATTGGCAAAGCCGTATGGGTGAGCGCCGATGCCGTCCACATGCTGAGCGATGCCAGCCTCGTACATCCCGCGCAGGAAGACGCGGTCGTCAATCGCCTCCACGCCGTCGTTGATGCCGGTGACGGCTGGCGCTCCGCTGATGACCAGGGCATCCGGGTCGGCGGCCCGCACAGCCCTGGCTCCCTCGGCCACCAACGCGACGAAGCGGGCTGGGTCCAGGCGCTCTCCCCGCCACTCGCGGGCCAGGTTGGGTTCGTTCCACAGTTCGTAGGCCGCCACGCGGCCCTGGTAGCGGATTGCCAGTTGTTCCATAAAGCGGCCAAATTCAGCATAGTTGGCCGGTGGGCCGCTCTCCAGTTCGGAGGTGCGGGTCCAGTCGGGGGCATGGGTCACGCCGAGCAGCAATTTGAAGCCGAACCCGTTGCACGCCTCAACTGTGCGGTCCAGGAGTGCCCAATCGAAGTTGTCCGGCCCGTGCTCGATAGCGTGCCACTCCACCTGTTGCTTGATCCACCCGACGCCCAGTCCTTGTGTCCAACGTAGTGTCTCCGCCATGTCGCCTGCGAGGAGGTGCGCCTGTACGCCGTAGCCGGGCTTGGGGACCGGGGGCGGCAGCGGTGTGGGGCTCGCAGGCACGGGTGGCTCGGTTGGCGGCGGAGGGGGTGGGGGAGTGGGGATG
The DNA here is from genome assembly GCA_034430655.1 of Anaerolineae bacterium. Lineage (GTDB taxonomy): Bacteria > Chloroflexota > Anaerolineae > B4-G1 > B4-G1 > JAUWNP01. The sequence goes on from DAOUEC010000140.1 coordinate 31,505, forward strand.
GTTGAGCCGCCGATGATCGGTAGATGGATGGTGTAAGGTATCGGTGAAGGCGGAGAAGGCGTCGAGCGTCCAATGCAGCCAGCGAGCAGGGCGGATAGCAGCGTGGCGATGGCGATCCATCCCCAGGGTGTGCGTGAAAGTTTGTGCATCATTGACCCATTGTAACCGCAAGTGTCACGTTGTCAACCAGGGCAAGGTAGCCACTTGTTGACAGGAAAACCAGATGCGTTTACAATGGGCGTCGGTCATTTGTTCATTGTTCATTGTTCATTGTTCATTGGTCATTGGAAATGCCTGATTTGCTCGACGGCCTGATCATCAAAGCGCAAAGTGGCTTTTTCACCATTCGCACTGACGCTGGCAGTTTCGTCTGCCAGGTGCGAGGGCGGCTCAAGCGAGAGCGGCGCGACACCGATCTGGTAGCCATCGGTGACCGGGTGCGCATCAGCCTGGCCGAAGACGGCAGCGGGATGATCGAAGAAATCGTCGAGCGGGAGCGGGCGTTGACGCGGCTGGCCCCACCACCCCGTGGGCGCGGCTCCCGCCGCTGGGACCGGGATGGCTACCTGTCCGAGCGGGAGCAGGTCATCGTCGCTAACCCCGACCAGGCGGTCTTCGTCTTCTCCTGCGCGGAACCTGCCCCGAACCTGCGCATGCTCGACCGATTGCTGGTCGGGGCCGAGATACAACATATTCCCGCCGTCGTGTGCGCCAACAAGATTGACCTGGTGGGTCGCCGGGGGGCGCTGGCACTCTTCGGTATCTACCAGGAGATTGGCTACCCGGTGCTCTACACCAGTGCCGTCACCGGGGAGGGGGTAGACGGGCTGCGTGACGCGCTGCAGGGGAAACTTTCGGCGCTCGTGGGTCCATCCGGCGCGGGTAAGACCAGCCTGCTCAACGTGATGCAGCCTGGTCTGGGGCTACGGGTGCGGGAGGTGAGCCAGGCTACCCTCAGGGGCCGTCACACCACCGTCGTACCCCAACTCGTCCCGCTGGACGTGGGTGGCTGGGTGGCCGACACCCCCGGTATCCGCGCCCTGGCCCTCTTCGACGTGGACCCGGAGGAGTTAGACGCCTACTTCCCCGACATCGCCCCGCTGGTGGCCCACTGCCAGTTTTCCGACTGTACCCACACCGTGGAGCCGGGCTGCGCGGTCATCCGGGCGGTGGAGGAGGGACAGGTGAACCAGCACCGGTACGAGAGTTACGTGCGGCTGCGGGAGGAGCACCAGAAGTTGGCGGATATGTATTGGTGGGGAATTCAATGAACAATGACCAATGAACAATGACCAATGAACAATGACCAATGAACAATGGCAGATGGGTAATTGAGCCGTGATGCGTGATGCGTGAAACGTGATCCAGATGTGCGAGCGCCCCGGTAGATGGGTTGTTGTACCTTTCTGCCGGGGCGCTTTGGTGCCTACGGCGGTGTGCTCGAACGAATTATACGCCCATCTGCGTTTCTTGTCACGTTCGTCTTGATGCTGCGTTTGCACCTTTCCAAACCACAGCGGAAGCACCTCCTCCGCACGGCGGACGCCATCATCGTCTGTGAGGGCAACATGCCGACTGTTTGTTGCAGGGAGTGAAACCTCGGAGCTCTTTCGGACTCGTGGGTAATCGCCAGGGATGAACGGCGTCCATCAGCGGAGGTGGCTGATGGAACCGTTTGCGAGCGTATCACGTTGCTCTTTGCCGCCTGACGCGAATGTGTTATAATCGTTTCTTAGTGATATCCCGACGACCGTAGCGAGGAGCGCATGGAGACAGAGACAAGCCCGTGGTGGCATAGCCGTACCATCCAGGAAGTGGCGGGGGTTCTTAAAACCGACCTGGCAACCGGTCTCACGGCGGCCGGAGCGGAGGCCCGCCTGGCCCAACACGGCCCCAACGAACTGGCCGAGCGGCCCCGGCCCGGCTTCTGGCAACTACTGCTGGGGCAGTTGCAGAATTTCCTCGTCATCATCCTCATCGTCTCTGCTGTCGTCTCTCTCCTGCTGGGGGAGATGATAGAGGCCAGCGCGATTATGGCCATCGTTGTCCTCAACGCCGTGCTGGGTGTGGTCCAGGAAGGCAAGGCGGAGGAGGCACTGGCGGCGCTCAAGAAAATGGCCGCCCCCGACGCTCGCGTGCTACGTGACGGCCACCGCGTTACCATCCCGGCCCGCGAACTGGTTCCCGGCGACGTCGTATTCCTCGAAGCCGGTAACTACGTCCCGGCCGACCTGCGCCTCATTGAGAGCATCAATCTCCAGATTGACGAAGCGTCGCTCACGGGCGAATCGGTGCCGGTGGAAAAGGTGGCCGACGCGACTCTATCGGAGGACGTGTCCCTGGGCGACCGGGTCAACAGTGCCTTTGTGGGCACCACCGTCACCTACGGGCGGGGCGCGGGCATCGTCACCGCCACCGGGATGCAGACGCAGATGGGCATCATCGCCGAGATGATCCAGTCCTACGAGCCGGAGCCGACGCCGCTGCAACGTCGCCTCGATCAACTGGGCAAGTGGCTGGGCTGGGGATCACTGGCCATCTGCGGTATCGTCTTTATCGAGGCGTTGATCCAGGATACCAATATCTCTCTCCTCACCAGCCAGGGACTGATGCCCTACCTGGTGCAGACCAGGCAGCAGATCGTAGACCTGTTCATCGTCGCGGTCAGCCTGGCGATTGCCGCCGTCCCGGAAGGGTTGCCCGCCGTCGTCACCATCTGCCTGGCGTTGGGGATGCGCGAGATGGTGCGGCGCAACGCCCTCATCCGCCGTCTGCCGGCGGTGGAGACGCTTGGTAGCGCCACCGTCATCTGCTCCGATAAGACCGGTACGCTGACCCAGAACGAGATGATGGTCGTGCGGCTCTACGTGGCGAACCTGCGGCTGGACGTGAGTGGCGAGGGGTATCAGCCCAGGGGCCAGTTCGATCACTACGGCGAGCCAGCCGACCCGCACGACAACGCCGAAATCATGGCCCTGCTCACCGGGGGCTTACTTTGCTCCGACGCCCAGCTGGAACCGCTCACCCCCCCCTCCCCCCCGATAGGGGGGGGGAGGGAGGGCGAAGGGGGTTCTGACCTCCCCTCTGGAGGGTGGGGGATTGAGGGCGAAGGGGGTTCTGACCTCCCCTCTGGAGGGTGGGGGGGGGAGGGCGAAGGGGGTTCTGACCTCCCCCCTGGAGGGGGGATTGAGGGGGGTCAAGGCGACCAGCAGTATCGTATGGTGGGTGACCCGACGGAAGGGGCGCTGGTGGTGGCGGCGGCCAGGGCTGGCCTGTGGCGCGACGAGGTCGAAAAACGGCTGCCTCGCGTCGCTGAGATACCTTTCGATAGCGAGCGCAAGCGCATGAGCACCATCCACCGCGTAGACGGCTCTCCCCCCCGCTCCGGGGGGGGGGAGGGCGGCGGCTCCGAATACGTCGCCTACGTCAAGGGCGCACCCGACGTGATGCTGCCCTTCTGCAATGCCATTCTGGAGGGTGGCGTGGACGTGCCACTCACACCGGGCCGACGCCAGCACATTGAGAACATCAACCGTGACCTGGGGCGCGCGGGGCTGCGCGTCCTGGCCGTGGCCTATCGCCCCCTGGATGAACTGCCGGCAGAGGTCAGCACCGAGACGATTGAGAGAGATCTGACGCTGATCGGGCTGATGGCGATGACGGATCCGGCCCGGCCGGAGGTCGGGCTGGCGGTGGAGAAAGCGCGGCGGGCGGGCATCCGCACGGCGATGGTCACCGGCGACTATCCCGTCACTGCCCGTGCCATTGCCCAGGAGATTGGCCTGCTGCGGCCCGGCGGCGAGGTGATCACTGGCGCGAGACTGAACGAGATCTCTGACGAGCAACTGGCTGAGCGCATAGAAAACGTAGATGTCTTCGCCCGCGTCTCCCCCCAGCATAAGGTGCGCATCGTCGAAGCGCTCAAAGCGCGGGATCACGTAGTGGCCATGACCGGCGACGGTGTCAACGACGCCCCGGCCCTCAAGCGGGCCGACATCGGCGTGGCGATGGGCATCACCGGCACCGACGTCTCCAAAGAGACGGCCGACATGGTGCTCACCGACGACAACTACGCCTCCATCGTCTCAGCCGTCGAGCAGGGCCGCGTCATCTACTCCAACATCCGCAAGTTCGTCTACTACCTGATCTCGTGCAACCTGGCCGAGATTATGGTCATTTTCCTGGCCACGCTGGCCGGCTCCCCGCCGCCGCTGACCGCCATCCAGTTGCTGTGGCTCAACCTTCTGACCGATGGGGCGCCGGCGCTGGCGTTGGGGATGGAGAAGGGTGACCCGGACATCATGGAGCAGCCGCCACGCCCCGTGCGCGAGCCGATCATCAACCGCTTCATGGTTGCTGGCATCGCCGTGCAGACCATCGCCATCACTGCTGTGGTGCTGATCGCCTACTACCTTGGCTGGGCCTGGGATCCGTCGAACCTGGCACTGGCTCGGACGATGGCCTTCGTCACGCTTTCGGCCTCGGAACTATTGCGGGCCTACACTGCTCGCTCGGAGCGCGTCTCCCTGTTCCGCCTGGGCGTCTTCAGCAACAAGACTATGCAGTACGCCGTGCTGCTTTCCATCGTCTTGCTCGGCAGCGTGGTTTATATCCCCTTCCTGCAGCCCATCTTCGGCACGGTGCCGCTGGGGGTACGGGAGTGGACCGTCGTCCTGCCGCTGCTGTTGGTGCCCAGTATCGCGGCTGAGGTCACCAAGGCTGTTGTGCGGTTGCGTGCCCGGCAGCGCGCACGCGAGAAAGTAGTGCGCGAAGCGTAGTTACGCCGTGTTGGGTCTTTTGATGTCCCCAGACTTACGCGCTGGTTGATGCTTCAGCGCGGCGGCGGAATTCTTCCATGTGTATGATGGTTCCGTGCACACGGGCTTCCTCGGCGGCGAAAGCCATCAGGTGGCTCTCCAGCGACTCGCGGGCGGTGGTCAGCGCGTAGGACGGGTCTCGCACGGCGCGGACGAAAGCGGTCATCAGCCCTGCATCGCCGCCGCCATGACCGCCAGCGACTCCTTGGGGAACTACTCTCTCCACACGACCGGTCAGGTGATCGTGAATCTCAATGGCATCGTCCGTGCCGTAGGCAAACTTGCCCCGCAGTGTGGCCCGCGTGCCGTCGTAGCGCATAGTACGTGTCTCCTCATGGGAGTGACCGTGCATCACCAGCACCGCTGAAGTGCCGCTCTCGAACTCCATGTTGACTGTCTGGTGGTCCACCACGTCGTTGTCGCAGCGGTAAACGCAGCGCCCGTAGGGGCCTGTCTGAAGAGCGCGCAGGCGGGCTTCGGAGCTGGTGTCCTCGGAGATGACGGAGATAGGCCAGCCTCGGTAATCAAGGGCCTCGTCGAGGGGAGATATCAGGCGGCGGGCCACCTTCGCAAGCGATGGGTGATCGAGGGCCAGGGTTGCCCCCAGCCGCTCTGATGCAGCGGGCGAATGACGGGCCACGTGCATCAGTGGAATTAGTTCCAGGTACAGGCGCGGCGCGTACCAGGGACATTCATCTGCGACCGGGCAGCCGTCGGTGCAGCGCTCCGGTGCTCCCTCTGGCGCATTCTCGGCGCGGAAGTGGGTCAGCGAGCCGAATGAACTCAGCCGCCGGCACGGCCCCAGGTTCCAGTACAGGAGGTCGAGGTCGTGGCAGCACTTGGCCAGGATCATCGGGCTTTCGGTCTCGCTATTGCGCCAGTTGCCGCGCACGTAGGAGTGAGCCATGTGCCAGTATGACACGTTCTCTCGATGCTCGACGGTGATGACATCGCCCAGGCGGCCCGAGGTGACGATGTCGTGGAGGGTGGAGAAGAAAGCCGTGTAGCGTAGGACGTGACAGATTTGCAGCAGTCGTCCGCTGCGCTCGGCGGTCTGCGCCAACCGCACACAATCGGCGAGGGTGGTAGCCATGGGTTTCTCCAGCAGGACGTCGTAGCCGGCTTCCAGCGCGGCGACGGCGGGCGCGACGTGTAGCCGATCCAGCGTGCAGACGAGCGCGGCGTCGGCAACCTGCCCCTGGGCGAGGAGGTTCTCCCAGGTGCGGAACTGGCGCTCCTGGGGGATGGCGTGGGCCTGGGCGAAGCGGGCGCGGCGGACGTCGTGTGGCTCGGCGACGGCGACGAAGCGGATTTCATCCGGGTGCGCCAGAGCGTAGGGGCCGTAGGCGGCGTAGCCCCGGTCGCCAGCGCCGATCAGGATGGCAGTCAAAGGTTGGGGCATAGGGCTCCTTTCAGGTGCACAAGTTTGCAAGTATGCGAGTGCAGGTTCAATCGGGCCAGTTCTGCCAGAGGGTGCGGTAGCCGCCGGCATCGTAGGTGGACAGTTCGGCGTCCACGGGCTTCCCCTTCGCCAGTGCACGGCGCTGCTTCTCCAGCCAGTTGATGGCGGCGCGGTATCTGGCCCGCAGGTTGGCGTAGTACCCCAGCGCGACGTGGATCTCGCTGCGGCGGGCACGGACCAGCCAGAGCATTTCAAGCTCTGCCCGCAGCGTCTCCAGTTCGGCGTCGAGCGCTTTCAGGGCCAGGATGTAGCCGTAGACGCGGTCCGCGTCCAGGTCCGGGTCGCGCAGCCCCTGGCGGATCTCCTGGGATAGCGTCACCTTGCGGGCGGCGTAGGCGGTGAGGCGAGCGGCGGAGGCCATCTCGCGCAGCGTCAGTTCGCGCGGATGGCCGGGGGCCAGGGAGGTGCTCAGCTCCTCGCAGGGGGGGACGGGGGGGGTGACGAAGGCGGCGGCCTCCTCGGCCAGCGTGCGCACCTCGTCCAGCGTCTCAGCGGACAGCGCGTCCTCGCCTTCCACCGTAGCGCCGGCCAGCGGTTCGTCGAACAATGCCAGGACGGTGTGGGAGCGGTTGACCTGTGCGACGCCGGGCAGCGTATTGATGCGGGCTAGTTGGTGGATTGCCTCCAGGATGCGCTCGTGGGCTGGGCTGAAGAAGAGCGGGCCGAGGGCGGCCTCGAAATCCTCATCGCTGATCGCGCCGCCGCTCCAGCCCTGGGCCGCGCCGAAGACGTAGCCATACCAACTCAAGCCCAGGGGCTGGTAGTGGCCGAAGTCACCCCAATCGGTGTTGAGCATACCCACAGCCCCTGCCGCCACGCCGTCACGCACGAGGTTGCGGATGTTGACGTTCGCCCCGTAGAGGCGCGGGAAGATGCTGTTCCAGGAACCGACGCCGGGGCAGACCCAGAACCGCCGCCCGGCCTCGGCGAAGGTCTCGACGGTGGGGTACTCGTCGGCGGGATGGTAGTGCCAGTCGAGCAGGGTGACGTCGTCGGGCAGTTCGCCGATCAGTTCCGGGTGATGGAGCAGGATGTCGCCCCAAATCTGGATGCGGCAGCCGTAGCGGGCGGCCAGTTCGCGCACATGCAGGACGTGATTGAGATAGACCCGCCCCATGCCGATCTCGCCGACCAGGGCTTTGCTGGCTCCCTGGCCCAGATCCCAGGTCTCATCGCAGTCCACGTTAAAGGTCGTGGAGGTGAAAGCGGGCAGCATGTCGCCGTACAGTTCGTCGAGCAATGTGTATGTCTCCTCAAAGGCGGGGCTCAGTGTCCAGAGGAGATCCGTCTCCGCCAGGTGCTGGTATTCTGGGATGGTCAGCAGGTTGCGGGCGTGCCCAAAGGATTGCAGATTGGGCATTAACTCGACGTGTCGTTGGCGGCAGAAACCGTCCAGTTCCAGGATGTCCTGACTGCTGAGAGAGCCACAGCCGGCCCCGATCTTGGGGTGGTGGGGGAACTGAAAAGTGTGTTCGGTGTAGAGTTGCAGGGCGTTGAGTTTGTAGTGGCTGAGTTCTTCGGCCAATTGTTTGAGCGTGGCCAGCGTCGGCACCTTGCGACGGGAGATGTCGAGCATGAGACCACGGTAGGGCAGCGTGGGCCAATCGCGGACGGTCAGCGCGGGCAGCACCTGGCCATGCAACCGCACCAACTGGCGCAGCGTCTGGACGGCGTAGAACAGCCCGGCCGGCGCGTCGGCGTAGAGGGTGACGCAGGTTGGGGCGACAGTCAGGGCGTAGGCTTGCACGGCCACGGTTTCCGGAGCACCGACGGCTACCGGCTCAACGCCGAGGGCTGCCGCCTGCTCATCACCGCAGATGAGCAGGATGACGTTATTGGAGCGGGGTGGGGCGCAGGCTTTGACGATGGACAATGTCAAACAGGTGGCCCGGCACACTTCGTTCTGGAGTTGGCTGGCGACAAAAAAGGTCTCATCGCTGGCCTGGGCAGGAATGACGATGGGGGTATCGGCGTCGAGGACAAAAGCGCCGTCAAGCAGTGACAGTTCTTTGGGCTGGGGCAGCAAGGGTTGAGTCATTAGGCCTCCCTGGAACTCTGATTGCCCATCGGACAAGAGCATCGGACAAAGGTGTAGCAAAGATCGCCCCATTTGTCAAGTACGAAATTGGCGTTCCGCCAGCAATCCGGCCCGGTCAGCCCCTATGAGAGTGTGACGCGCAACCCGCTCATTTGCCTCCTGCCGCCTTCCGTGTACAATTGTCCCATCCCTGCACCGAGGAGGTCGGCATTGAGCGCCCTGCATCGAGCAGTGCGAACTGGACGGTAGTGGCCATGCCCTCTGCATGTGCGTGGGCTTGTTCGAGCATCTGGCCGTCGAGTGGGCATAGAGAAAGGATATTCAGTGTCTAAAACCGACAAACCCAATGGAATCGCAGTTGGCTGGCAGCGCCTGGCCACCGACTACCCATTCACATACCACATGTTCCGCGTGCGGCAGGACCGGGTGCGCTGGCCCGATGGCCACGTGGCCCCCTACGCTTACATCCAGGTCGCCGGCGCAGTCTGGGTGGTGCCGGTGACCGCCGAAGGGCAAGTCGTCCTCATCCGCCAGTTCCGCTACACGATGGACGACTGGTGCTGGGAGGTGCCCGCCGGGGGCATGCACGACCACACCGGCACGCTTGAGAGTCTGGCGCGGCGCGAACTGGCAGAAGAGATAGGTGGTACCAGCGACGACTGGATCTGCGTGGGCTCCTTCCGCCCCGGCACCAGCATCATAGACGCGGTTTATCACATCTACCTGGCCCGCGATGTGCGGCTGAACCGAGAGCCCCATCGGGAGCCAGGCGAGATCATCGAGGTGCATCTGATGTCGCCTGAGCGAGCGCTGGAGATGGCCCGCAACGGCGAGATAGCAGACGGCCACAGCGCGCTGGCGCTCTTGCGCTGCGAGCCATACCTTTTAGGAGGAATTGATGACACGTCACGCTCACCTTGACCCATCTGCACTTTTTCTGGAAGGTGGCCCCGTCGGGGTGCTGCTCATCCACGGCTTCACTGGCTCCCCGCCGGAGATGCGCCTCGTCGGCGACTACCTGAACACCCGCGGTTTCACCATCTCCGCGCCGCTCCTGCCCGGCCACGGCACCGACGTGGACGATATGAACCGCCGCCGCTGGCCGGAATGGACCGCCCACGTCGAGCAGGCGCTGAGCGATCTGCAATCCCGTTGCTCAATCGTCTTCGTCGGCGGCCTCTCCATGGGCTCCCTGCTCACCCTCTACCTGGGCGCTCATCACCCCGAGATCGCTGGCTTGATGACCTACTCCCCTGCCATCCTCCTGGCCAACAAACTCATCTACCTGACGCCGGTGCTCAAGTACTTCATCAGCAAGCGAAGCCCAGCGGGCGAGAGCGATTTGACCGACCCTGAGGCCGATAGCCGCATTTGGTGCTATGAGGAGCAGCCGCTCCATGCAGCCCACGAACTGCTGAAACTGCAGCGCGTCGTGCGCCGCCTCCTGCCGGCCGTCAAACAGCCCCTCCTCATCGTCCAGAGCACGGGCGATACTAGCGTTGACCCTCGCTGCGGGCAGATCGTCTACGACGAGGCCGGTTCGACTGACAAGGAACTGGTGTGGCTGCATAACTCCGGCCACAACATCATGGTGGATGCCGAGCGGGAGGCAGTAGCGGAGAGTACTCGCGAGTTCATCCAGGCGCACCAGTGAGTGGGACACCCCGGTGCCCGGACCCTGCCGCTGACCCACACCACCCGCCGCCTGATCGAGTACTACGCCGAAGTCGGCCCCGACGGCCCGGCCCGCTACCTGCCGGATGATGTACAAGTGAAATGAACCTTTTCCGCGCTCTGCCTACCCTCCGCCGCCACCCCCTGCTGGGCGGCAAGACAGTCACCCTTATCGGCGTCTCGACCATCGCGTGCGACGAGGCGGCCTGCTACTTCGAGATCGGCAAGCCCAGGTACTGGCAGCGGTGCGAGGACGGCATCACCGTCGTTGGCGTAGGCGGCATCGGCGGGAGCATCGAGCGGGGCGAAACTATTCTAGCCTGCCTGCGGCGCGAGGTGGAGGAGGAACTTGGCGTGCGGGTGCGACTCGAACTATCTCGCCAGACTTACCTGATCCACGACTGGCAGGTCGCCGACACGCTGAACCTCGCGCCGAGCAAGAAACGCCCCACGCCTCTGATGGTGATCCTCGTACCGCCGCGACTGGGCGGCCCCGGCACTCCCGATCACCTGGCCATCGTCGCCTTCCGCACCCGCCTCCGAGGCACACCAGCGCCCCACGACCTTTTTGGCCTGCTGCGCGTCAAGGACTACGCTCTGGGCGAGTTCTTCGCCCGCGACGAGTGGCCGCTGGACGAGGCACAGGCCCACCCTGGCCTGACCATTGTTCTCAATGGCCAACCTCCGCCTGGTCCCATCCTGCGCCCCACCTTGACCGCTCGCGCCTTCCAACTCATCGTCCGCGCTGGCTATTATAGGGGTTCGTAGTGGTGACTTCAGTCGCCTGCTCCGCACTGTGGACGACTGAAGTCCTCACTATAGACTGTTTGCATTCCGACGGGTGCGCGTAGTGCGAGCGTCGGGCTGACGGCCACTCTTCACCCCTTACGCGACGCATAAACACCCCCTCTCCGTCCAGCAACACGCCCGGCTTTGTGCTATCCTATGATCGCCGGTGTGAATCGGCCCTCAGGCACAATCCAGCGCCGGGCCCGGACGCAGGGCGACCATGTGAGCGGTCTGGGGAGCAAGCCAAGGGGAGCATGGCGCTGTCGCCCTGAAATCCCCGTCCGGGCCCGTTATCACCGAACCCTTGCGAAGGTTCGATAGTGTTTTCAGGCCAAAAGCATCTTGGTCAGCTGGGAATTGTGCCATTGCCAGGACCATTAGCAACCTTCGCAAGGATGGCTGACCGGCACAGCGCATGTTGAGGAAGGATGGAGATGGAAAGCACAGCCACCATTTCGCCGCTCCTGGGGAGGTGATGGAGTATGGTGCGTCGTTTCGTTTGTGTGGCAGGTATCATCATCACACTGGTGTTGCTGCTGGCCGTAGTCGTGCAGGCGGCCCTTGTTCCCACCGACGATGCCGAACGGGCGGAGGACACACCGCTGGTCTGCCTGGCGCTCGTCGGCGGCACGGCGCTGCTGGCAGGGAGTGTGTGGATGGGAAAGTTGCGATGTATGTTGCCGTAATGTGCTCGCGTCCTTTATTCCGCCCGACGAATAAGGAGTTCGCTCACTACCCAACCTACCTCCAGCACGTTCCCCACTACAAAGTCCACACCCTCGTCGGGCTCCGCGTCCACCAATACCGTCGTTAGCCCCAGGGCTTTGGCCGGCTGCAGGTTGCGCGCCGAATCCTCGACCAGGATGCACTCGGGGCCCTGAGCGCCCAGTAGCGCCAACATTTGCTCGCAGGCATCGCGATAGGGTTTGTTACGTAAGCCCACCTCCTCAATGCCGATTACCCGCTCGAAATGACCAGCCACCCCCAGCGCCCGCAGCACCCGCCAGCCGTACTCCGAGGTGGCGTTGGTGTAGACCGCCTTCCGCAGCGGGATGGAGGCCAGCATCGCGTCCAGCGCCGGTTTCGGCTCCAGGTACTCCTCCACCGGGATGTCGTGCACGAAGACGAGATAGTCGTGCGCGTCCACGTCGTGCTCGGCGATCAGGCCACCCATCGTGGTGCCGTAGCGGTGGAAATACTCGCGCCGCAGGGCAACCGCCTCTTCCCACGTCAACCCCAGGTGGTTATACACCCACGTTTGGATGCGGCGGCCCACCTCCTGCATCAGCCCGCTGTCGCGGGGGTAGAGTGTATCGTCCAGGTCGAAGATGATGAACTTGAGCGCCACGAACGCAATTATACAATGACCATTCACTGATGACCAATCCGCGCAGCGCTGGTCCTGCCGGTAGATGAATTGGACGACCCGCCCGCTACTCCCCTACCCCAAACACCGCCACCACCGGGTCGTGGTCGGAGAGGTGGCGTGGGCTGGGATCCTCGGGGTCGGGGGGCGGGTAGTCGGCGTTGATGTGCAACACTTCCACGCGCACACAGGCGCCCGCCAGCGCGGGCGTCACCAGGATGTGGTCGAGCAACTGGGAGACCCCCTGGAAGATGTAGGAGTACCGCTCCTCAGGGGGCAGCACGCCTAGAACGTTGACCAACTGCCCGCCGGAGGTCTCGCCCTGGGCCAGCGCCCGCAGCGGGGCCGAGTCGTAGTAGTCGTTCAGGTCGCCCAGCACTGCTATGTATGCGTCCGGGTCGGCGGCAAGGATTTGGGCCACCAGATGGGCGTTCCACTGCGCCTCCAGCACGCGGCGCGGCTCCGTCAGCGCCTCTCCGCCAGACTTGGAGATGAAGTGGTTGACGATACCGTAGACGGTCACATCGCCGGCCGACGCGGTGCGCACAGTGGCGGTGATCATCAGTGGCGGGCGGCTGAAGAGGCCCTCGGTGGCTTGGTACTGCCCCACCCCCTCCAGCGTGGCCCGGTCGCCGCGCACCAGGAAGCCGACGTCAATGTCGCGGCTGCTGGGCCCCTCGATCAGCGCGGCCTGGTAGTCGTACCCGGCCAGTTCGGGCTGGGCGACCACGTCCTCCAGCACGCCGATGTTCTCCACCTCCTGCGGACCGACGATGGTCGGCATGCCCAGCGCCAGGATCGTCTCCACGATGTGACCGCGCTTACGCTCGTACTCGGCACGGCTGGGCTTGGGCGGGTCGCTGGGGCGGTGCGGGTCCTTGTTGTCAAAGAAGTTCTCGACATTGAAGGTGGCGACACTGAACTCATCGGGGCCGGGCTGCTCAAGTTGCGGGACCGGCCCTTCGACCACGGGGATCATCGCTGGCGGGCCTAGCGGCTCAATCTTGTAGTTGCCAAAGGTGAAAGCCAGCGGGCCAACCAGATGACCCACCCCATCGCCAGTGCGGACGGTGTAGGGGAGCGTGGTGCTGTCATCGTGCCGCACCGCAGAGCCATCGTCCACCATGATGAAGAGGCCCGTCTCCTGCCCGCGCGGGACGCGCTTGATCCTGTGCTCGGCCCGCACGAGGACGTATTCGCCGTACTTCGAGGTCGGCGCGACGGCGACGGCCGGGTCGGTCACGCTGACCAGTTGACCCTCCAGCGGCTCATAGTAAGCAATGGCTGCCTCCGTCTCCACCGGCGGGTCCAGCTCAACCGGCTCGGGCAGCCCCAGGCCGGAGGCGGTCACGACCACGTCCCCCGGCGTGGTGATGTGCAGTTCGGTCTGGTTGGAGCGCTCGCGCACGCGCCCGTGCACCTCCACCTGGTCGCCTACCTGCACCTCGACCGGCACCTCGCCGGTGAAGACGAACAGCCCCTCGGAGGTGTTCGGGTCGTCGTCCGGCTCCAGCCCCTGCATCCAGAAGCCCTCCAGGTCGGGGAAGACGCCGGTGACCACTCCCTCGGTGTCCACAAAGTCCAGTTTGTAGGGAGAGGCGAAGCCCGGCCCCTGGATGGCGTAGATGGGGACGGTATCGCCGATGAAAGTGAACAGCGGCAGGTTGGTCTCGTGGGTGGGCCACTCGTTGGTCCAGGCGGCGTAACTTTCGACGGCGATGGTGCCATCGTCACCTGTGGCGGTGACGGTGAAGTGAACACTGCATCTATCGTGGGCCGGCAGCGTGGGGATCGTCCAGCGCAGCGTGCTGTTCTCCCGCTCGCCACCGTCCTCAATGGTGGACAGCGTCGCGTTCTCTGCCGGCAGGGTGCTGGTGATGGTCACATCGGTGAGGGGTGCGTCGGTGTGGTTAAAGATGGTGAAGGTGTAGGTCAGCGTTTCGCCGGGGAGGACGTTGTGAGGAGCATCGGCCTCGACCGCAAGGATGGGCGGGAAGCCCTCAACGATGTCGGCGGGGATGCGGGGCTTGAGTTGGAACTTGTCGTCGTACATCTCGCTGATGCCGGCGATGGTGTAGAGGTGGCCGACCTCGACCTGCTCGATCTCCAGTTCCATCCCGGTCAGTTTATCCACGTAGACCAACGCGATGTGGCCCTGGTCGTCGGCCAGATCTATCTCGTAACTATAGGTGAACTCCTCGACGCGAGTGGCCTGGCCGGTGACGGCGATCAGATACCCCGACACCGCCGGGTCGCCCGCGGCCTGCGCGATAGTGGCTTCCCGGGGCGCGACCGCTTTCTCCAGGCCCAGGATGACCACGTCGTCCGGGTTGCTGACCGGCACGATCTGCATTGAGTTGCGGTAGGCTCCCACCTCGCCGCTGACCCGCACCCTGTCGCCCAGCGCCACCTCCGGCGGCGTGCCGTTGTCGTCGAAGCACTGGATCTGGATGCCGCCGCTCTCGTCCTGGAGGTAGAACTTGGCGTTGTTCGTCCCGGCGTAGTAGCCGCCGGTGTACATCGTGGCGACCCCCTCGACGGTGACAATCTCGCCCATCAACGTGCGAGCCGTCCCAATGGGAATGATACCGCCCTCAACGCGGGTGCGCACCGGCGCGCCCAGCGCCTCCTCGGGCCAATCGCCCGCCTGCACGCTGTACTCCCGCGCCACCAGCGTGACGTAGGTCTGCGGCGTCTCGACGGTCACGCGGCGGGAGACCGTATCGCCGTCGCTCATCTCCGCCAGCGTCCACTCTACTACCCCCCCCGGCCCCCCCGAAGCGGGGGGGAGTTTGACCGTTCCACCGTCGGAGGCGCTGACGACGGTCAGGCTGAGAGGGACGGTGAACTCTATCACCACATCGTGGGTCGTGACGCCGGTGTGGTTGGTCACTTCCAACTCGTAGTCGAACTGCGTCCCCGGCTCGGCGGAGGGCGGCGCGGTGAGGGTGATGAAGAACCGCTCCGCCTCGACCGGTGTGGGCAAACTCCCGACGTTCTGGGGGGTCGGCGTGGGGTTGATGGCGAAGTCGGTGGAGTTATCGTCCGTGTCGCTGAAGTTGCCCTCCTCGCCGCCGGGGAGACGCTCAATGGAGACATCGTTTGACGAAGGCCTCCGGCGCGTTGCCCCACCCGACGCTGTCCACGACGTTACCCTGTGGGTCCACCAGCGCCAGGCCGCCGCCCTTGGTGTTGAGGGGCTGGTCGAACTCGGCGTCGGGCACGACGCCGACCTCCTGACCAGCCCGCACCAGCAGGCAGTGGCCGTGGGCCGGGACAGGGGCGCTCTCGGTCCAGGCGTGGATGGGCAGGTCCTCCCGGCTAGCCGCCAACCGGTAGACCAGGGCGTAGCCTTCCAGGTCAAGCGGCTCAGTGATCGTGTTATAGAGTTCGATGAACTCCAGGTTATTGTTGCCGCTCGCGCCGGCCTGCACCTCGCTGATGACCAGCGGGGTGGTGATTTCGGGCGTTTGGGTCGGAGCGACGGTAGGCGTGGGCATTCCCGGCGGTGTGCAGGCCGCCAGGATAAGTAGTAGAACAGTCAGTATTCCAGCCA
>DAOUEC010000141.1:0-4276 GCA_034430655.1 Anaerolineae bacterium
TCGCGCTCGTACCGTGGGGCATCAGCCCAGTGGCCGGTCAGACCGGGGGGGATCATGGTGTATTCCCGTTCGGCAGCCCCCATGTACGTGGCCATGACGATGCTGTCCACGTCGACGGCATACCGGATCGCCTGGCGCACGTTGGGGTCCTCCAGCTTGGGATTCTCGACGTTCAAGCCGATCCACTTGTAGGCCAGCGCCGGGAAGGTCGAGACCGCATAGTCCGGATTGTCTTGGAAGCGCTGGATCGACGCGTCGCTGATCCTGGTAAACTGGACCTCTCCCGCCTCCAGGGCGATCTCGGCTACCTTGTCATCGTCGATGGGGATGAAGTGGATTTCGTCGTAGTAGGGTTGCTCACCAAAGTAGTCGGGGTTGCGCTTGACGACGACCAACTCGGCAGGTTCGAACTTGGCCAGCACGTAGGGACCGGTGCCCACCATGTCGTTGGTGAGCCCTTCAGGCCCCACTTCCTCGGCAAATTTCTTGGAGATGATGTGACCGCTGTCTATGGGCAGGGTAGTCTTCCAGAGGGGGGCGAAAGGCTCCGATAGGATGATCTTGCCGGTGTACTTGTCAATCACCTCCACATGGTCCAGTGTGGCCCAGTCGTCGGCGTAAGGCGAGTCCAGTTCTTCATCCAGATAGCGCTCGTAGGAGAACTTGACGTCCTCGGCCGTCAGTTCACCGTATCCCCTGTGCCACATCACCCCCTCTCTCAACTTGAAGGTGATCTCGAGCCCGTCCTCCGACGGTTCGATCGACTCGACCAGGTCGTTGTAGAGCTCGTATTCCCTCGGATCGGGACCGGTATCGTAGCTCACGAGCCGGTTGAGGACCGTGTTCTGGACTTGCGAATCGTAGACTCCCACCACAAAGGCGGGATCCAGGGTCTGGATACGTTCGTAGAGCCGGACGATCAGGATCTTGGGCTCGGCTGCCTCCGGCTCCGGGGTGTCTGTGGGAGACGGTGGCTCAGTTGGCGCCGGGGCTTCGGTGGCAGCCTCCTCCGCAGGCGGCACGGGTGTGTCTGCTGGCTGAGGTGTCGGACCGCAGCCAGCCGGAAGAATCAGCGCCAAAGTGATCGCGATGGCGATCAGAAACAGGGACATGCACTTTCGGTTCTTCATCATATTCCTCCTTGTAGAATCTCAATATGTGTACCAGGTGCCCAAGTGGGCCACACTCCGATTGGCACAGTGCCGAATTGTGCCTTCATCCTCCAATGCGCTAGTCGTCCATGCCAAGCGCAGCGAAATAAAAGTCATCCCAGTCGGCAAAGAGTTCCTCGGTTCGCTTGAGGGCAACCTCTGGAAGGTGATCCCGGATGGCGGCAAAGATCTTTTCCTGCTGATCCAGCCCACTACTTCGAAAGCTCTCTGCAACGCTGGGGATATGCATTGCTTCCCTCAGGACGCTGGCGAACATCTCCATCACAATTTGATAGAAGTGTTTAAGGAGTTGGTTCTTGCTGGCTTTGGCCACAGCCAGGTGAAACTCCTGGTCGGCTTCGATGAAGGCTTTGTCGTCCTGCGACGCCCGGCGCATTTTCGTCAGCGCCGCCTCTATCCGGCTGAGGTCCTCCCTCGTTGCCCGCTCGGCTGCGAGTTCTGTCAACGCCATCTCAATGATGCACCGCGTTTCATGAACATCATGTGCTCCCATTCCTTCAAGCTGTATGCGGCACAGGTCGGTGATGTGGAGCAGCCTGATAGCATCTGGGCTCACCAGGGTACCCCGGCCCGGCTGGAGCACCAATACGCCGAACAGCGCCCAACCCTTGATGGCTTCCCGCAACGTGGAGAGGCCAACGCCCAAACGCTGGGCAAGCTCCGGCTGAGGGGGAAGCAACTCGCCGGGTTTCGCTTCTCCATCCAAAATGAGTCGTCTCAGTTCATGGGCGACGGTTGTGGTGAGCGTATCCCGTTGCAGCCTTTTGACCTGCATGAGCGAAACCAATTCCTTCGTTCGGACCCTGTTCCTCGCTGCGTGACAGGCGCGATTCCCCTGAAAGCCTGCATAACTTCTGAACCTCAGTTCTTGCTATACTATAGCACAACTCGTGCGTAAAGTCAAGTATGCCTCAACTGGCGTTGTCTTGTTTCGCGAGCTTTGCGGGGGGCTTGACAATCCAGGACAGTCTGGCTATAATCCCTATTAAGTTATGAAGTTCATAACTTCACTGGATTCATCGCTCGGCTGGTGCGGGAAATCCTTCCCGCGACCGGTACTGCCCGCGTGGATGTGATGCCGGCATATGGGAGCTCCCCGGGCAACGGTGGGCACACTACAATGGAGAGAGAAACCCAAAGGGAGGAGGACTGCAACATGGTCTGCACAAGCACTGGTGAAGGGATGGACAGTCGTATCCAGTTCTCACGTCTCTCTGAGGCTCAGTGCCGCAGGTTACACTGGGCCAGCCTTGAGATCTTGGAGCGCGTCGGGGTGCGGATATACCTTCAGGAAGCGGTTGACCTGCTGAAAAAGGCCGGCGCTGACGTGAGCGATGGCAACCTGGTGCGCGTGCCTGCGGGCCTGGTGGAAAAGGCCTTCACCACGGCGCCCAAGCAGATCGTGTTGTGTGACCGCCGTGGGAACCGGGTCATGCCGCTGGAGGGGGGCCGCTGTTACTACGGTCCGGGCTCCGACACTCTGAACATCGTCGACCATCGAACGGGCGAGCGCCGCAAGCCACGGCTCACAGATGTTAAAGAGGGCACCATCGTGTGCGATGCGCTGCCCAACATCGACTTTGTGATGTCCATGGTGCTGCCCACAGACGTAGACGGCACCATTGCCGATCGCTATCAGATGGAGACCATGCTGGCCTACACAACCAAGCCCATTGTTGTGGTCACCTACGAGTTTGCAGGGCTCGTGGACGCTGTCGAAATGGCAGAGGCAGTGGTCGGCGGCGCAGACGCCCTGCGCCGGAATCCTCTGGCAGTCTGCTACATCAACGTCGCTACGGGCCTGCGCCACAATCAGGAGGCGTTGGAAAAGCTCTTCTATCTGTCCAGGAAGGGCCTACCCGCCATCTATGTGCCCGTTTCGACCAGCGGAGTCTCCAGCCCGGTGACGGTGGCGGGTCCGATTGCCATTGACAACGCCGGGGTCCTGGTGGGATTGGTGCTCTCGCAACTGGTACGGGAAGGCGCGCCTTTCATTGTGCCAGGTACGCAATACTCGGTGCTCGACATGCGGACGATGATTTCGACCTATGCTGAACCCGAGCGGGGAATGGCCCAGGCGATGGGACAATTCTACGAGTTGCCCAGGTTCGCACTGGGGGGCGCTTCCGAAGCCAAGCTTGTTGACCAGCAGGCTGCAGCTGAAGCAGCCCTGACCCTCCTGACGGAGACCCTGGGCGGCGGCAACATCATCCATGATCTGGGATACCTGGAATCCGGCCTCGGCTTCTCTTTGGCCCAGTTGCTCATCTGTGACGAGATCGTGAGTTGGATCAAAGCCTACCTCAAACCCATTAAGATAACGGGCGAGACTCTCGCCCTGGAGATGGTCGCCGAATACCGCGATGAAGGCCCCTACCTGAAGTCGGACCACACGCGCATGCACTACCGGGATCGCTGGTACCCCAATCTCTTTGAACGAGCGGGCTACGAGGCGTGGGTGGAGAAGGGAGGCAAGAGCCTGGGCGAGCGGGCCAGCGAAGCCGTAGATCGGATCCTGAGTGAGCATCAGCCCGAGCCCCTGCCAGAGAATATCAGGAAGGTGCTTCGCGGGATCGTGCAACGAGCGGAAGCTGGCATTGAGCCCAACGTCGCTCGATCCTGAAATCTCTACCATTCGACAGATCAATCAGACTTCACATTCTGCTCGGATGGGATTGCAAAATCCAAGCCATTTCGGACGGAATCATGCTGGATTTGCCAAGTCAGCGGGAGCAGTGGACCCGCCCTCTAAATGGCGTCTTTGTGAGGACATCTCTGCTATCATTACCCAGATTGAGGATGACCTGGGGAAGGAAGAACGTCCTAACAGGCGAGTTGAGACTCTTCAGCAGTTGCTGGGAGTAGCCTTGTTTGCGCAGGATACGAACAGAGCTCGCTGGCTACCGACGAGGCCAAGACAGAAGAGACGGCCTAGAGTCTCCTTGCCGATAAGCCAACAGCTGAAACACAAGACCGGAGAACGCAGGGTTTTGTCTTGCGTCTCCCCTGGCGTGCAAGCCGACTTGCGCTCCGGGGGAGGGACAAGCCGATGCTGAGGAAGATTGGCTTATCCTCAGCCTGCGCTTTCTGCAGCGCTTCCTTGC
>DAOUEC010000142.1:0-7484 GCA_034430655.1 Anaerolineae bacterium
TTTCTCGACTTGCGAAGGAGCAATACCTTGATGATTACCCCCATATGTGGCAAAAATGGGCTGGTACCCCGCATTTGAGCCAGATGTGGTGCTCACATAGAAGTGATAGAAATTTTTGTGAACCTACTTAGCAGCTAGAGTCCGTAGTGCAAGTGCTCGTAGCGCAGCCGCACCCCCTCAGTGGCGATACGGTCGCCGTCGGAGAGCAGGTGCGGGCCGGCAAGCGGGTGCTCGTTGATCTGCACCACTTGCCCGTTGCAGGGCGTCAGTTCCACCCCGCTCCCGTCAGGTAGCGCACGGATTGTCGCCCAGAATGAACCTTCGGCGGGCAGGGGGAGTTCGGCCTGTGCTCCGCCCAGCCGCACTGACTGCCGGTTCAGCGATGACAGGTCGGTGAGGGTCGGTCCGGCATAGCCGGCCGGGGCTTCCAGCACCCGCAGCCTGCCTGCCACGCGGGGCAAGCGCTGGAACCAGCGGTGGAGCCCCCAGCCCCCGAGGCCCGCCAGGGGCAGCCCCACGCCCGCCATCCAGACCCATCCCGGCAGCGGGCGGCGCACGACGACCGTCGCAGTCGCCTCTCCCCAGAACGGGAGGCTGCCGGTAGACTCCCCTCCCCTACTTCCCCCCCAACTTTGGGGGGGACCGAGGGGGGGCGGGGAGGGGTCAGAGAAGCCCCCCGAGGCCTCCACCGTGAGACTGTAGGTGCCTGCCACCTGCGGGGCGGGCAGGACGATGGACTCACCCACGCTTCCGGTCAGCACCGTGTGCGCTATGCCGTCGGAGGAGCGGAGCGTCGCAGTCAGCGGTCCGCCCATCGCCAGCGTTTCTCCGTCCACTGCCCAGTGTGTTTCCACCACAACCGGACGGCCAGCCCGCCAGGTGTCTCTGTCCTCCGGCACGACGAGTTCCAACGTCGGGTAGGGTTCGACACGCAGCCGTCCCTCCCAGGAGGCTATCTCGTGTCCCCGTACTTCACCCCACACGCGCACCAGCAGGATGCCTGCACTCGCCGGGGTCAGGGACGCGCCGTAGCGCCCATCCCCGGCCTGGGCGTCTCCCTCATGACCATCGTCCAGCAGCCGTTCTCGCCCCGGCTGCCCATCTCCGACAACCCACTCCGCCCACACAATCGGAGGCTCCGGCGGTGCTGGCTCGAAGGCCAGGCTAAGGGTGACCGGCTGACCTAACAGTATAACCTCGGGCCATTCGTCCACGATCATTTGCGGCGCAGGCGTGGGGGAAGGGATCGCGGCTTCGCTCTGAGGCTCAGCCCGAAGGGTGGGCACAGGCGAGGGCGTCGGCGTAACTGGAGCGGGTAGATAGTCCTTCCAGACCGTCACACTGCCCTGGCCGGTCATCACCACCGCCCAGTCACCCGGCTGCGGGCGCGTGACGGCCCAGATAGCCGTCGTCGCCTGGGCCGCGTGGCGCACATCGGCGTCTCCTGCCTTTAGTGCCCGTCCGTCGGGCCGGTGGACGGTGACCGTGACCCCTGTGCTGCCTGCCCCGAGCATAGCCGAGGGGAGCCCAGTCGAAGCGCCCGCGCTGAGCCCAGTCGAAGCGCCGGGTCCGCTGACACGCACCACGAATGTGACCCGTGCCAGGTTCGGCTCAATGGTCACCACCTCGACCTGCGTTTCGCCCTCGATCTCGGCCTCGACGACCGGGCCGGCCGTCTGCACGCCGCTCAAGGTCACCAGGATGTCGTGATAGACGGTGATGAGATCGTCGGCCCGGCGTACCGGGTAGAAGCAACCCCCGGTCGCCCCGACCAGTTCCCGCCACAGGGGTCCATAGGTCGTGCCGATCTCGGGATCGGCGTCGGTGGCCTCGTTCGTGAGCAGGATGACGAAGAGACGGATTTCGTCACTGGCATACCGCCGTCCAATATGCCTCAGTTCCTCAATGACGGACTGCTGTTCAACCTCGTTGGGGTCGCTATCCCATTCCGGCTTGCCGTCGGTCAGCAAAATCACGACAGGCTGATGCCCGTCGCCGGTCCCAGCGAGCAGCGTGTCACGAGCCAATGTGAGGGCACTGGCAGGATCCGTCCAATCCATCCGCTGAGGGTCGGCGATGAGCGTCTCCATCCCGGCCCGCCGCGCCTGATCCGCCAGCGGGGTGAGGGGCACGACGAGTTGTGCCTGGCCGCCGAAGAAGACCACGCCCAGGCGGTGGGAAACCGGGCCGCTATCTACGCCCAGGTAGTTGATGAACATGTGGGCAGCCTCAATGCGCCGCAGGTCAGGGTCCGAGCCGATGCCACCTTTGTCGAACATCGAATTCGAGTTGTCCACCACCAGGAGCACGTCGAGCCCGGTGTCGGGCCCAGTCGCACCAGCCCGTCCCACCAATACGCCCAGCAGTATACAACTCAGACAACTGAACAGCAGGATCAGGAGCAGGATGATCCCGCACCCGCGCCGGATGCGTCGCCACCAGAGAGACCGATTGCGCGGGTTCTGCAACACTTCCCAAATCATCTGAGCCGCGCGAATGAGCCACTGTCTCACCATCGCTTTTCTCCTCCCTCCTCTCTCTTCTCTCTCTCCTCTCCATTCTCCCCTCTCCACATTTCTGCCCACAGTATGCCACAAAAACGAAAGGGTGTCGTCTGCAGATTGCAGTACGACACCCTACGTATTTCTGCGGATTCCGGCGGATTTCTGCGGAAATCGTCGCAATGCGCCGCTTTCGATTGAGAAACCCGGTTTCTAGCTGAAAAAGGCCCCCTTTCCATACTGCAGGAGACCCCAGAAACGACGCCTGGCTTGCCCAGGCGGGAAAAACCCGGTTTCTTTACGGGGGAGGGGCCCTCAAGTGGGGATACTGCTCGAAGAAGCCGGCGAACTGCTGCATCACGATGCCACGGTTGACCGGCGCATCGTAGCCGAAGAAACTATGCATCTTGCCGTAGATGTGGCGCAAGTGGGTGCTGACGGTGCGTTCTGAGACGTGGCGGCCCGAGTGCTGCGCCAGCCGGGCGGCAATCTCGCGGTCGGTGCCGCCGTGCGTCACAAAATCCTCGACTACACGCCACTCCGCAGGGGTCAGAACTTCCGTCAGGAACTCCTCGCGTTGCCGGTCGGCCTGGCGTTCTACCAACTGCTCCTGGGCCGCGATGGCGCGGAAGGGGTCTTGCTCACGCACCAATGCCGTCAGGGCGGGAGAGATGGTGCTCCAGCGCAATACAGGAATTGGCACCAGGGCCGCGTCGAAGCGACTGTGCCTGTGCATCAGATCGGTGCGCTCAAACTCCTCCGTGGAGAGGATGTGCCACAGCCGGTCATCGGCGTCAAAGAGGATTTGGGCGGTGGCTGCTCCGTAGACCACCATGCTGTTGCGCCCCCCGGCGATGCTGAGGTGGACTCTTTTCCTTGCTTGCTTCTGTTCCAGCACGACGCGATAGATGGTTCGGAAGGCCCCGCTGGCGTCCTCCTCGGTGCGGATGTCGCGCACCGGGCGGTCTTCTGGAGTAAGGATGGGTACCTCGTGATATGAGCAACGCCGACCGCCGTAGCGATTGCGGTGAAATTCGGCTCGCAACCGTTCCAGCGCCTTGGCAATGAGCCCCTTGGCCGCCGTGTGAACGACGTGAACCTCGTCCACCGCGATACCTTCATCCACAGCCAGCAGGTCCAGTGCCAGCGTAATCACCTGCGGCTGGGTGCCCAGCGTGGCGACGAGTACTTCATGGCGTGCGATCACTGCCATCACTCCTTCTCCGACCGGGGGCGGCCGTCGTATTCTGCTCCGCTGCCCTTGAGCACCGCGTCCACGTCCACCAGCACCGGCGCCAACTCCCCCTCCGGCACCGGCTCACCCTTCCAGTCCCGGTCGCTGCTCATATACTCCATCTTGCGGCCCGGCGAGAGGCAGGCCAACGCGATGCCGATAGTCATCAGTTTGGTGCCGCCGGTGATGTCGGCGATGACGTGGTGCGACCGGTAGACCGCTTCCTGGCGGAAGATGCGGTCCACGATCTCGTAGATGGCGTCGTAGGCTGTGGGGGCGACGGTGTAGGCCTCGCCCGTATGCAGGGAGACGCTCTGCCCGCCCGGCAGGCGGCGCACAAACGCCTCCAGGATAGGCACCGTTGCCACAGAACCGAGCGGTTCATCCTCGGCATCCCCACCATGCGTGGTGATCAGCCAGCAATCGTGCAAGACCCCGCCCTCCAGGTGATACCGGATCGCCGCCAGTTGCGGCCACAGGCTGGAGTGCCGAAGCCGCAACCGTTCCAGGCCAGCCTCGACCTGCTCGGGCATGTCGCTCTTGATCAGCGCCAGTGCCTGCCCCACCTCTCGTTGCGATAGCGGCGTGAAGGGGCGATACGGCCCCAGCAGCAGGATCAGCCCCCGGTGTGGCCGGGGCGGGCGCAGGGTGAGCGTGAGGCTGTACCGGGCGGCAGCCACGCGCGACGCGATGCTGTACCCGACCACCACCACCGCGAAGGCAACCAGCGGCAGCAGCAACTGCAGGGGAAAGCCCAGCAGCGTGCGCGGCCCCAGCCAGGCGCCAACGAAAGCGGCCAGGATCTCCACGCCGAACACGCCGATGAGAAACACGATCAGCGTCCACCAGGGCTGCTCGGGCGAGACCCCGGTTAGGTAGTACAATGCACGCCGGATGGGCGATCTGTTCACGATCTTCCGTTTTTGTTTCATCTTCTAACCGTTCTCGAAAGGTTCAAATCGCGCCCAATCGCCGTCTGTCGCACTGGGGCAAATCCCAGCCTCCCCAACCTGGCGTGAGCGTATCGCATTTGGGATAGATGGTCGCGAACTGCCCGCCGATGATTGAAATCACCGGCTGGTACCACGAAGTGCGTTGAAAACGCACTGGCGGAACCTGTTTCCAACAGGTTTTGAGTATCAGCGGGGTGTTTCAACGCTCCGCATGGTGGCGGTAGGCCGCTCTGTCCCCAGCGTGATACGCTCACACCTGGCTAGTCCAGTTGGTCGAGCACCAGTACCGGGTGCAGGGCCTGTTCGCTCTTGAACCAATTATACACCGTGATAGCCGACTGCGTTCCCAGCCCCACGCCTAGCACAAACGCCAGAGCGACCGGGCAACTCAGCGCCAGGTGAATCCGCCTCACCTCCGCCTGGCCAATCAGCCCCAGCAGTACATCCACCACTTCTCGTGCCACCAGGAGCCAGTCGTCATCGGCGGTCAGCACACCAGGACGAGCGCTGCGGATGTGCACGACCCCACTGTGGACTGCCTGGGCTACCCTCTCTACATCCCCGCGCGGATCATGACGCGCCAGGAAGAGCGACACGTAGACCTCCTGTGTCATCTCCTCCGGCTGCTCGACGGTGATATACTGGTAGGGCTGTTCTACTTGCTTCCCCAGTCGCACCCGCAGTGGTTCCCTTCGCCTCCGCTCAGGGCAGGCCTTTTGGCGCGGTGAGTTGACCACTGGGATATACGGTCCACCCGGCTCACCGGGCTGATGGTGGTAGACTACCAGCCGATGGTGCGTTCCCACAGCCGCGCCGAGGCCCACCGCCAGCGCCGCAGGGCAGCGCAGAAATATGTGAAAGACATGCTGTTCGCCTAGTTTGTGGGCCAGGCGGTGGACGCGCAAGCCGAATCGCCGCACTGCCTGCCGCCACTCCTCCTGCTCGCCCGGCAGAGCCGTGTCGCGCCACAGCGCCCACTCGTCCTGCGCCACCCCGAAGCGGGAGACGAACTCCCGCTCGTCAAACCCTTCCTGGCGCACGGCTCGTGCCACGTCTCCGATCATCGCACTGTAGGCATCGAGCACACTTCCCTCCGGCATCTCCGGGGGCGGCACGAACACGACCAGAGGGACGTGCCGCTCACGCGCCAGTTTGAGCTCGCCGTTCACTGTCCCCACGATGTCCACCACGAGCAGGATGGCTATCATTCCCCATACCACTTTCCAGAACCACGCGATAGGGCTCCAGAAAGTGGCGCTGATCCCTACCAGCGCCAGAATGGGTTCCCATTTGTCTTGCCATACCCGTTTGGCGATCTCAAGCATCGTGAACCCCCACCCCGGTCCTCCCGCCCCCCCCGGTCCCCCCCAACTTTGGGGGGGAAGGTGGGGGAGGGAGTTTTCCAGCACCGCCTGGCTTCGACAGGCTCAGCCGAACGTTTGCGGCGGCGCCTTCTTCGCCCCCGCCTGACGTTGCTCTCGTGCCCGGTCCCGCACCGCCTGCAGGTTCAGCAATTCCGCCACCTCGTAACGCGGTGGCGTGGCCTCTGCCGCCGGTCGAATGCGCAGCAGCGTAGGGAAATATCCCATCCGCCCATGCAATTCGGCCAGCAAGACAGTGGCGAGCGGGGCCAGCCCTGGCGGGTTGACCAGCAGCGGCAGCGTCTGCCACTCCTCGGCGCTCAGCGGTACCTCGTCCACCAGGGCAGCCACCTGGGGTTCTATCGCCTTCTCCACGTCCGCGTGGGCGGGCACGTCCAGCACCCGCGCCACGGGTTGCCCGGCCCGGACCTCGATCTGCATCCGCTGCGCTTCCGTCAGCGGGTGGGCGAAGTTGACGACGGTAACGCCCTCAGCCATCGTTGCCCTCCAGCAGCGGTGGCCAGGCGATGTTGACAGGTTGGTCGTTCTGAGGTACACTATTCATAACCATTGCCAACTTATGGCGTGGAGCACAGAGAATGAACTCACTTGCCCAGATCACGCTCAGTGGCCCCGTGGCGGCCGGCCAACAACTCGACATCACCGTAACCGTCCGCGCCCGCATCGAGGTGGACGCTGAGACCGCCCAGCGTAAGGCCACCGGTTGGCTGGTGAGCGAGGTTGGCAATTTACTCATCGGTGACACTCCCGCGTTGGTGATTGCCGACCGCGCGGTGTGGCGTGTGCCGGTGCTGCTGACCTCCCCCTCACGCGGTGTAATCGGGACCGTCGGTTCCGTGGACGTGGACGCGCAGACTGGTGAAATCCTGGCCGACGAAACGCTGGGACGCCGGATACTCAAAGATGCCCACCAGCAGATTGCCCGTTCCGCACCGGCCCCAGCAGAGTGAAGCCAGTTGCCTGGCGCCCTTACCTTAACGTCGGATCCTCCGCGTCTGGCCCATACCGTGGGTGGTCTTGCGCCCCGTGCCGCAGAACTCGGCATAGTCGGCCAGGGCGTTGAGTTGCCACACCAGCGCCTGGTTCAGCCACCGCGCCTTGGTGATGACGAATGTTACCTCTCCCACGAACCCTACAAAGGGTCTTCCACGGCCCAGGTTATGTTTCTCCGTCCGCAACCGATGCGCATCAATCGCCACGTTGGTAAGCACTGTTTCCATCAATGATGTGCTGATACGCCGGTCTGGAGGCGCAAAGTCGTTCCATCGGCTCAACCAACTCTTAGAGCATGTCTGAAAATTGATGGATCGCGGTTTTTCGAGTAAACTTGGCCATTATGGCCGAACAGAATAACACGAGACAGTCATATCCGAGCGATTTGACAGACACCGAATGGCAAAAGATTGAGCCGTTG
>DAOUEC010000143.1:0-10680 GCA_034430655.1 Anaerolineae bacterium
AATCGCTCCCGTTCGACGAGTTGTCGCTTGAAGAAACAACGTGGAGGCCGTAGTCCGCCTTGATTCTAGCAGGCAAGATTGAACAAAGTAACCATTAGGAAAGTATTCTTGCGAAAGTTAACATTGTCGAACTACTCACCCTCCCGCAGGTTTAGACATTTTTTAGGTGCAAAAGTGCGTCTTGACCGGATATTTAAGCCCGCCAATGCTGTCAATCGTAACCTGCGGGAGGGTAGGCTGAGATGTTACCAATAGTCATTTGTTTAACCTATTTTTACCCTTGTGTAACCCTATTTAACTTCTTTCCTCGTGCCGCGTTACCCTCATAGATTATCATATCATTATGAAAAGGCAGAATGGCGCACGTGAAGAGACCTTTTCCTTAGAGCAAAAGGGGCCAGCACCAGACCACGGCCAGGAAGCCGCGCGGCCTACACCAGCACTATCGGCTTTTCACCGCCGGCGTCGCCTGCCCCACCTGAACCAGGCCACCATTATTGCCTTGCTGATCGCGATTCTCGTCGCCACCAGCGTGCTGGCGGCCCTGCTTACCTACTGGGTCGGCCATTAGCGCCAGGATGATAGGAACCGCGGGGGAAGATTCTCACGGAGGAAGCCTAGATCGAACACGACCGATCAATCTCGTCCAAGACGGCAGAGACAACCGGGCCGGGGTTGTTCCGATGATGGCTCTTCCCCCACCGCAAGGCTGGCTTCCGCGGGGAAGAGTTTTCGTATGCGCTGGGGAGAAAACTGATGGCCATCTTAATAATCATCCTGTGCTACATGCTGGGCTCCATTCCTTTCGCCTATCTGTTCACTCGCTGGATCACCGGGCAAGACGTCCGGACGCTGGGCAACCGCAACGCTGGTGCCGCCAACGTCTTCCGTGTGGTCAATCGCCCGGCCGGCGTACTCGTCTTCCTGCTGGATGCTGGCAAAGGGGCGGCGGCGGTGGGGCTGATGCGGGCCGCAGGGCTGGGAGGGTGGTGGCCGCTGGTGGGCGGCGTGGCAGCGGTGCTCGGCCATTGCTTCCCCGTCTACCTGGGATTCCACGAGGGACGCGGGCTGGCCGCCAGCGTGGGGACACTGCTGGTACTGATGCCGCTGGACACGACCATCATCCTCCCGCTGTTGGGACTGATTTACATCGTGCTGACCGGCAGTTCCGTCACCGGCGCTATCATCAGTTTTCTCTACCTCATCGGGCTGGCCTGGCGGTGGGGGCGGCCGTTGCCCCAAGTCCTGGCACCGCTGGTTCTGCTGCTGACGATGGGCGTGCGCGTGATCCCCATCGGGCTGCGCGCCTGGCGCCGGGCGCCGGATAAGAAGCGACTGCTCAAGCATCACCTGCTACATGTGCGCCACACGCCCGGCGGGCAGGTGGTGGAAGAATGACAAATGGGAGGTACGCTATGAAGCACATCGCTATCGTGACCGAGTCGTCAGCCAATCTGCCGCCCGAGGTGGTAGAGGAATATGGCATTCACGTCCTGCCGCTGAAGATCATCTGGCAGGGAAAGGTGCTGCGCGACAGGGTGGACATCACGCCTCGGGAATTCTATGCCCGGCTGCGGACGGACGGCCACATGCCGACGACCTCGACGATCACGCCCAGCGAACTGCTGGAATCCTTCCGTTCACTGGCGGAGGAGGCCAAGGCCATTATGGCCATCTTCCTGGCCCATGAACTCAGCGGCACCGTCAAAGCGGCCCGGATGGCACAGCAACTGGCGCCCACGCTGCCCCTGCACGTCGTGGATTCGCGCACGGCGGCTATGGCCGAGGGTTTCGTCGTGCTGGAGGCGGCACGGGCGGCTGCGGCCGGGGCCACCGTTGAGCAGGTCGTCGCCCGCGCGCAGAATGTGGTCCACCGTGTGCATGTAATGGGCGCGGTGGAGACGCTGGAGTACCTGCGTCGTGGCGGGCGCATCGGCGCGGCCTCCGCCTTCCTCGGCTCAATGCTCCAGATGAAGCCCATCGTCGGCATCCCGCCCGGACACGGCTCGGTGGTCGGCATCGCCCGGCCACGCACCTGGAGACGCGCAGTCGCGCGCATGGTGGAATTGATGGACGGGCAGGTGGGCGGCCGGCCGGTTCACGTCGCCATCGGCCACTGCGGCCACGAGGAGGAGGCGGCGGCCCTGGCAGAGAACCTGCAGCGCCGCTTCGATGTTCGCGAACTCTACATCACCTACTTCACGCCGGTGATGGGCGCCCACACCGGCTCCATCCTCAGCCTCTCGTTTTACGCAGATGAGCTACTTCACCCTCCCGCAGGTTTAGACGTTCTTTAGGTACAAAAGTGTGTCTTGACTGGACATTCAAGTCCGCTAATGATGTCAATCGTAACCTGCGGGAGGGTAGGCTGGGGAGGAACGATGAATGTATTGGCTGACACATTGACCGCGTTGCGTTGTGTGCTCGTGCTGTCCATCCTCTACACCGGGGTGGTGTGGGGGCCAGCCGAGGGGCTGGCTACGGTGGCCCTGCTGACCATCCTGGCCTGGGTCACCGATGTGCTGGACGGGCCGCTGGCCCGCCGGGCGCGCCGCCCGACCCGCCTGGGCCGGTGTGACCTGGTGGCGGATCTTGGGCTGACGTTGGCACTGGCGACCTGCCTGGTCGCGTGGAGGGTGGTGCCCTTCTTGCCCGTCGTGTGTGGACTGGCGCTGGCCGGCCTGGGTGTGCGGGTGTTTCACGCTATGGCGCCGCTGCAACTGGCGATGGGCACGGTCTACGGCACCTTCATCCTCGCCACCTGGCACGTCGCTCCAGAATGGGGCCGCGCACTGGTGGGTGGCGTTGGACTTCTCGTGCTGCTCAACCCCCGGCGGGCCTGGCAGCAAGTCACGGGGTTCCTGGATCAAGCCGCAGCCATACTCGGACACGCGCCGCCCGAAGTCGCACGGGCAAGAGCAAAAGAGGGGAGGTAGCCAATGGACAAGATTGCGGTAGTCACCGATTCGGCCTCAAACCTGCCGCCAGAGGTCGCCGCGCAGCACGGCATCACGGTCGTGCCCATCTACCTGCACTGGGACGGCCGCACCTATCGCGACGGTGTGGACATCACGCCAGATGAGGTCTACCGGCGGCTGCGGGAAAACAAACACCTGCCTCACACAGCAGCACCTTCAGCCGGTGATTTCCTGCAAGCCTACCTGAGGCTGGGCCGCGAGACCGAGGGGATCGTCTCCATACACCTGCCTGGGGAGTTGAGCGGCGTGATCAAGGCGGCGCGACTAGCGGCCGACCTTGCCAAGGAAGAGATGCCAGTGCGCGTGGTGGACGCTGGCACGGCCGCCATGGGGACTGGCTTCGTCGCGCTTGCGGCGGCGCGGGCCGCCGCACAGGGAGACAACCTGGACGCCGTGGTGCAGGTAGCGCATGAGGTCAGCCCGCGGGTGATGGTCTACGCCATGCTCGACACACTGAAGTACCTCTACTATGGTGGGCGCATCGGCCGGGCTGCAGCGCTGGTGGGGGCAGCCCTGCAAATCAAACCCATTCTCTACATCAACGACAACACCGTGGACGTGCTGGCCAAGCCCCGCACTCGCTCGCGAGCGTTGCGCGTGATGCTGGACGAGATGGCACGGCGGGTAGATGGCCGCCCGGTGCACGTGGCGGTGTTGCACGCTGACGCGGCTGCGGAGGCCGACCTGTTGCGGAAGCAGGTCGAGGCGCGCTTCCGCTGCGTCGAGGTGCTGACCAGCGTCTTCACCCCGGTGATGGGTGCACATACTGGGCCTGGCCTGCTGGGGTTAGCCTTCTATCCAGAGGAGGAATAGGAGATGATCTGGCAAGCGATCCTTCTGTGCGTCGGTGCCTACCTGCTGGGCTCCATCCCCACGGCTTACCTGGCCGGCCGTTGGCTGCGGGGCATTGACGTCCGCCAATATGGCACCGGTAACGTGGGTGGCTCCAACGTCTGGCACAGCGTGGCCCGCTGGGCCATCGTCCCGGTGGGCCTGTTCGACGTCTGCAAGACAGCACTGCCGGCCTGGCTGGCGCTGGGCCCGTTGGACCTGGGCTACCCGGTGGCCGTCGCCGCCGGGCTGTGCGCTGCCCTGGGCCACGCCTGGTCGCTCTACCTGGGCTTCACCGGCGGGCGGGCGCTTTCGAGCATCTTAGGCACGCTGGCGGTCGTCTTCCCCTGGGGCACACTCATCCAACTGTCGCTTATGGGCCTGGGTTTGGTGACACACATTGAAGCCCTGTCTGCATCGCTGGGGTTGCTCGCTCTGCCGCTCCTGAGTCTGGCCTTCGGCCGGCCGCCGGCCGTGACCTGGGGCTGCGTGGCTATGATCGTGCTGACTGCGGTCAAGCGAGTGGAGGCCAACCGCACGCCGCTGCCGCCGGGCCCTGAGCGGTGGAAAGTCGTCTGGCGGCGGCTGTGGCTGGACCGCGACGTCCCTTCCCACGAGGAGTGGGTGGCCCGCGGACCACAGGAGACACAGCCAGACGAGGGAGGAGGCAACGCGCGATGAGACTGTTTCAACGCCGGAGGCAGCGCACCGTCGCGTTTGTGCTCACGGCGCGCTGAACGCTGCTTTCCTGGCCGCCTACCCCACGCCAGAGGGGGCGCGGCGGCTGGGCGAGATCTGGCGCAGCGTGCGGCCTCCGTGCCGCCGCGACCATCGCCTCCGGGGAGGGGACCGCGCAAGAGGCGCTGCCGCGCATCCGGGCACTGGGCGTCGTCCAGAGCAGTTGACGCTCGGCCGCAACAATACTGCAACTGCCCGACTTCCCCAGCTCCGGCTCGTCCTCTGAGCCGGGGCTTTTTGCCGTTTAGCGTATCTCTTGTTATAATGGAGCACCTGGCCCTCGACTACGAGAGGCATGGAGGTGATGAAGTGAAACTACCTCGACGCGGGCTCCGTTACATCCAACGATACCGCGAGATTATCCGGGTATTGGTCAAATACGGCTTTGGCGGGGTGATCGAGCAGCTTGAACTGCTGCCAGCGTTCAATGTGCCTCGACGTATCCTACGATCGGTGCGGCCAAAGCCCGATCTCCCGCTGGGTATACCCCAACGGCTGCGCCTGGCGCTGGAGGAATTGGGACCCACCTTCGTCAAACTGGGCCAGGTTCTGAGCACCCGCCCCGATCTGATCCCCCCGGCCTACATCACCGAACTCACCAAACTACAAGACAGCGTGCCCCCGGCGGAGTGGGAGCCAACCCAGGCGCAGATCGAAGCCGAACTGGGAGCGCCGCAGGAGGAGGTGTTCGCCACCTTCGATCCCACTCCCATCGCCGCCGCCTCGCTGGCCCAGGTACACGCCGCCACGCTGCTCGACGATTCGGAGGTCGTCGTCAAGGTGCAGCGGCCGAACATCCGGCCGACGATCGAGATGGACCTGGAGATTCTCTTTGACTTGGCCCGTCTGCTCCAGGCGCGCACTCCGCTGGGGGAACTCTACGACCTACCGGAGACTGCCGAGGACTTCGCCACCACGCTGCGGGCCGAACTGGACTTCTACCGCGAGGGGCACAACGCCGACCGCTTCCGCGCCAACTTCGCCGACGAGTCTTGTCTGTACATCCCCAGGATTTACTGGGACTACACCACCCGCCGCGTGTTGACGCTCGAGCGCATCTACGGCATCAAGATTGACGATGTCGAGGCCCTGGACGCGGCGGGCTGCGACCGCCAGCGCCTCGCGCTTAACGCCGCCCGCATCATCGTCAAGGAGATACTGGAGGATGGCTTCTTCCACGCCGACCCCCACCCAGGTAACTTCGTCGCCATGCCGGGTGAGGTCATTGGCGCAATGGACTTCGGGATGGTGGGCCACCTGGGCCGGCGTGAAAAGGATGAACTGATCCGCTTATATACCGTCGCCGTGCAATTAGACGATGAAAGGCTCGTGGATCAGTTGATCCGCATGGGAGCCGCTGCCGGGCAGGTGGATCGGGCCGGATTGCAGCGGGACGTAGCACGGATGCTCCGCAAGTACCAGGGACTGCCGCTCGATGCGATCAATACCAGTGAAGTGATTGAAGAGTCCATGGCCCTCGCTTTCCGCCATCACCTGCACATGCCCTCCGAGTACTGGCTGCTGGGCAAGACGCTCGGGATGATGGAGGGAGTGGGACTGAAACTGGACCCCGGCTTCGACGTCTTCGCCGTCTCTCAGCCCTATGTGCGGCGCTTTATATGGCAACAGTTCTCCCCACGCACCCTGGGAGAAAAGGCTTTGCGCGGGGGGCAGGAGTGGGGCGATCTGGTGTTGACCATGCCGCACCGCCTCTCCCGCATGCTGGACGACGTGGAAGCAGGTAACCTGTCGGTCAACCTGCGCCTGCCAGAAATCCCCGACTTGATGGCCCGCCTGGACCGCATCGCCAACCGGCTCTCAATGAGTATCCTGCTGGCCGCGCTGATTATGGGACTGGCCACGTTGGTGCCGGCCTTTAACCTGGCGGAGCAATGGGGGCTGGTGATTGCATTGATCCTCATTAGTTTCGCCGGTGCCTGCCTACTTGGTCTGTGGCTCATCTTCTCCATCTGGCGCTCAGGGCGAAAACGATAGCGTGAGAGTGCTTTTCTGCCCCCTCACACGGTGATTGGCCTGGCACGGCGCAATGTGTTATAATCGCCCTGCTATGGAGGTAACCGCAAGAGACGGTTTCCACGTTGCCATCAACGCGCACCTCCTCTCCGGTCAGGCCTGGTACCGCAGCGCCGGTGTACACCAGTACATCTATCATCTGCTGCGCTATCTGGGGCAGGCCGACGGCGGGCTGCGCTACACTGTTCTGCTGGGCGAGGGTGTGCTCCCTCCAGACGTTGCCCTCACCTCACTCCGAGCCCGCTGGCCAACGAGCCGGGCAGCGGTGCGGGTGTTGTGGGAGCAATGGATACAACCCTGGACGCTGTGCCAGATCGGGGCGGACTTAGTGCACGGGCCGGTCTTCGTCGGCCCCCTGCTCGCCCCCTGCCCGGTAGTCGTCACCATCCACGACCTGAGTTTCATCCGCTTCCCCACACTGTTCCGCCCCGCCAACCGGCTCTACTTGAAGGTATTGACGTATCTCTCAGCGCATCGCGCCCGGCGGCTCATCGCCGTCTCAGCCTACACCGCCGCCGAGACCACACGGCTGCTGGGCGTCTCGCCAGAGCGGATTGACGTCGTCTACCACGGGGTGGATCCAGTCTTCCGCCCACTGCCAGCCGACGAAGTCGCGGCCTTCCGCCAGCGCCGGGGACTACCAGAGCGGTTCGTGCTCTTCGTGGGCACGCTGGAGCCGCGCAAGAACCTGGTGCGGCTGGTGGAGGCTTTCGCTCGCATCCATGAAAACGGTGGCCGGGTTGGGCTGGTGCTGGCCGGTGGGAAAGGCTGGCTCTACGATGAACTGTTCGCTAGAGTGGAAGCCCTGGGCCTGAGCAAGGAGGTCATCTTCCCTGGCTACGTGATGAACGACGAACTACCCCTGTGGTACAACGCTGCAACCGCCCTGGCCTACCCATCGCTATACGAAGGGTTGGGGCTGCCGGTGCTGGAAGCGCAGGCGTGCGGCACGCCGGTGCTGACCTCGAACATATCCTCGCTGCCCGAGGCGGCTGGCGATGCAGCCTTGATGGTAGACCCGTATGACGTGGAAGCACTGGCGTCAGGGTTAAACCGGCTATTGAGGGATCAACTGCTGCGACGTGAGTTGCAGGAGCACGGCCTGGCCCACGCCAGACAGTTCACCTGGCCGCATACGGCGCAGGAGACAACGCGCGTGTACCGGCGCGCTTTGGCCGAAGGAGGAGGAACGTGAGATCGCGCCACTGGTCCCCCTGGTGGGCCGTCCTCTCCGACGTCCTGCTGATCAACGCCAGCATGTTGCTGGCCTACTGGGTGCGCTACGAACTGCAGTGGTTTCGCGACATCAGTTACTATCACCCGGTATCGGCCTACACCCGCTTCGGCCTCCTGTTCACCGCGCTGATGATGGTGGCCTTTCAAATGGATCGGGTCTATCAGCACTGGCGCAGGCGTCCGTGGCTCGATCAGGTCTATCGCATCATCAACGCCACGGCTAAGTCCGTGGTGGTGATGCTAGCCGTCACCTTCGTCCTTCAGCCCCTTCAATACTCGCGCCTGCTGCTCGTCGAGGCGTCCATCATCGCCATTATCCTGCTGGCGCTGTCGCGGATGGTGCAGAACGGAATTGTGGGCCGGCTGCGTGCTCGTGGCATTGGAGGAGATCGTGTCATCATCGTCGGTGCCGGCGAGGTGGGACGCACGGTAATGCGCACCATCGTGGCGCGGCCCGAGTTGGGCTATCAGACCGTCGGCTTCGTGGACGACAACCCTCAGAAAGGCCAGACCGACATCGGCCGCTTAAAGGCACTGGGACCGCTGCGTAACCTGTCCCGGCTGATCGAGGAAGAGGCAGTGGATGAGGTCATCATCACACTGCCGTGGATGTACCATCGCAAGATTATGGGCATCGTACGCGAGTGTGAGCGCCGGCAGGTGAGTGCACGCATTGTACCGGACCTCTTTCAGATGAGTCTCAGCCGGGTGGACGTGGACGACCTGGGTGGGGTGCCGCTGATCGGCGTGCGGGAGGTCGGCTTCGGGCAGGGGGCGCTGTTGGTCAAACGCGGGATGGACGTTGTGGGGGCAGCAATGGGACTGATACTGGGAGCCCCGCTCCTGGCGCTGATCGCGCTGGCTATCCGGCTCGATTCGCCCGGCCCAATCGTCTTCCGCCAGACCCGGATGGGGATAGGGGACAGGCACTTTGAGATGTACAAGTTCCGCTCAATGCGCAAGGGAGCCGAAGCGGAGTTGGAACGGCTACGCGAACTGAACGAGGCCGATGGCCCCATCTTCAAGATACACGACGACCCCCGCCTGACTCGCGTGGGCCGCTTTCTGCGGCGCACCAGCCTCGACGAACTGCCTCAATTGTGGAACGTGTTACGCGGGGAAATGAGCCTGGTGGGGCCACGCCCACCACTCCCGGCTGAGGTCACCCGCTACATGGAGTGGCACAAGCAGAGGCTGGGGGTGCGCCCAGGGATGACCGGGCTATGGCAGGTCAGCGGCCGCAGCATGCTCAGTTTCGATGAGGGGGTGCTGCTCGACATCTACTACATCGAGAACTGGTCGCTGTGGCTCGATTTCAAAATTCTGCTGCGCACCATCCCCAGGGCATTGTTCGGAGACGGTGCATATTAGTAGCACTCCCTCTCCGGCCTCTGCCACGCATTCAGCAGCAGCGTCACCTCTTGGTACAGGCCCGGGTTGGTCCCCAGCCAAGACGTGATCTCCTCCCGCCCCGGCTGCTGCCCGTCCCATTTCCACCTCGTGGCCTGCTTGGCCACCAGATCCAGGAACCGGCCCCGCCAGGGCTCATCCAGGGAGAACAGGGCATCGGTAAGTAATTCGACTCTTGCTACCACCATAAACCGCGTCTCTTTCCCCGCCGCATCACAGGTGCCTCGTACACCAAGCGCACGTGAAAATAGGAGAACGCATCACCGCCGCGTCTTAGTTGATCGCCTGACCTGGCGTGAATGCCATAACTGGCGTCGTGGCGCTGTACCAGTCTTAGAACGCCGGTGGACAGAGCGCACCGGCGAAGGCATCCAGTGTATTCGCCTGCACCGCCAGCACAGCCTGCTTTTCCGCTTCCGTCAGATTGAGAGTGGTCACCACCTCGCGGCGACCACCGTTCAACAACTGCTCACGGAAAGCGGGATCGGTGAGGGCTATCCACATCAGTTCGTCAATCTTGCGTGTGGGCATCGTTTATCCTCCACTACTGCCGCCGCCGTCAACCGCGCACGGCCCTACGAAGGCGACCTGCTCGGACAGCCCCGCCCTGCCAACCTGGGGCTCCGCCTCCAGCGCAAACGCGCCGGGTGCCACAGAACCAAGGGCTAACACCAGGAGCAGCACCAAGGTCGTGAACACCAGAGCCAACCTACTGCGTTTGTTCTCCATCATTTACCCTCCTTCTCGCATCAAATCTGGCATTAGAATAGCATAGACCTCTGAACAAACCTCTGAACAGCGAGCCTGTTTTTCACATTCTCTGAGAAGATGGAACCAGATAAACGAAGAGGCTACTCGGCGGCAGCCTCCACAGGTCAGGTTTGGATTCTGGGAAGCACCCGGAGCGATGGCCTCAGTTCACTCTCTTTCCAGCGATCCGCTCGTACAGTCTCCTCGTCTCAACCGCTGGTTCGACATCCAACTCCCGCCTGAGAATCCCCTGGCAACGGTGGTATTGAGCCAGCGCCTCCGAGCGGCGGCCAGCCCCGGTGTAACAATGCATGATGCGCCGGTGGACGTCCTCCCGCAGTTCGTCCACCTCCAAAGCCCGCCTGTACCAGCCGATCGCCTCCTCAAACTCCCTCCGCGCCTCGTGACACCGCCCCACCCCAACCAGCACCTCGAGGTACATCTCCCGGAGCGCCTCCCGTTTTGGCACGCACCACACCCGCTGCACCTCGGGCAGGAAATCCCCCCGGTAGAGCGCCTCCGCGCGCCGCCACAGATGCTCCGTCTGCCAATCGTGGGGCGGCAGGAGCCGCGCCCGCCCGACCAGGGCCTCGAACTCATCGACGTCGAACCAGTAGTCTACGTCGCCCAGGCGGTACTGACCTCCTTCCATCACTACAGCGTCGGCACCCAGGGCACGGCGCATCCGGTAGAGCGTGGTGTG
>DAOUEC010000144.1:0-1849 GCA_034430655.1 Anaerolineae bacterium
TTCTCCTGGCTTCGCTCTTCTACGCCACCAGCGCCCTCACTCATTTAGCTTTCTGGATTTGGGGCAGCTGGCGGTGCGAGCGACTGGATCGTGGATCATGTTCCAACTAAAACTCGTCGTCGGAACGCGGGGCAGCGCCCTGGCCCTGTGGCAGACAGAACACGTCGTCGAACGGATGCGCGCCACCACGCCGCACCTGGACGTCCAGGTGAAAACGATCAAGACCCAAGGTGATCTGGTGCGTGACCGGGCACTCTCGCAGGTGGGGGGTAAGGGGTTATTCGTCAAGGAGATCGAGAACGCACTGCTGGCGGGCGAGATCGACCTGGCGGTTCACAGCCTCAAGGATATGCCCACTAAGCAGCCAGAAGGACTGGCCTTGGGTGCCATTCTGGAGCGGGCTGACCCCCGCGATGCGCTCGTCGTGGGCGATGGAATGGGCAGCCTCGCCGCCCTGCCACAGAGGGCGCGGGTGGGCACCAGCAGTCTGCGGCGACGAGCGCAATTGCTGGCCGCCCGGCCTGACCTGCAGGTGGCCGACCTGCGGGGCAACGTGGACACGCGATTGCGCAAGCTGCGCGCTGGCGAGTACGACGCGGTGATGCTGGCTGCCGCCGGCCTTATCCGTCTGGGTCACGCCCACGCGATTGGGGAGTATCTGCCGGTGGATCTCATGCTCCCGGCCGTCGG
This sequence comes from Anaerolineae bacterium, assembly GCA_034430655.1. Lineage (GTDB taxonomy): Bacteria > Chloroflexota > Anaerolineae > B4-G1 > B4-G1 > JAUWNP01. Next base: position 691 of record DAOUEC010000144.1, read on the forward strand.
TCAGGGTGCGCTGTGTGTCGAGGTCCGAGCGGACGATGAAGCGACACAGACCCTCATCGCCCCGCTCGACCATGCGCCCACGCGCCAGGCAACAGAGGCCGAGCGCACCTTCCTGCACCGTTTGGGGGGCGGTTGCCAGGTGCCCGTCGGCGCATATGCGGAGGTGAGCGATGGCGAACTTCGCCTGCTGGGGCTGGTCGCCTCGCTGGACGGCACACTGCTGGTGAGGGACGAGATCCGTGGGCCGGCAACAGTGGCCGTCCGGCTGGGAACGGAGCTGGCAGAACGGGTGCTGGCTGCTGGCGGCGAAAGCATCCTGGAAGCGCTCCGATATGACAGCTAAGGGGTTTGTTTCGCTCATCGGGGCCGGGCCTGGTGATCCCAAGTTGCTGACACTGCGGGGGGCTGAGGCCTTGGCTGCCGCCGACGTGGTGGTCTATGACTACCTGGCCAACCCGGCCCTGCTGGCCCACGCCCGGCCGGAGACGGAGCGGATCTACGTGGGCAAGGAGGCAGGTTGCCATACCCTGTCCCAGGATGAGATCAACGCTCTGCTGGTTGAACAGGCCCGGGCAGGCCGGCGGGTAGCCCGGCTCAAGGGCGGCGATCCCTTTGTATTTGGACGCGGAAGTGAAGAGGCGCTGGCCCTTGTCGGGGCTGGCGTGCCGTTCGAGGTAATCCCCGGGGTGACCAGCGCCGTGGCTGCGCCGGCCTATGCCGGCATCCCGGTCACGCACCGGGGGCTAGCCAGCAGCTTTGCCGTCATCACCGGCCACGAAGACCCGACCAAGGAGAAGATTGCCATAGATTGGTCGCGCCTGGCTACCAGTGTAGACACGCTGGTCTTTCTCATGGGGGTTGGCAATCTGCCCCAACTCGTAGAACAACTGGTGGCCCATGGACGGCCGGCCGACACGCCGGTCGCGCTGGTACGCTGGGGCACCATGCCGGACCAGCAGACAGTGAGCGGTACGCTGGCTGACATCGTGGACAAGGCCCAAGAAGCAGGTCTCAAGCCGCCAGCGGTGACGGTGGTGGGCCAGGTGGCGGCACTGTGCGAGACGTTGCGCTGGTTCGAGGCTCGGCCCCTGTTTGGCCAGCGCGTCCTGGTGACTCGCAGTCGCGAGCAGGCCAGCGTCCTGTCGGCCCAACTGCGGGC
>DAOUEC010000145.1:0-5101 GCA_034430655.1 Anaerolineae bacterium
TAGTACCACGTCGCCTTGGGCAGGTCTGCAGCCGCCAGCGCGAGATTCAGGCCGTAGGTGTCTTTCACGCTCTCGACCAGAGCCACTTTCTGTTCCGATGTCATCTCGGCCGCCCCAAGAAGTTTTTTAAAATTGCGATCTCCACCTCTTTCCTGCCGATCAGCCGCTCCAACTCGGCGATCCGCCGCTCGTACTCCGCCACCAGGTTATCTTGCGCGAAGATCTCTGGTCCTTTCTCCAGGAACGTCTTCTTCCAAGCGTTGACTGTGTTGGGGTGCACGTTGTACACCTTTGCCACTTGCGCTGTGCTCTTATCGCCGCTCAGCAACTCCGTGACCACTTGGAACTTCAACTTCGCTGAGTATCGCTTTGCCATATTTGCCTCCTCTGTGCAGTTTTCATGATCCCACACTTGCCAGAGGAGGTCAACTTTACACAGTACCTACTGGTACAACTTTTGGGGTAAATATCCCTCTCTCCTTTTCATTCTTGAAGTGGTTATCCGATTCGCGGTGCCCCGGTTGTTCCCGAGGCCAGGGTGAGTTGATTCTATGTGGTTGCCCCGTGTCACCACCTCCTTCCTACATGCATGCGCTGCTCCCCTTTCAACCCTGTGACACACGTGGGGATGCAGGGGCGCACGAAGCCCGTTCTACCAGACGAGGAGCGAGCACGATGTCACCTGCTTCCTCCTGTCCGTTCAACAGACTCAACGCCAGGTTCATAGCCCACTGGCCCAGAGTGTGTTTGGCCTGAGCGATGGTGGTCAGCGGCGGGTCTACGAGGGCAGCGAAAGCGATGTCGTCGTAGCCAATGAGGGAGAGATCGTTGGGCACCTGCCTGCCAGCCGCCTTGGCGGCCTGCAGCGCACCGATGGCGGTCATATCGTTGTAGCAGAATATGGCCGTCGGGCCAGGAGTGCGTTGGAGCAGGAGAGCCGCACTGGCCCGCCCACTGCCGGTACGGCCATCACCATGCGTGACCCAAGCGTCGGGAATGTCCAGCCCATATTCCTGCAGCGCAGCACGGCAACCCTCCAACCGCTCGAGGCTGGAGTGGGCATTGAGGGGCCCGCTGATGTAAGCGATCTGGCGGTGGCCGAGGGAAAAGAGATACTCGCCGGCCAGTCGCCCGCCCCTGAGGTTGTCGGTGCGGACGGAATGTATATACTGTCCCTCCTGCTGATTGTTGATCAATACGACAGGGACGCCCAGTTCTTCCAGCAGCGGTACATAGAGGTTACCTACGCGGGAGGAAGTGACAATGATCGCATCCACCCGCTTCTCCCGGAAGGTGCGCACGCAGGCCAGTTCTCGCTCCGGTTCGGTGTTGCAATTGCATAGGATGACACTGTAATTGTTATCGAGGGCGGTCTCCTCGACGCCACGCGCCACCTCCGCGATGAAGGGGTCGGCAATCGTGGTGACGACCAGGCCGATAGTGGCTGTGCGCTTCGTCACCAGTCCGCGTGCGATGGCGCTAGGGATGTAGCCCATCTCACGGGCGATGCGCTGAATGTGTTGCTTGGTTTCAAGAGCGACCAGGGGGCTGTCGGTCAGGGCGCGGGAGACGGTAGAGTGGGAGACGCCAGCCACCTTGGCAATATCTTTGATTGAGACGTTACTTGGGAAAGGAAGATTAGGCATTCCGTGGTCCCCGCCAGTGCTTGCACACGTGTGCAGTATACCACACCTGGCGTATTTTGTCAATAGCACCATTTTGGTTGAGCCTATTCTTGTCTTTTCTCTGTGTCCTCCGCGTCTCGGCGGTGAGATATGGATGGACAGGCCACGCCTGATAGACCCAATTGGATAGGTGGGCAAACGTCGTGAGCGTCTCGCGCTGGGGACAAGAGATAGGGGGAAATTGGGGCAGATTTGTCACCTTGTCACGGCGGGGTATAATTGGCAGCCATCTAAGCCTGAAAGAGCTGGCGTTGGGCAGGTTTGCAGCCAGCGGCTTGGGTTCACGATCGCAGGAGTACTTGTGGGCAGGGTTCTGGAGCACCACAGTGAGGTTGAACCAGGCTTTGCCAGCACCCCAGTGCGAGACGAGATCCAGATGGAGTTGCTGCTATGAGCGAACGACCGGTCATCGCCATCACGATGGGTGACCCCGCTGGCGTGGGGCCAGAGATCGCGGCTAAAGCGCTGGCACGGGACGAGATATGGGATTGCTGCCGCCCGCTCGTGGTTGGAGACGTGGATGTGCTGGCGCAGGCGGTCGCGCTGGTGGTGGCCCCCCTGGCCCTCCACCCCATTGCCGGCGTGACCGAGGCTCGCTTCGACCCCACTACGCCGGATGTGCTCGACCTGCGCAACGTGGAGCCCGCCGTGCTGCAGCAGGGCAGGGTCTCGGAGAGGGCGGGGCGAGCGGCGGTGGCTTACGTCGAGCGGGCGGTTGCACTGGCGCTGGCTGGACAGGTGGACGGTATCGTCACCGGGCCGGTCAACAAGGCGGCGCTACAGGCCGCTGGCTGTCCCTACATTGGGCACACCGAGTTGCTGGCGGCGCTGACCGGTGCGGAGCAGGTGACGACGATGCTGGCGACGCCGGGACTGAGGGTGGTGCACGTCACGCGCCACGTGCCGCTGCGGGAAGTTGCAGCGCACATCACGCGCGAGCGGGTGCTGGAAACGATCTGTCTGACCGACGAGGGGCTACGCGGAATGGGCATCCAACGCCCACGACTGGCCGTGGCCGCCCTCAACCCTCACGGCGGCGACGAGGGGTTGCTGGGGCAGGAGGAGATCGAGGTTATTGGGCCGGCGGTCGAGGCGGCGCGGGCGAAGGAAATAGACGCCCATGGCCCTATCCCGGCCGACTCGGTCTTCTTTCGCGCCATCCGTGGCGAGTTCGATGTGGTGGTGGCGATGTACCACGACCAGGGGCACATCCCAATCAAGACCCACGGCTTCGAGCGCAGCGTTGCGGTGACGCTAGGACTGCCCATCGTGCGCACGTCGGTGGATCATGGCACAGCCTTCGACATCGCCTGGCAGGGCCTGGCGAGCGAGGAAAGCCTGGTAGAAGCGATCCGGCTGGCGGCTCGGTTAGCCTCGTACCGCAGAGAGCGTTACACGTTTGGGACAAAGGGATGAAAGTGTAGTTTGAAGCCGGAGCTGGGAAGATGCAGTTTTAATGCGTAACGCTCGCAGATCCTCAACTTGACGGCCTCCGCAGAATCCGGTATAACATATAGTGTCTAAACTTGCCTTGCCGCGTATCCGCGATAAATATCATCTGAGCGACGAAGATGTGGAGACCGTTGTGACTCTCATTTTGCTACGGGGTGAACCAGTCACGCCACAATATCGCGTCACAATCTGCCGTGATCCCAAAGATGACATTGTGCTGGAGGTCGCAATGGCCGGACATGCTGATTTCATCGTCACTGGCGACAATGACCTGTTGATGCTGCACCCCTTCGAAGGTATCCCCATCGTTGGGCCAGCCGAGTTCCTCGGGACATTGGAATCCAGCGAATGAAATGACATAGATACCTGACAGGCGCAAGGCGCGTGATGCCCTGATGCCTACCGTACCACCTGCTAACTCTACCAATCTGACGAGGAGGGAACGTGGCTCAAGCGAAAAACGTCGTCGTCGCCCAATCCGGCGGGCCATCGCCGGTGATCAACAACTCGCTGCGGGGCATCATCGAGACGTGCCACATCCTACCCGACCGCTTCGGTAGCGTCTACGGTGGGCTCCATGGCATTGAGGGCATCTTGAGGGAGGAACTCCTGGACCTTTCAGCGCAGGACGCGGAGGAAATCACCCTGCTGCGGGTCACGCCGGCCGCCGGGGCCATCGGTACCTGCCGCTACAAACTGCGGCACGAGGAAGACTTCGAGCGCGTGGTCGAGGTCTTCAATGCCCACGACGTGGGCTACTTCTTCTACATCGGCGGCAACGATTCGATGGACACAGCCCACAAGATCGCCCGCCTGGCCCACGAGCGGGGGCTGGACCTGGTGTCCACCGGCGTGCCGAAGACGATTGACAACGACGTCGGCGATGCCGAGTTCAAACTAATTGACCACACACCGGGATATGGCAGCGTAGCCCGCTACTGGGCGCTCAACGTCCAGAACGCCAACCAGGAGAACGCTGGCTCCTGTCCTTCCGACCCGGTACTCGTGCTCCAGGCGATGGGCCGCAAGATCGGTTTCATCCCCGCCGCCGCCCGCCTGGCCGATCCCGGCCGACGAATGCCGCTCCTGATCTTCCTCCGGGAATCCGGCCTCAGCCTGGAGGAATTGGCCGACCGGGTCAATGACCTGCTCCGGGAGCGGGGGCGGGCCATTGTCGTCGTCAGCGAGGGGTTCGACGTGGGGGAGATTGGTGAGCAAAAGGATGATTTCGGCCACACGATGTTCTCCTCCAGCCTGATGAGTGTGGAGCAGATCGTCGTCAACTACCTCAACGAGGTGGGGCTGGCAGCCCGGGGCGCGGCGCGAGGCAACGTCCCCGGCACCGACCAGCGCGACAGCATCCTACATGCCTCGACGGTGGACATGGAGGAGGCCTACCGGGTGGGACAGAAGGCCGTGCGGGTCGCCGTGGAGGAAGGCTCCGGCTACATGGCGACCATCCTGCGCGAACCCGGCCCCGTCTACCGCGTGGGCTACGACAAAGTGGTGCTGGAGGCAGTTGCAAACTTCGAGCGGGCCTTCCCGGCAGCGTGGATCGCGCCATCTCGTGCTGACGTCACCGACGACTTCGTGCGCTATGCCCGCCCGCTGATCGGCGACGACTGGCCCAGCGTCCCGCTGGTGGGAGGACTGCAGCGCTTTGCGCGGCTCAAGCCCATCTTCGCCGAAAAGCACCTTCCGGCCTACGTCCCGCAAGCCTATCGCACCTCGTGAGCCGCCACGTCGTGGCCCACATCTTTTGACATCTCTGACCTCGCTCTCGGTTTTGTTTCAATTATACCACGTTGGAGGCAAAAATGAAGCTAAGTATCGGCGAGCGTATCGCATTTGGGACAGATGGTCGCGAACTGCTCGCCGATGATTGAAATCACCGGCTGGTACCACGAAGTGCGTTGAAAACGCACTGGCGGAACCTGTTTCCAACAGGTTTTGAGTATCAGCGG
>DAOUEC010000146.1:0-38944 GCA_034430655.1 Anaerolineae bacterium
TTTCTCCTGCCTCGGAAGAGGAGTGGTTGAGCTTGGGAGCCAGCCTCGATGAGAGATTCGAGGTGGTGGAGGCTTCCCTGTGCCAGATAGAGGGGTAAACCCCCTCTTACGTAACTTATTGAGAAGATACGTGCAGCGTCTCCGGCCGGTTCAATTCCGGGATAGTCTGCCAGTGGACCAGGGCATCGGTGTACTGGCTGGGGAAGGGAGCGGCGTCCTCCCCCCAGGTGGATCCGCGCCCGAAGTGATCCAGCAGCAGCACCTCGATGATGCGCTGGTCGAAAGCGTCTCCGGCGATGTCCACGCCGCCGGTCGCAAAGACCTGCCGCTGCCCTGGCCCCCCGATGTGCATCACCGTGATGTCCAGCGTGCCTCCGCCGAAGTCAAAAACGACGACGTTCTGTGGTTTTTCTGCCGTCAGTTCGTAGTGCAGCGCGGCTGCCACCGGCTCTAGCTCAAAGGTGACGTCGTGAAAACCGGCTATTTCGGCGGCGCGGCGCAGCCTGTTCTCAGCGCGCTGGTTGTCTGCCTCCACGGCGCTGCCGGCGAAGTTCACCGGCCGGCCAAGTGCCACACCATCCACGGCCTGACCCGTCTCCGCCTCCACCCGCTGGCGGACCTCCCGCAGGTAGATGGCGATCAACTCTTCCAGGTCGTAGTAGTGACCAAAGACAGTCGTCCCCTTATAACTGCCGGACAGCGCGCTCTTGAGGGAATGCAGAAGCCGTCCTGGTGTCAGCTCGTCTACCATAACATAGACGTCTCGGACGAAGGCCGGTAGTTCAGCGAAGGCCAACTCAATCTCGCCGACGTACTGACGGATCATCTTGCTGGGACGACCAACGTTCTGCCGGTAGTAGGTGTCTATCGCCTCCTGACCGATGAAGACCTCCTGGTCGCGGGTGACATAGAGTGTCGAGCGGATCACCGTGGGGTCGTGGCTGGCAGGATCGAGGGAAAAAATGTGCACGCGCTGGCCGTCAAACACAGCCGCCCCGGAATTGGTGGTGCCAAAGTCAAGACCGATGCGCATGCTTTCTCCGAGTCACGAAATGGCAACCTTGCGAAGGTTAGCGGATAGGTTTCAGGCAAGAAGTACGTCTGTTCATTGGAATCTGTCCCGTTGCCAGTGCTACGCGCAACCTTCGCAAGGTTTAGAGCGTGCCGGGGACAGACGCCACCGCCACCGCAGGATCACGGTCGAAGGTGCGCACCCGCGCGCCTTTGCTGGACCGCGTGTAAGGTGGAATGTCATCTGCCGAGACGAGGGTCAACTTACCCGAATAGGTCAAGTAGAGCAATTGGTCCTCGGGCTCGCAGGGGAAGGCTCCCAACACGTCGAAGGCCTGGATAAGCGTCCTGCCCGCGCCGCCGGGACGCGACCGCGCCTCGAGTCGAGCCATGTTGCGTCGTATGGCGTAGCCTGCTGCTGTCACGACCAGGATATTGGTGTCCGATAGCAGCGGAAGCGCAGCGACAATCTCATCGTCAGGCTCCAACTCCAGTGCAACCGATCCTTGCCCCTCAATGGCCCGCTGGGGGAAGCGGACTCCCTTGCCCCAGCGGGTGACCAGCAGGAGATCACCCCGGTCGCCGTTCACAAGAGCCACCGGTGCATCGTTGCTGAAGGGGCTTTCAAGCAGTTGGTCGCCCCGCTCCACCCTTCGGTCGAAGTCAATGCGGAGCAGTTGCCGCACGTAGCCCCGCCGGGTGACGACGGTCCAGAAACGGGGTGGGGCCGCCACGGCCATGGCCGCCGTCACCCGCTCACCAGTCGCCAGTTCCTGATCATCGGCGGTGGGCCAGTCGCCCCCCTCGACCAGCGTGGGGATGCTGGTGGGCAACGCCTTAAGACCGCGCCCCTGGCTGGTGAGCAGCAGTAGTTCATCGTGAGGATGGGCCAGCAGAAGGCGACTTACCGCCAACATGGCTTGCCTTCCAAGCACTGGACGGGCCTCACGGGCCAATCGTTGTACCTGTGAAAGCGGCAGGCGCGCAGATTTCAGCCGGTTGGAGAGGAATACCACGGATGGCTCGGAAGACACTTCGCCGTCCAGGAGGGCTTGCAGCGTGGCTACCTTCTCCTGCAGAGCACTCACCTCTGCGCTTTCAGTGGCCGCCAGCGTGCACCGCTGCAGCCGGATGACCTCACCGCGTAGCCGCTCATTCTCGGCGTCCAGTTCGGCGAGCCGTTTGGCCAGTTCCTCAATGATCGTTGGAGCCGATTCAGGATGCTTCTTCGCCTCTAGCACCCACCATTGGATGTCGCCTTTGCGGATCATCGTTCTCTCCATGGAGTCTGCCTGTGGCGATGTCGTCACATCACAACCGGAGGCGATTGTTGGGGCAGAGTCACAGTGTGGGGAAATGCCTCATAACCTGCGCATCATAATATGACTCGCCCGCTTTGTCAACAGCGATGAGAAGTGCCCGGCACCTGAGAGATGCCGGGCACTTGAATATCCGAGGCAGGTGCTGCCCTACCCCCGCATCCGCTGCCACAGCGCCGCCGCTGCCAGCGCGATGACGCCTATCACCATCGCACCTGTGCAGAAGTCGCCGCCTGACCCCGTGGTGGTCGTCCCGCTGCTGGCAACCGGCGTGGGTGTTGGCTGGCCGGGACGGGCGGGCTCCGCTGTCGGCCGCTCCGGCTCCGGCGTGTGGGTCGGCGGCACCTGCACCGGGCCAGCCTCCCCCTCCACCACCTCGTAGGCTGTGCCCTCGGCGACGAAGATGACGCGCTCGCCCAGCGCGAAGTATGCACCCCACTCCGGCCGGGCCGCCAGCAGATCGAAGTAGTCGTCGGAGCCGAAGCCGATCTGCACAGTGGTCATCCGCGAGGGGTCGAAGACCGTGTCGGTCCAGACGCCGTCCTGCAGCACGAAGGTCTTGCTGCCCACCAGCCGCACGACTTGCGCAACCTCGTGGGGCATCATCCCGCCGCCCGCTGATTCGGCCCCGCGCAGGTTAGCCTCCTCGTCGGCCATCTCCACCGCTGGCGCGCCAACGGCGGGCGCTGTCGGCATGGCCAGGATTTTCTCCGCCGCGGCGTCTTGCCCTTCCCTGGTCAGGATGTCCTCCTCCTCAATGAGGAACGAGGTGTAGGGGGTGATGATGCCGTAGCGGACGCTCAACTCGACGATGGCGTCCACCCACTCCCGCCGCTCTCCGTGGAGCCGAATCTGCGTCAGCAGGTGGCCGATCTTGCGCGTGGCCCACAATCGGGGGATGAAGCTTGTGGTGAGCCCAGCTGAACCATCATCGCCCCCCTCGGCGCGGAAGTTGCCCTCGTAGACGAACTTTCGACGCTCGCCGTTCACCTCCCCGGTGAGCGTGATGCGGGTTGCGCTGCCCCCACCCCCGGCCCCTCCCCCAACTCTGGGGGAGGGGAGTCGGTAGCGGCCCACCAGGATGAGTTGCGTGCCGGCGAACAGGTCGGGCAGCGGGTAGGGATAGGTGTCTTCGACCAATACGTCGCCAAAGTCCAGTTCGATGTTCGCCAGGACGGGGGTGCTGATCTTGGCGTAGAAACCGGAGACCTCCTCGTCAATCCGCTCGTGGGGACGGACGTAGTCGGTGGCCCCCCGCTGCTGCTCGGCCAGCGTGTCCAGGAGGACGGTGTTGACGTCGTCGCCCACGCCGAAGGGGAAGAGACGCACGTTGCCGGGCGCGGCGGCTTCCACGTTGGACAGGATCTGTTCGATTTCAGTCACCCCCTCGGTGGGCAGGCCGTCGGTGAGGAAGATGAGCACCGTGGGCCGCTCGGGGCTTGTGGTGAGCGAAGCCGAACTATCGGTCTGCGCCAACGCCTCCAGCAGCGCGCGGTTGATGTCGGTGCCGCCGACCGCCTCCAGCCGCTGCACCCACGCGGCGGCCTCGCGAGCCTCGGACGCGGGCCGCAGCCCCAGCGCGTACTGCCGCAGGCCGGTGGAGAAGGCGACGACGTTGAAGCGATCCTCCTCGTTCAGGTGCTCCAGCACGTAGGTCAGCGCCTCTTGCGCCTGCTCAATCTTCTCCCCCTCCATTGAGCCAGAGGTGTCGAGCACCAGGATGACGTCCCTGGGGATCACTCGCCCCTCCTCCACTTCGACGGTGGGGGCGACGAGGAGCAGGAAGAACCCTTCGGCAAGCTCAGGGCGGCGTCCGTCGTCGGGCGGCTCCCAGTAAGTCAGCAGGTTCAGTCCCACCTCCTCCTGGCTCACGGTGTAGACCAACTCGAAGTCCTCCTCGGGCAGCACGTCGTTTTCCTCGTAGCCAACCGTAGCCCGGTAGTCGCCGTCCCGGACGACGTAAACCCGGTCCTGGTGGGTGGGCGAGTAGACCGCACGTATCGCGTCGCGGGAGCGGATTTCGACGTGGACGCTGACCTCCTCTAGCGGGCGGGCGGAGAACTTCTCGGTCTCCAGGGGATAGACGTAGCGCACCAGGCCGCTGACGATGGGGAGAACCTGGCTGTACTCCAGTTCGACCTTGCGCGAGCCGCCCGGGGGGATGGGGAAGATGCGGGCCTGGACTGCGCTGCGGCCGACGTACTCCAGTAGCGCCGGGTCGCGGCGGCGGCGGACGATGTCCTCGTAGATTCTGCGGGCCTCGTCGGCCTCCAAGATACGTCCCTCGATCGGCTTGCCATCCACCCACATCACGAATTCGGAGACGGCGGCCCCCTCTGGCAACGGGAATACGTAGGTGCCCTCGCACTCCCACTCGTGCTCGTTAAGGAACTCCTGCTCGACGCGCGTTGTCGCCACCTGATCCTCAATGGTGACGGTGACGCGGTGATAGCGGATGGTGAGCCAGGTCTCGTCGAGCGGGATGGGTTCGAGAAACGGGGGGGGATCAGGGATGATGATGCCATCGGCCAGGACGGGCGGGGCGATGCTCAGCAGTACGACGATGACTATGGCGGCGGTTATTAGCAAGCGGTAGATTGATTGGTCCGTTGGTTGGTTAGTTGGTCGGTTGGTTCTAGTCATCTCTCTCCTCCTGGCGTGGTTGGTACATAGCCAATGTGTGTGATTGAGCCTGCTACACATTAGACGCCAGACGAGGCGGGAAGGTTCCAACGGCTAATGAACAACATACGGAATACGCAACACGCAATACGTAACTCGCATGGATCATCTCAACATGTAGGGACGCACCCTTGTGGTCACCCTCTGGGGCAGGCACAAGACCTGCCCTTACTCGTATTTGACCAAAGGCAAAATTGATGATATGGTTGCAGTACATCCGTTGCCGACCTATGATCCGTGTTCTCACTTGCGCCCGAACAAATGTTCTGGTACAATACCGACGGAGGCTGATGATGGCCAAGACGCGCACACACTGGGTCTGCCAGAGATGCGGGCGGACTGCGCCCCGCGAGATGGGCCGCTGCCCCGGCTGCGGCGAGTGGAACACGATGGTCGAGGTGGTCGAGCAGCCATCCGCCACGGCAGCCGGACTCCCGAGCGCCCTCGGTAGCGAGCCCCGCCGCCTGACCGAGATTGAGACCGAGGGGCTGGACCGGCTGCCGTTGCCGCTGGGAGAGTTCGCCCGCGTGCTGGGGGGCGGCGTCGTGCCCGGCTCCCTTATCCTCGTCGCCGGCGATCCCGGCATTGGCAAGAGCACGCTGCTCTTGCAGACTGCCGGGGTGATGGCAGAGGCGACGGGCCAGCCAGTGCTGTACGTCTCCGGCGAGGAGTCGGCCCGACAGATCAGGATGCGCGCTGACCGGCTCTCTATCCGCAACGACGACCTGTTCGTCGTCACCGAGACCAACCTGGAGACGATCCTGCGCCACGCGGAGCGAGTCCGGCCATTGGTGATGATCGTGGACTCGGTCCAGACCGTCTACTCAGAGGAACTGACCTCGGCGGCGGGCTCAATCAGCCAGGTGCGCCAGGCGGCGGCCCGGTTCCAGTGGTGGGCCAAGGCCGAAGGCGTGGCCGTCTTTCTGGTGGGCCACGTGACCAAGGCGGGGGCCATCGCCGGGCCGAAGGTGCTGGAGCACATCGTGGACACGGTGCTCTACCTGGAAGGCGACCTATTCCACACCTACCGGCTGCTGCGCTCGGTCAAGAACCGCTTCGGCGCCACCTCGGAGGTGGGGGTGTTCGAGATGCGGGAGCGGGGGATGGTCGAGGTGCTCAATCCGTCGGAGGTGTTCCTGGCCGAGCGGATGGTGAATGCGCCGGGGTCGGCCATCGCGGTGACGATGGAGGGCACGCGCCCGCTGCTGGTCGAGATCCAGGCGCTGGCCAGCCACTCCAGTTTCGGCCACCCGCGCCGCACCGCCAACGGCGTGGACTTCAACCGGCTGCTGCTCATCACCGCTGTGCTCTCGCGGCGGGTGGGGCTGCGGCTCTACGATCAGGACGTCTTCGCCAACGTGATCGGGGGCTTGCAGGTGGGGGAGCCGGCGGCGGACCTGGCGGTGGCGGTGGCCATTGCCTCCAGCGTGCGCGACCGGCCCGTGGCGGCGGACCTGGCGGTCATCGGCGAGGTGGGGCTTTCGGGCGAGGTGCGGGCGGTGGGCCAGACGGCGGCGCGGCTGAAGGAGGCGGCGCAACTGGGCTTCCGCCGCTGCCTGCTGCCCCGGACGGTACGGCGCGGGCACGAACCGCTGCCCGAGGGCATCGAGGCCGTCCCGGTGCGCTCCGTGGCCGAGGCGGTGGAGAAGGCGCTGGTGAAGTGAGCCGCGCTCACCGCCGTAAACAGGCAGTGTTGGGCCTCCCTCCCCTCGTGGGGGAGGGCTGGGGTGAGGGCTTTCAGCACCGGCGCTTCAGACCGATGCGCGCTGGTGTAGCATCTCGGGGGGAGATGTGTTATAATTCGAGTGGGGCAATTTAGAGCCGACGTGGCACCCCTTGGAGTATAAAATTTGGATCTACTGAGTCTTGCTTATGCTCGGATGGACTCGCCGGCCGGGCTGGTGTGGGTAGCCACGACCAGGACCGGAATCTGCACTGTGGGACTGGGCGCTGGACAGCCGGACGCCTTCTTCGCCTGGCTGGCCCGGCACGTCAGTGCGAAGCCGCCGCGTGAAGACCCTACGGCGCTGGCCCCTGCACTGACTCAGTTGCGCGAGTACTTCTCCCGCATCCGGCGCGAGTTCGACCTGCCGCTGGACGTGCGCGGTACGGCCTTCCAGAGAGCAGTGTGGGCCGAAGTCGCCTGCATCCCCTACGGTGCGACGGCGACCTACGGCGAGATCGCGCAACGTATGGGACGGCCGGGGGCCGCGCGGGCGGTGGGGGCAGCGATGGGTGCCAACCCGTTGCCCATCATCGTTCCCTGCCACCGGGTGATCGGGGCGGGAGGCTCGCTGACCGGTTATGGCGGTGGGCTGGAAGTGAAGGCGGCACTGTTGCGGCTGGAAGGCGCCCTGCCCCCCCCATGACACGAATTTGAAAGGGGAGAAAGACCATGAACAGACGCCGCTCATCAATATATCTGGCGTTTCTGGGACTCGTGGCGAGCATCCTGGCTTGTAACGCTCCGGAGCAGGCGACCCCCGTACCTCAGACCCCACCCCCCACCGTGACGCCCTATATCCTGGCCACCCTACCGCCGCAAGAGACAGTGTCGCCTCCAGCGACCGAGCCGCCACCGGAAACGCTGCTGCCAACCCCCACCCAGTGGTTCCCGCCCACACTGGAGGCAACTCCGCCAGCGGTGACATTCACACCCACCACGCCGGTCAGCGCCGGGCCGCTGGACTTTCCCGAACCCACGAGGTTGGATCACTGGCAGTCCCTGCCAGACGGCGAGTACGAATGCAAGATCATCCTGCACATCACAGGTGGCGCGCCTCCCTACACCATTCATCACGACCTGGACGTCTTCACCACCTGGGAGACCAATCCTACGATCGTCTTCAAGGCGCGAGGATGCAGCGGGATAACGCACTCCATCATCGTCGAATCGGCAGATGGCCAGAGTGTCAAGCACAAGTATTGGATGCCGGCCCCCTGGTGCCAGTAATAACACTGGCGACCTACGCCCAGACTACCCGTAAGAACGAACAGACTTTGGAAGTCTCAGAAGGGCTTTATCCAGCAGGTTTGCAACCCGGCGCCACCTGCTCACGGCGGCGCTGGTTGGCCACATTTCCCCGGGAATCTTGATACAGCCTGGCCTGCTGCGGGTTGCACTCCGGCCCGTGTGATGTTATACTTGACCTCCGAGGAGGAATAGATGCTGCACCAACGGCGATACGCCCTTGCTGCCTTCACCGCAGCGACCCTGTTGCTCACTGGTTGCGCTCCCCAGATCATGACCGTCACTGTGACGACGCCGCCGGAGATGGTTACGGTGGTGGTCACGGCCACGCCTTCTCCGTCGCCCATACCTACCCCGCCGCCGGCGGAGCCTAAAGTGCTCACTGTCTGCCTGGTCGGCGAACCTGACACGCTGTACCTCTACGGTGGCACGCGCCTGGCCTCTGCGCGGCACGTGATGGAACCGCTCTATGATGGACCCATTGACCACCTGAGTTACGCCTACCAGCCGGTGATTCTGCAAAAAGTGCCCAGCATCGCCGATGGGGACGCGTTCACGCGTACCATACGCGTGCGAGAAGGCGCCCGGGTGGTTGACGCCGAGGGTCAGGTGCTGGGACTGGCAGAAGGAGTGCGCGTCCGTCCGGTTGGCTGCCATGCCGATGAGTGCGCGGTCGAGTTCGAGGGTGAACCGCTGTGGATGGAGAGAATAGAGGTCGCGTTTGTGCTGCGGGAAGACGTTGCCTGGGCCGACGGCGAGCCCCTCACGGCGGCCGACTCGGTCTTTGCCTTCCAGGTGGCCTCCGATCCCGCTACGCCAGGCAGCCACTATCTCACTGATCGCACAGCCCATTACTACTCCCTGGGCAAGTGGCGCATAAAGTGGGTCGGGCTGCCCGGCTTCATTGACTCCACTTATTTCTTGAACTTCTTCCCTCCTTTGCCGCGCCATCAATTGGAGGGGCGTTCTCCTGCCGAGTTGTTGCAGGCCGATGAGACCCGTCGCCATCCCGTAGGTTGGGGGCCGTTCATCGTCGAGGAGTGGGTGGCGGGGGATCACATCACTCTTTCACGCAACCCTTACTACTTCCGCGCTGCTGAGGGGCTGCCTTACCTGGATCAGGTAGTGTTCAGGTTCACCTCCGGCGCGCCGGAGATGATTGCCCACCTCCTCTCAGGCGAGTGCGACATCGGTACCCATGACGCTGGCTTTGAACCGTTCATGCCGCTGCTGGCTCAGGCGGAGCGGCATGGCCTGCTGGAGGTGATTTCGGCGACCAGCAGTGGTTGGGAGCACATTGACTTCGGCATTGACCCGGTGCCTGACTACCGGCGGGCGGACTTCTTCGGGGACGTGCGAGTGCGACAGGCTATCATCCAGTGCATTGACCGACAGGCTATCGTAGACGAGGTCACTTATGGTCGCAGCGTCGTACCGGATAGTTACCTGCCGCCCGTGCACCCGCTCTACGCGGGCGACCGCCTCGTGCACTGGGACTATGATCCGGCGGCCAGCCGGGTGCTACTGGAGGAGATCGGGTGGCTGGATGAGAACGAGGACGGCGTGCGCGAGGCCCATCGCGTGCAGAGCGTTCGTGCTGGCACGTCGTTCGAGGTCACGCTGTTGATCCCATCTGATAGCGTGGCCACACAACAGGCTGCCCGCATCGTCAAAGCCAACCTGGCCGACTGTGGCATCCACGTGGACCTGGAAACGCTATCTCAATGGGAGTTCTTCGCCGACGGGCCTGATGGGCCGCTCTTCGGTCGGCAGTTTGACCTGGCCGAAACGACGTGGTGGTTCGACGTGATCCCCGCGTGTGGGCACTACGTGTCTTCCGAGATCCCGGACAAGGGGCACTGGTACGGGGACAATCCCGCCGGCTACAGCAATCCCGACTACGATGCGGTCTGCCAAGCGGCGCTCCAGGCATTGCCCGGCACCCAGCAGTACGAGGAGTATCACAAGCAGGCACAGGTCATCTTCTCCGAAGAACTCCCCGCCATCCCGCTGTTCATGTGGCTGCGGGTTGCCCTGGCCCGGTCGGGCGTGCTGAATTTCACGCTGGACCCCACAGCACAGAGCGAGTTATGGAATATCGAGATGCTGGACTTGCAAGAGGCGTCACCGTGATATGAGCGAGGTACAACAACCACCACCTCCCCGCATCTTGATCGTCGAAGACGAGATTGAGATGCTGGAATTGATGCGAAATATGCTGAGACTGATGCGTTGCCAGGTGCTGGCGGCGCATTCCGGCGGGGAAGCACTCGACATTTTGCGTCGGGAAGCAGCAGCGGGAAGCGAGATTGACTTGGTCCTGCTGGACATCATGATGCCGGAGATGGACGGCTATGAGGTGATTGCCCGCGTCAAGGCCGACCCCGCGCTTCGCCATACCGCGTTCATCGTGACCACGGCCCTCGATTCGGTCGGCGATAAGACGCTGGGTCTGGGAATGGGGGCCGACGATTACCTCACTAAACCTTTCGATCCCCAGGAACTGCTGGCGCGGATTGACGCTGTCATGCGCATCCGCCGCAGCGAACAGGCCACGCGCCGGCGCAATCGGGAACTGGCGGCCCTCATCGAGATCAACCGCATGGTCACCTCTAGCCTGGACCTGGATGACGTTCTGGAGGCGACGATGCAGGGTATTCGCGAGATCCTACAGGTCCAGGCTGGCTCGTTGGTGCTGATAGATGAGGCGACAGGCGAGTTGGTCTTCCGCAAAACGCTGGGTCCCAAGCGGGACTGGATTGCCGGCAGGGCCCTGCAGCCGGGTAAGGGCATCGTGGGCTATGTGGTACAGTCTGGCGAGCCCCAACTCGTCAACAACATCGAGCGTGACCCCCATTTCCTGGCCGAGATTGACGAGGAGACGGGATTCACCTCCCATACCATTCTCTGTGTGCCGTTGAGGATCCACGATCGGGTGACCGGGGCCATCGAGGTGATCAACAAGATGGATGGGGTATTCACCCAGCGGGACCTGGAACTGCTGCAGGCGATGGCGGCCTCGGTTGCGGTGGCAGTGGATAACGCCAATCTGTACAGCGAGTTGGCCGACTTCACAGAGGAGTTAGAACGTTCCCAGGCACAACTTGTGCAGGCAGAGAAGATGGCTGCCATCGGCCGGCTGGCCGCCTCCATTGCTCACGAGATCAACAACCCTCTCCAGGCGATCCACAACAGCCTGCACCTGAGCCTGCACAATGGTCTTAGCAACGATAAACGCCTGCAGTATCTGAACATGGCCCAGGCCGAGGTGCAACGGTTGATCGAGATTGTGCAGCGCATGCTGGATTTCTATCGGCCCTCGCGCGGTGGCATGGTGCCTACCGACGTCAACAGCATCGTGGAAAGCGTGCTCGCCCTGACCCACAAGCGGCTACAACACGGTGCTGTCCGCGTGCATACCCACCTGACCCCCGACTTGCCCTTCGTGCCTGTGGTCCCTGACCAGATCATCCAGGTGTTCTTGAACATCATCATCAACGCTATCGAGGCCATGCCCTCGGACGGCGACCTGCAGTTGGAGACGATGCTTTCAGAGGACGGTGAGTGGGTGCTGGCGCGTTTCCACGACGCCGGCCCAGGCATGTCACCGGAACAAATCGCCAACCTGTTTGAGCCTTTCTGCACGACCAAGCCCACCGGCACTGGGCTGGGGCTGGCCATAAGTTACGGAATCATAGAGCGCCACGGCGGGATGATAGAAGTATCAAGCCAATTGGGCCAGGGGACGACCTTTACCGTCAACTTGCCCGTGCATCCGAGAGAGACTGGAAAAGTAGAACGTGAGGAGTGAAACGTAGAGAGATGGCAGAGACAGCACGCGTCATGGTGGTGGATGATGAGGCAGTGCCACGCATCTCTATGGCCGAGATACTGAGGCTGGAAGGCTACCAGGTCTCTACGGCAGCCAGCGGTGAGGAGGCCCTGAGCCTGTTGAACAAGAGTGGCCCCTTTGATCTGATGGTGCTCGATCTCAAGATGCCCGGGATGGACGGCCTTGGGGTGACCGAAGCGGTGCAGAAACAATCCCCTGGCACTGTCATCATTCTGCTGACCGCCTTCGCGACGCTGGAAACGGCGATCCAAGCCATTCGACAGGGTGCGCACGACTACCTGCTTAAGCCCTGTCCTGTTCCCGAGGTCCTGGAGAGCGTGCGCAAAGGCCTGGCGAAGCGTCAACAGGAGCAACATCGTCGGCATCTGGTCGGCCAACTGGAGCAGACACTCTCCGAGCTGGCTGCTGTGGAAGGCGCGGAAGCGGTTGAGGAAGCGGCGTCCCCTCAGCCCAGCCGCCTCATCCAGATACGTGACGTCGTGGTGGATCGCCAGAAACACATTGCTATGCTGTGTGGGCGACAGCTGGATCTGACCCCAACCGAGTTCGAGATATTGGTTTGTCTCATAGAGACCCCGGATCAGATCTGGAGCCCACAGGAGTTGGTGCGGCGCGCCCAGGGGTACGAAACCGACGCCTGGGGCGCGCGCGCGATTGTTCGGGTCCACATCCGCCGCTTGCGCAAGAAGATGGAGACCGACCCATCTAACCCTCAATACATCCTCAATGTGCGCGGCGTTGGTTACATGTTCGCGAGCAGCAGCCCGGACGTGGACTGAGTTTCCCCCCTCGTAACCAAATCGTAACCCCTTCGCAACCCGCAGGTACGGCTTTCTGTGGTATGCTATGTCAGTCTTAGATATTCGGCTGCCTGGCCGGATGAAGCCTCGTGGGAGTATGTGAAGCAACTTCCTGATATACCAAGCGCATGTAAGACCTGGGGAAAGCATCATGGCTGCACGATGATGCGTAGCGGGTGAAACATGATTAGACATCAGCACTTGACTGTGAATAAGTACAAAGCGACACCGAAAGTAAGACACTCCCCGGCTACCGTGCCGCAGCGACTGCGGCGCACGTTGCGGCAGGTATGGAATCGCAGCCGCTGGGGATTGACGCGGCTACCGCTGCATCGGTTGGGCAGGAATGGAGAAACCACCAGCGGCAGCTGGAGCAAAGACGGATCTGAGGACAAGTGACGAGGGCGGGTGGAGGGCGTGCTTCGCGATGACGACCTGGTTCGACAGGGTCAAGACGTGTGTCGGGTGGGATAGGACTGACCAGGAACAGATTGCCGAACTGCGTCGCTGGTTGAACTCCAACATCACCGGGGTGATCGAGGGCCTCGGCAAGCAGTTGGCGCAGTTCAAAGGTACACAGCCACTGATGGCCAATGCGCGTTTCGTCCGGCGCTTGCACAGCGTGCTCAGTGAATGGCTGATGGGCCTGCTCGTTGGAACGTTCGACGGGGAGTACGTCAAGGAGCGCTGTGCATTTGGACAGAAGTTGGTAGAGATTGACCTGGCATTCGAGGACGTCATTCTGCTGGAGGGACTGGCGCGCAGGCATTTGTTTGAATTAGCCCAAAGCCAGTTGAATGAGCGCCCTCACGCGCTCTCGGCCACGATGCACACACTGGACAAGGCGTTGAATCTTGACTTAGCGTTAATCTACAGCAGCTATCTCCAGGTTCACGACGCTGAAATGGAGCGCGCACTGCTGGACCGATTCCTCAACATCACGGGGTTCAGCCGCACGTTGTACGAGAACCTGGTGGAGGCGCGGGGGTGGAATGAGGCAGGCCAGTAACAGACCGGGCTATACTGGATTGAACCCAGTTCTTGACGCAAGGGGCCTTTGTGGTAAAATGGATGTACAAACGCCCCCATCGTCTAGTCTGGTCTAGGACACGGGCCTTTCAAGCCCGCGACAAGGGTTCGAATCCCTTTGGGGGCACCAAATAAACCGGGGGCGTTTTAAGTGGGTTGGTAGGGGCGGGATTACCCCGCCCCTTCGTGGAAGTAGAGGTCAGAGAGAAACGTGCGCCTGCCTTCGGTTCCCCAACCTGATCATCCGTGAGGTGCTGGCCCCTCGGCTAACTGGGCAGACCATCAACGACGTCGAAGTCGTCCGCCCGCTGGTGGTGCGTGACCTCACGCTCCAGGGATTCGCCGAGGTGCTGATTGGCCAGGCCTTCGCCGGCGTGCGGCGGCGCGGCAAGATACTGCTCTTCCCTCTGCAGTCCGGGCTGACCCTGGCGATCAACTGCAAACTGGTCGGTCGTCTCCAGTACGCCCTCCCTGCCGAGCGCCGCCTGCCCAAGACCCACGTCTCAAATCAGTGATTTCGGAATCGAGGCTTTAGCCGGATTTGACGCCTAAATTCCGGCTAAAGCCTACACTCCAAATTCACCAAACCCAAGTGCGCTCAGTATACAACTCTGAGCATAGCCAGGTCGTCGTAGACTCGTAGGCAAGTCAGCGAGCCCCCGCGCACCGCCCGTCGAGACAGTGCGCGGGGGCTGTGTTACAATAGGTCAAAAGTGACTTCTCATTCTGGACGCCACGTCGAATCTGTGCTAAAATATATTCTCATATTTCTATCGTTGGAGACCCGGCATGCGCCGCTACCTGTTCGTCGTCCTGGCATTGCTCATCCTGCTGGCTCTGAAAGCGGAGCCGGCCGAAGCGGCCGGCCTGCATGATCCGGGGCCGCTTCCTGCTCGCGCTCCCCGCACCCGCTACGTCTGCGTACCCAGCCTCATCTGGCGCAGTCCGGAACTATGCCCCTCCTATGGGCCTGGCACCACCGCTTATCGCATCGCCTCCGTCCGTCCGCCCGACCCGCTGCCCGAACTGCCCGTGCTTGAACTCCCCCACGACGAAGACGACGCACTCGTTCCCCACACCTACGCCTACGTCAGGACCCTGCCGCTGAATGTGTACCGCCACCCGATGGAAGCCGCGATGGGGTTGCCGCCTGTGCGCACGATGCTCTCTGGCGACTGGTGGGTCAGCGTGGGCGGTCTGGTCGAGTACGAGGGGCAGCAGTGGTACCAGATCAACGATGAGGAATTCATCCCCGCCGACACACTGGCGTTCGCCAGCCCCTCCCGCTTCCAGGGCATCTACCTCACCGAACAGCCGCAACACCCCTTCGCCTGGA
This sequence comes from Anaerolineae bacterium, assembly GCA_034430655.1. GTDB lineage: Bacteria > Chloroflexota > Anaerolineae > B4-G1 > B4-G1 > JAUWNP01. The sequence goes on from DAOUEC010000146.1 coordinate 15,002, forward strand.
TCAACCGCTGGGTGCAGCCCTCGATTGTGCCACAGGGCGTGCTCAACACCGGCGTCGAGGGACTCAAACGCTACCAACTGGTTACCATCTTCGCCGAGGAACGGCGCGGCGGCGAAATCTGGTATCTGGTCGGCCCCGACCAGTGGGTGGAGCAGGAGAACGTGGCGCGGGTGGACGTGGACTTGCCGCCGGAGGGGGTCGGCCCGGGCGAGAAGTGGATCGAGGTGGACCTGTTCGAACAGACGATTGCCGCCTACGAAGGGGAACGCATGGTCTACGCCACACTGATCTCCGGCGGACGGACTGCCAGCGCCACTCCATCCGGCCTGTACCGCCTCTGGGCCAAGATGTGGGAGGGCAAGATGAGTAACCCTGACGTGGAGGACGGGAGCCCGGCCTGGTACTTCATTGAGGACGTGCCCTGGACGATGTACTTCCACGAGGGGTACTCCATCCACGCTGCCTTCTGGCACGACGCCTTCGGCTTCACGCGCAGCCACGGCTGCGTCAACCTGGCCCCCCGCGATGCGCTGTGGTTCTTCAACTGGGCCGACCCGTTCACTCCCGAAGACGTGGACCTGGCCTACATAGGCAGGGGCACGCCGGGCACGTGGGTCTGGGTGCACTTCACGCCGCCCTTTGAGTGAGATTCGCCATTCGCCACCCGTATTTGCCATTCACCATTCGCCATTCGCTATTCGCCCAATGAAACCGACCACCCCGTCACGCCGCGCACTGTGGCTGGCCCTGCTCGCCAGCCTGGGCCTGATCGCGGCTCTGTTCGCCGCCTGCGGCAGCCTGACCAGCCCCGACGTCACCCCCACGCCGACCCGCACCCCGCGCCCTCCCATCCCTACCCCCACGCCGACCCCTCCCCCCACCCCCACCCCCGCCTGGCCGGTGACTATCCTTGTCCCAGGGCGACTGCCCGCGCCCGTCGCCGACGCGCTGAATTCCACCGTCGCTGCCTGCCCTGACCTTTTCGCCCCGGCCCCTTCCGCCGAGGCAGCCGACGTGCAGGTGGCGCTCAACCCGGGCCCCGACGCGACCCCGCTCGCCGGGTGGATCTACGCAGTCGTGGCTTCCTTCCCCACCCTGACCGACGAGGTGATCTGGGCCGACGTAGTCAGCAGTTGGGGCGGCGCCCTGGCCGGCCCCTTTGCCGGCCGGCCGCTGCTGATGACTGCTGACACCGCCGCAACGCTGGTCACTTTGATGGGCGACCCCGCCCCCGGCGCGGTTGAAATCATCCCGTCAGAGGAACTCGTGCAGCGCGCCTGGGACACCCGTCCGGCCTGGGCTGTGGTCCCCTTCGACCAACTGGAGCCGCGCTGGAAGGTGCTGCGCGTGGACGGTGGTTCGGTGCTCGATAAGGGGATGGATACGGCGATCTATCCGCTGGTCGTGCGCGCCGGCGTGACCGGCCTGGAGCGCGGCGTCGCCAGACTTCAGGAACTGCTGGGCGCTCCTCTCACCAACCGGGACCCGGCCAGGATGACGGTGATGGTGATGACCGGCGTGACCGCCCTGGCCCGGGCTACGGCCATGAGGATGGATCAGAACGGCGTGACCTACCCCGCCGGGGACATCCGTGACTGGCTGGTCGAGGCCGACATCACCCACGTCAGCAACGAGGTCTCCTTCGCCGAGAACTGCCCACCGCCAGCCGACTACTACACCATGGTCTTCTGTTCCGACCCCGGTTTCATCAAGTTGCTGGAGGACATAGACGTAGACGTGGTGGAACTGACCGGCAACCACCTGCTCGACTGGGGGATGGGGGCGATGAATCTGTCGCTGAGGATGTACGACGAGCGCTCCATCCCCTACTTCGGCGGCGGCTGGAACCTGGCGCAGGCGCAACGACCCCTGATGCTTACCCACGGTGTGCATACCTTCGGCTTCGTGGGCTGCAACCCGGCGGGGCCACCCTCCAACTGGGCAACCGGCGACCGCCCCGGCGCGGCCCCCTGCGACTACGACCTGCTCTACGCCCAGGTCCGCGGACTGCGTGAGCAGGGTGTCATCCCCATTGTCACCCTCCAGTACTGGGAGTTCTACCAGTACGAGCCCACGCCGCAGCAACGGGCCGAGTTCCGCGCGCTGGCCGAGGCGGGTGCGGTCATCGTCAGCGGCAGCCAGGCTCACCAGCCGCAGGGCTTCGACTTCCACGCCGGGGCCTTCATCCACTACGGCCTGGGCAACCTCTTCTTCGACCAGATGTGGTCGCTGGAGACGCGGCAGGAGTTCGTGGACCGCCACGTCTTTTACGACGGGCGGCACGTCAGCACCGAGGTGCTGACGGCGATACTGGAGGACTACGCCCGCCCGCGCCCGATGACGCCCGAGGAGCGGGAGACGCTGCTGAAGGCGGCGTTCGCAGCCAGTGGGTGGTAAACCAGCCCCGGCCTGAAGAGCCAGGGCTGGAGGCCCCCCACCACAGCCCTCCCCCACGGGGGGAGGGAGACCTTGGTACGCCATACCGCTGGTGATGCCGACACCGAGCCCTCCCCTACGGGGAGAGGGAGACCCCCAGCGCCGCTTGTTCACAACGGCGCGGTCTTCCCTCGGCGCCCCGGCCTGAAGAGCCGGGGCTGGATCGTCTCCCCTAGAACCGCCTGTTCACGACAGCGCGACTGCACGCAGCACATCGGCGGGTCGGGCAATTTTCACCAAGGGCGGCAGCCGCTCCAGTTGTCGCCGGTCGAGTGTCACAAGTGTGGTGCCGTATTGCTGCGCTACGGCGGCATAAACCGCGTCGGCGCCGCGCAGCCGGGCGGTCGCCGCCAGATCGGCAGCACGGTCGGCCAACGCCTCGTCCAACGACACGAGCGTTTTATGGCTCTACACAGATTTGTGGGGTGAAATCAGACACCACCGCACTCCACGAGAACCTGCAAACGGAAGTTGTCGAAGTTCCGGTAGCCGAAAGCGCGATTGATGATGCCACGGATGGCGCGATTGATACCTTCCACAAATCCTTGGGTCACCCGATCATCGAAGTAGTTGAGGAACTCATGCCACCAGTTACGCAGCGTCTTGACAAGCCGAATCAAATACCGACTCCCTGTGGCCAGAGCTTTCCCTGTCCACGCCCACAGGAAACGCTGCGCCCGCGCTCGGTCGGTGATCTTGTCGCAGATGGTACGGAACTCTTCCTTCGAAACAGCCAGGATGGTGCACAGTTGAGCTTCCTGCTCTGGGGTGAGTTCGCGCCGATTCTTCAGCAACACCCACCGGCTACCCTTCAGAGCTTGGTACAAAGCCTCATGGCCTTCTTTCTTCGCCTTCCTCTGAATGCTCCGCCGCATCAGGTCAATCTGATGGTTGAGTTGTTTCATCACGTGGAAGCGATCGGCGACAATCTTGGCATGAGACAGTTTCTTGCGCACAGCCTGGCGATAGGCTTCCCACATGTCCATCGACACAACCTTGATGGCACGGCGTTCTTCCTCCGTCAAACCCTCCAACCACTCCTCGAACGTCTTCTTGAGGCGATTCGGCAACACAGCAATCACCCTGCGTCGTTCCAGATCAGAGAGCACCAACGCATACTGCTTGTGTCCCTTCCGCAGCGAGATCTCGTCCACTCCGAGAATACGTACTCTCCGATCATCGACTTGACGGGCAGCGCGCTTTGCCTGCCGCTTGAAGATATCCAGTACCGTCGCTTCGTGCAGCCCTTCTTGGACAGCCACCTGCTTGCGGGGTGTCTTGTGCTTCACCCGCTCGTAGATGTGCATCTCGAAGACGCTCGTCTGCCGCCGCTTGGGATTGATCCACGCCAGGTTCTCAGTGAAGGGCTGGCCGCACACGTCGCAATCAAAGCGCCGCTGAGGGAAGTGCACCAATGTCTTCATCTCCCAGATGTCCAGGTGACGTACACAGCGATCCTTCTGCTCGTGAATCTCGGTCGTCGCCTTCAGGCAACGCGGGCATATGGCCACATCGTGTTCGTGTTCACAGAACAGGTGCAGGTACTGCTCCTTGTTTTCTTCCTCAATGGCAAATCGGGTCACTCTCATTCCCGGCAAGCCCAGCAGCTCGCTCAAGGTTTCCGCTGTTACTGCTTGCGTCGTCAGACTATGCACGCGCTTCACGGCCTGAGCTGCATCCTTCGCTATCTTCTTACGCGGCGGTGGCAGCTGTGGGGGCATCTTCATGTGGGGCCTCCTTGGGTTGGTTTGCACCACATTCTAACTCAAGTTGGCCTCCAGTCCAGTTTTCACCTCACAAATCTGCGTAGAGCCCGTTTGGTTAGGCAAGCCACGCAGTTCCGCCGCCAACGCCACCGCGCGGCCGGTGTCGTCAAGGGCACGCGCGATGGCGGCAGCCACTTCGACCAGTAACAGCGTGGGACAGAACGTGGGCACGCGCTGCCGCTGAACCTGGGCCAGGAACGCCTGGCTGTCGGCGGAACCAGCCTCGGCGGGGTTCAGCGCGCTGATGTGGACACTAGCATCAACAGTGTACATCTTGCCACCTTCAACGCCGGACGGCGTCTATCAAGTCCTGGGTCGAAAGGCCCGACGGCCAGGCGCGGCGGATTTCCTCGGCCAACTGTTCGTAACGTTCCCAATTCCCGAGTATGGCGTTCTTGCCGGCTTTTACCATCTCCGCCCCTGCCCGCTCGGTATCCAGGGGCAGGATGATAGCCACCGGGCGGCCCTGATACGTGACCACGTACTCGGCGCGATTCTCACGCACTTGCCTGATCACTTCGCTGGTCTGCTCCCGCAATTCACGCACTCCGATCAAAGACATGAACCTCCTCCTAAGTGTCGATAATAACCCTTATTGATACCACATTCTACCACAGGTCATCCGTCCATGCAGTCTCTGATTATACACGAGCCTCCCCCAGATTATGAAGTGCGGGAGGCTTGCTGAAACTGCAATAATCGGTCAAATGGTGTATAATGGGGGCAGATCGCATCGGGCGATTTGCCTCTACTCTTGGAACACCGGAGTACTATGGAACCCAAATCACGATCTCCCTCCCCTATGGAATTCGGCTCTATGCCGCTCGACCCCGTGTACGCCTGGGGCATCGTGCTGGAGCCGGTGGAGACGCTCATCAAGCGCACCTCCGGCTTCATCGAGCGACTGGCCAGGGAGACCTACGAGCGCGGCGAGGAGTTCGACGACGAGGAACTTGAGCGCCGCTTCCTCGCCTTCTTCGACCATCTGGTGCAGGAAGGCACGCTCACCCGCCTGCCCGACGCCGACCCCGCGATGGGCCGCCGGATCCTGGGCCCCCGCCGCTGGCTGCGAGCCCAGCGCATTCGCATCAACCATCTCGTCGCCCACTGGCGCGAACACGGCCTTAGCAGTTAGTCCTCAGCCGTCAGCGGTTAGCGGCCGAAGACGAACCGTGCCAGTATCCAGCATCAAGTATCCAGCAACCAGCAACCAGCAACCAGCATCCGCTCAATCCGTTCCCGAAATCCGTTGACAGCCTGCTCTCGAAATCCGTCGTCGCCACGCATGCCACACCATCCCCAAGAAGCGAGCCGTGTCCTTCACCGGGTGAAAGTAACTCACCTTGCCCGTGTCGTAGATGGTGCGGACATCCACCCAACCGATGCGTATTCCCTGGCAGACCGCCTGAATGATGACTTCGACCTCCAACTCGAAGCCGGTGGTGGTCAGGTCGAGCCTCTCCAGAAAGTGACGGTTGTACAGCCGGTAGCCGCTCTGGTTGTCGTAGATGCGTGTACCCAGCGCCAGCGAGAGCAGCCACGAGCCAAAGGGATTGACAAAAGAGCGCAGGAAGGGCATCTGGCTGAAGTCGCGCCGCCCGACGATGAGGCTCCCTGCGCCGGCGTCGTAGGCAGCCAGAAACCTGGGGATGTCGGCCGGGTCGTGCTGGCCGTCGGCGTCGAGCGTGAGCACAGCCTCGCAACCCCGCTCCAGCGCCCAGGCGAAGCCGGTTGTCAGCGCCACGCCCTTACCCCGGTTCTGGAGGTGGCGCACGACGATGGCACCGGCAGCCTCGGCCACGGCGGACGTGTCATCCTGGGAGCCGTCGTCCACCACCAGCACCGGCAGGTAAGCCCGCGCCGCCTCTACGACCGGGCCGATGCGGGTTGCCTCGTTCCAGGCGGGGATGAGGGCGAGGATTGGGATTCCGCTCATTGATGTATTCCTTCACTGGATACTGGATGCTGGATACTGGATACTCGGTAGTAACCATCCAATGTCGAGAATCAAGTATCCAGTGTCGAACATCAGCATTATACCATGCTCCGGGCAGGCCGTCACTTCGCCGGTGGCTGATGCTGCTTCTTGACAACTTGCCGAAAGTGTGGTATCTTCCCGCCTGTTGTTACGGTTTCGGCGGCCCCCTTGGTGTGCCGAGATCGCAGAGGGGGCTAGCCAGAGCCAAAAGTATGTCACAAGGAGGAACGAAAGTCATGGAGGACAATGGTCGCACCCTGGGGACCGTCCAGTGGTTCAGCCGCGTGAAGGGGTACGGATTCATCCGCCCCGATGGGCAGGAGGAGGACATCTTTGTCCACTACTCCGCCGTCCGCGGTGAGGGCTACCGGAACTTGAGTCAGGGCCAGCGGGTGGAGTTCACGGTGGAAGATACCACCAAGGGCCCTCAAGCGGTGAACGTCGTCGGGCTTGACATGGGAGAGAGCGAGTCCGGCCAGCAGGCGGAGTTCATGGTGGGGGATACCCTCGAGGAATCTCAGGCCATGGACGTCGTCGGGCTTGACACGGGAGAGAGCGAGTCCGGCCAGCAGGCGGAGTTCACGGTGGGGGATACCCTCGAGGAATCTCAAGCCGTGGACATCGTCGGGCTTGACACGGGAGAGAAGTAAGTCCGCGGAAGCATACGTTTAAGCACAAATTGGTAATGCCTCTCCAGCCCCGGTGGCGCAAAGCCCCGGGGCTTTCCAGTCTCAGCAGCCCCGTCGCTGTTTGACTTTTACGTCGTTTGGCGGTATCTTATACCAAACGCACGTGATAACTGGGGGAGAGCGTCACCCCTGCACTCTGAGCGCGACGCGCCATTAGGCAGAGCACAGGTGGAGAAGGAGGCTGCGCATGGTGGAGGAACTGCGGGAACAGATGATCCAGGCAGAGGAGGAACTCGCGGATAAGGAAAACGCGCATCCTGCCCAGTTCTTACTGGACCTGGAACCGTGGCAAAGGTTGATGCTGGCTGTCTTGCTCTTCCTGAACGTGGCGCTGTGCGGCTGCATGGCATTGGTGATGACCGGGCGGGTGGCGTTGCCGTTCTAGCCGTGTGATGAGAAGCGAGCACGCTTTGTCCGTGTGGAGCGCGAAACCCCGTGAGACAGCCCAGGTGCGTTTCCCCGACGGTCGCACGTTCGAAGGCCCTGTAGGGACGCCGCTGGAAGGATACATCAAGACAGTGCTAGGCGACAGCCCGGTGCCTTTCATCGCGGCGCTGGTCAATGGCGAACTGCGCGAACTGACCTACCAGATATGGTCCGACGCCCGGGTGGACCCCGTGTTCCTCTCCAACTCCGATGGTGTGCGCATCTATCGGCGTTCCCTCTCCTTCCTGCTGGTGACCGTCGTACGCGAACTGTTCCCAGAGGCCCAGATTTTCGTGGACCACACCCTTTCCTTCGGCGGCTTCTTCTGCCAGGTGCGGGGACGTGCACCGTTCAATGCGGAAGAACTGGCGCAGATTGAGGCCCGCATGCGCGAGATCGTCGCTGAGGATGCCCCAATCACACGGGAGCGCGTGCCGCTCGACGAGGTCATTGAGATATTTCGCACGCGTGGCGAGGAAGAGAAGGTCCAACTCTTGACCCGCCGCCAGAAGGACTACCTCACGCTCTACAACTTGCGTGGCTCACGTGACTACTTCCACGGCTACATGGTGCCCTCGACGGGGTACCTGCGCTACTTCGCCCTCCACCCGTGGCCCCCAGGATTTGTGCTCCAGTACCCGCGCCGCCATCGCCCGACGGAACTCCTTCCCGTGCTCGATTACCCCCAACTGACGGCCATCTTCCGCGAGTATGGCGAATGGCTGCGTTTGCTTGGCGTGGAGTCGGTGAGCGGGCTGAACGAGGCCATCGCCAACGGCCGCGTCCGCGAGACCATTCTCGTCTCAGAGGCATTGCACGAACAGCGCATCGCGCAGATCGCCGACCAAATCGCCCGCCGGAGAAACGAGGTGCGGTTGGTACTCATCGCCGGTCCTTCCGCCGCTGGCAAGACCACGTTCTCCAAGCGCATCTCCGTCCAGTTGTTGGCCCACGGCATCCGCCCCTTCCCCCTGGAACTGGATAGCTACTTCGTGGACCGTGAGAAGACGCCCCGGGATGAGTATGGCCACTACGACTTCGAGGCGCTGGAGGCGCTCGACTTGCCGCTATTCAACCAGCATCTCCTGGCCCTTATGCATGGCGAGGAAGTGCAAATCCCCCGCTTCAACTTCAACACCGGCCGACGGGAAAAGGGCGAGATTGTCCAACTTGGCCCCGACCATATTATCATCGTCGAGGGCATCCACGGGATGAATCCCCGGCTGGCGGCGGCGGTGCCGCGGGAATGCACCTTCCGCATCTTTGTCTCGGCGCTGACGCAACTCAATATTGACCGCCACAACCGTGTGCCGACGACAGATACGCGGCTCGTCCGCCGCATCTTGCGCGACGCGACCTACCGGGGCTACACGGCTGAGGAGACGCTGAACCGCTGGGAGAGCGTGCGGCGAGGGGAGAAGCGGTACATCTTCCCCTACCAGGAGCACGCCGACGTGATGTTCAACTCGGCGCTGGTCTACGAACTGGCGGTGCTCAAGCCGCTGGCCGAGCCACTGTTGCTACAGGTCGAGCCCTCCAGCCCTCGGCGCGTGGAGGCCAAGCGGTTGCTGGCCTTTCTGCAGTGGTTCGAGCCCTGCGTTCCCGACCTGGTCCCGGACAACTCCATCTTACGCGAGTTCATCGGCGGCTCCATCCTGCGGGATTACGTGCCGTAAGTACCTGGATTTCGCCCAAATTAACGACAACTTGCAGGGGCGCCAGCAGGGGAATGGGTCGGCCTGCTGCAGAGTGATTCGTTTATCCGTGTGCTATTTGTGCCTGTTTTGTGAAGGGCCTGGATAGTTACCCGTATGGATTCTAAACCGTCGCTCGTTCTTGTCGAGACCGGATGCGCACGCCGCTAGCACAATCATGACTACTCAGGCATCGTCATTCTGAGCGACCGAAGGAAGCGAAGAATCTCGCGTTGGCAATGATTCGACACTCGAAAAACGAGATTCCTCGTCCCTTCGGCTACGCTCAGGGCAGGCCGCTACGCTCCTCGGAATGACGCATCACGGGCAGGTTGAGTAGCAACGCACAATCTAACGAAACGCTTATGCTGCTCTTATCTGTTTCTGATGTAAGTGGGGTATATTTAACGTAAAACGTAACGGGAGGAAACAGATGAGTAAGATTATTGGAATTGACCTGGGTACAACCAATTCGGTGGTCTCTGTGATGGAGGGCGGCGAACCCATCGTGATCCCGACCGTCGAAGGTGGCCGGCTGTGCCCCTCGGTCGTCGCGTTCACCAAGAGCGGCGAGCGGCTGGTGGGGCAGGTCGCCAAGCGGCAGGCCGTCGTCAACCCGGAGAACACTATCTTCTCCGTCAAGCGGCTGATAGGCCGCCGGTACGACGACCCCGAGGTCGGGAAGGCGCGGCGGGTTCTGCCCTACGAGATCGTGCGCGGGCCAGCGGGCGACGCGCAGGTTCACATCCCCCAAACCGGCAAAGAATATACACCGCAGGAAATCTCGGCCATGATCCTGCGCAAACTGAAGCAGGATGCTGAGGCCTATCTGGGCGAACCGGTCACACGGGCGGTTATCACCGTGCCAGCCTACTTCAACGACAGCCAACGCCAGGCGACGAAAGACGCCGGCCAGATCGCCGGCCTGGATGTTCTGCGCATCATCAACGAGCCGACCGCATCCAGCCTGGCCTACGGTATGGATAAGAAAAAGGACGAAACGATCCTGGTCTTCGACCTGGGGGGTGGCACCTTCGATGTCTCTATCCTGGACGTGGGCGAGGGCGTCGTTGAGGTGCAGTCCACCAGCGGCGACACATTCCTGGGCGGTGACGACTGGGATCAGCGCATCGTGGACTACATCGCCGATGAGTTCAAGAAGGACCAGGGTATTGACCTGTGCCAGGACCGTCAGGCATTGCAGAGGCTCAAGGAGGCGGCCGAGAAGGCCAAGGTCGAACTCTCAACCGTGCTGGAGACGGAGATCAACCTGCCCTTCATCACCGCGGACAGCACCGGCCCCAAGCACCTGCAGATGAAGTTGGCACGGGCCAAACTGGAGCAACTGACCGAGGACCTGGTGCAGCGATGCCGGGGACCCTTCGAGCAGGCGCTGGAGGACGCCAATCTGACCGCGAACGACCTGGACGAGGTGGTGCTGGTCGGTGGCGCGACGCGCATGCCGATGATCCAGGAACTGGTGCGCGAACTGACCGGCGGCAAGGAGCCCCACAAGGGGGTTAACCCCGACGAGGTCGTCGCCGTCGGCGCGGCTATCCAGGCGGGTGTCCTGGCCGGTGAGGTGAAGGATGTACTGCTGCTCGACGTGACGCCGCTGACGTTGGGCGTGGAGACGCTGGGTGGGGTGATGACGCCGCTCATCGAGCGCAACACCACCATCCCTGTGCGCAAGAGCGAGATTTTTTCCACCGCCGAGGACGGCCAGACCGCTGTGACGATCCACGTCCTGCAGGGGGAGCGGCCCGTGGCAGCCGATAACAACAGCCTGGGTATGTTCAACCTGGATGGCATCCCACCCGCGCCGCGCGGCATCCCGCAGGTCGAGGTGACGTTCGACATTGACGCCAACGGTATCCTGAACGTCTCGGCCCAGGACAAGGCCACCGGCAAGGAGCAGCAGATCACCATCACCGCCACCACGAACCTGAGCAAGGAAGAGGTGGAGCGGCTGGTTCAGGATGCGAAGCGGCACGAGGCGGAGGATCGGCGGCGCAAGGAACTGATAGAGGCACGCAACACTGCCGATGCGTTAATCTACCAGATGGAGAAGACACTGCGCGACCTGGGCGACAAGGTGTCCGCGTCTGACCGTGGGCGCATCGAACAGATCAGCGAGAATCTGAAGCAGGCGAAAGAAGGAGATGACGCAGCCCGCATCCGGCAACTGATCGAGCAGTTGCAACAGGCCAGTTACGCCATCGGGCAGCAGGTGTACGCGCAGCAGCAGGCGGCTGGTGGGCCGCAAGCAGGGCCTGCCGGACCACCGCCCGGGTACAGCGCCGGGCCACCACCGGGAGGCGACGAGGAAGTAGTAGAGGGCGAGTTCCACGAAGTATAGCAGATTGTGGGGGAGCAGGGCAGCAAGGGAGACGTAATATGCAACATGCAATACGCATCACGTCTCCCATATCCCCAATCATGCCGAGAGGATAGAGTATGCAGACGAGAGTAAGAGTGCCCATCCGCATTAACCCCTCGTTCGTTTCGGAGCGGGCGTTGTCTGCTGGTGCACCACCGGTTGCCGACGCCGTTCCACCTGTGATGGATCGGGAAAATGTGACGTTGACAGGGTCACCGGTGGTCCCTGCACGGCCAGAGACGCAAGACGCAAAACGGAACACGCAGGGCGTGATACGCGACACGCGGGAGGCAGAGGGAGAGGAAACCTTAGAGATGTGGCGCGATCGGGCGCTGCGCCTCCAGGCCGAGATCGAGAACTTCCGCAAGCGGCAGCAGCGGCTGGCCGAGGAGCGCATCATCGCTGACCGCGAGCGGCTGCTGCGGGCCTTCTTGCACGTAACCGACGACCTGGAGCGGGCGCTGGATGCAGATGGGGCGGATGCCGAGAGCCTCCAGCAGGGGGTGGGCCTGACGTATCAGACTATGGTGCGACTCCTGGATCGGGAGGGCGTGGAATCTATCCAGGCGCAAGGACAGCCTTTCGATCCTGCGTGGCACGAAGCGGTAGGCACCGTACCTCATCAGAGTGCTGGGGCCGAGCCGGACGCGGTGGTCGAGGTAGTGCAGCCAGGCTACCGCCTGGGAGACCGTCTCCTGCGCCCCGCCCGCGTCATCGTCGCTACCTGACCTCACGTAACACGCAACACGTAATACGATCCCGATGGAATACAGAGACTATTACCAAATTCTCGGTGTCAGCAAAGATGCCGACGAAAAGGAGATCAAGCACGCCTTTCGCCGGCTTGCTCGCCAGCACCACCCAGACGTAAACCCGGGCGACGCAAGAGCCGAAGAGCGCTTCAAGGAGATCAACGAGGCCTACGAGGCGCTCTCTGACCCGGAGAAGCGTCGCAAGTACGACCAACTGGGGACCGAGTGGCATCGCTGGCAGCAGGCCGGTGGCCGTCCCGAAGGCTTCGATTGGAGCCGTTGGGCCGCGGGTTCTCCCGGAGGACCAGGGCAGCGGGTCCACGTCCGCTACGGCACGCCGGAGGACATAGAGGACCTATTCGGCGGGGCCAGCCCGTTTTCCGATTTCTTCAGCCGGATCTTCGGCGGGATGGGGGCTGGGGCCGTGCAGGGTGGCTTCGAGTACCGCGTCCGTCTTCAGCGCGGGCAGGACTATGAACAGGAGGTCGAGATCAGCCTGCGGGAAGCCTACCAGGGCACCCAGCGTGTCCTTCAGAAAGATGGACGCCGGCTAGAGGTGAAGATCCCACCCGGAGCCCGCACGGGCACTCGTATCCGCATGTCCGGCGAGGGCGGGCCGGGGGTGGCCGGCGGAGAAGCGGGCGATCTGTACCTGCGCGTCAAGGTGCTGCCCGACCCTCAATTTGAATGCCGGGACGACGATCTGCACATCGTGGTAGTGGTGGATCTCTACACGGCCATCCTCGGCGGCCAGGCTCGGGTGCCGACGCTGAGCGGCCCCGTGATGCTCACCATACCAGCCGGTACGCAGAACGGGCGCGTCTTCTGCCTGCGGGGCAAGGGGTTGCCCCGCCTACGGCAGCCCGAGCAGTACGGCGATTTGTACGCCAAGGTGGACGTGCGGCTGCCGACGGCCCTCACCTCGCGCCAGCGGGAACTGTTTGAGGAACTGCGGTGTGTCTTGCAGGAGGAGGCTGACGGACGATGACCGAGCGAGAGCAGACCACCTGCATCACGATCACCATCGCTGCCCACGGGGCATGCCTATCTCCCCGCACCGTCCGTCGCTACATCCAGCGGGGGCTGGTAAGCGAGACGCTGACCGAGGCCGACCTGGCCGAACTGCGCCGCATCCGTCGTCTCACCGGCCTGGGGGTCAACCTGGCTGGAGTGGAGATCATCCTGCACATGCGCTGCCAGATCGAGGAACTGCGAGCGGAGATGACACGATTGGAGGCGCTCCTGACATCCTTTGGAGGTGTAGAGCAATGAACAAATCCCGGATTACTATTCTGGTAGCAGTTGTGGTACTGGTAAGCACGATGCTGGGATGCGGCCTGCCCACCGAGTTGTTGCTTTCCCCTGCCACCCCGACGCCGGCAGTGCTTCCAACTCCCACGTCGGCCCCGCCGCAGGTGCCCTCGCTGCCCCCTACAATTTCTGAGGAGCCTGCCAATGCACTGGAAGCCCAGGTGGAGGCGGTCTATGACCTGGCCGGGCTGGCTGTGGTCAACATCACCAGTGTTGTTTACACCTACGATTTCTTCCTCAACCCGGTCCCCCAGGAAGGTACTGGCTCTGGCTTCGCCTACGATACGGAGGGGCACATCGTCACCAACTACCACGTGGTCGAAAACGCAGAGGAGTTATCGGTGACGCTGGCCGATGGAGAGGTCTATCCGGCCGAGGTCGTCGGCGTGGACCCCTCTAACGACCTGGCGGTGGTCCACATTGAGGCCGACGACTTGCCCCAGCCAGTCGCATTGGGCGATTCGGCCAGTCTGCGCGTGGGTCAGTTCGTCGTCGCCATCGGCAACCCCTTCGGGCTGGAGCGCACCCTGACGGTGGGGGTCATCAGTTCGCTGGGGCGGGTCATCCAGAGCCCCGACGGCCGCTTCATCGGCGAGGCCATCCAGACAGATGCGGCCATCAACTCGGGTAACTCCGGTGGCCCGCTGCTGGACCTGGAGGGGCGCGTCATTGGGGTGAACTCCCAGATCGTCAGCCCCAGCCGCGCCAACGCAGGCATCGGTTTCGCCGTGCCGGTCAACACGGTGCGGCGGGTGGTGCCCCAGTTAATCGCCCACGGACACTATCCGCACCCCTGGCTGGGTGTGCAGTTGCTCGGCCTGACACCTGAGCGAGTGCAGGCCTTCCGCCAGGCCGGGATGGAGATACCGGTCGAAGAAGGGTTGCTGGTGATCGAGGTAGTACCCCGCGGCGGCGCCGATCGTGCTGGTATCCGGGGCGGCGACCATATCGTGCGGCTGGGCAATGTCCGCATTCCACTGGGTGGCGACATCATCACGGCCATCAATGGTGAGCCGGTGACCGATTTCCAGGAACTCACCATCTACCTGGAGACCAAGACGCAGGTGGGCGATACCATCGAGGTGACCATCATCCGTGATGAGGAGGAACAAAACGTCCTGGTGACACTGGCCGAGCGGCCATAGTAGTTCTTGACGTGCCACTCCCATCTGCTATAATACCTTCAGCGCGTGAGGCGGCCTGCCCAGGCCGCCCCACTGTGTGAGTTAAGGGAACTATGTTAGAGAGACTGAACAAAATTGAGGAGCGATACGAGGAACTGACGCGCTTGATGGCCGACCCCGCCATCGCGCAGGACTACGAGCGCGTGGCCCAATACGCCAAAGAGCGAGCCGACCTCGAGGACATCGTCGCCGCTTATCGGGCCTACAAGGAGACGACCAAGGAACTGGGAGAGACGAAGACGCTGCTGACCGATGATGTTGACCCCGAACTGCGAGAACTGGCCGAGGCGGAGGTCACCCGCCTGCAGGCCCGGCTGGCCGATCTGAAGGCCCATCTTCAGCAGTTGCTGCTCCCCCAGGACCCGCGCGACACCAGGGATGTGATCGTCGAGATTCGCGCCGGGGCCGGTGGCGACGAGGCTGGCCTTTTCGCCGCTGACCTTTATCGCATGTACACCCGCTACGCCGAGCGGCAGGGCTGGAAGACGGAGTTGTTGAGTGCCCATTCTACCGGCATCGGCGGCTTCAAAGAGGTGATCTTTGGAGTGAAGGGACGGGGGGCTTTCTCCCGCTTCAAGTTCGAAAGCGGCGTCCATCGCGTCCAGCGGGTGCCTGTAACCGAGTCCTCCGGGCGCATCCATACCTCCACCGCCACCGTGGCCGTCCTGCCCGAAGTGGACGAGGTGGAGGTTCACGTTGACCCCAAGGATCTGGAGATCGAAGCCTACGGCTCCTCTGGCCCCGGCGGGCAGCACATGCAGAAAAACGCCACCGCCGTCCGCATCACCTACAAACCGACGGGGATGGTCGTCGCCTGCGAAAACGAGCGCTCACAGACGCAGAACAAACTGCGGGCGTTGGCTGTCCTGCGGGCGCGTCTCTACGAGCAGGAGCGCCAGAAGCAGGAGGCGGAGGTGGCCGAGGCCCGGCGGGCCCAGGTGGGCACCGGCGAGCGCAGCGAGAAGATCCGCACCTACAACTTCCCTCAGAACCGCGTCACCGACCATCGCATCGGTCTGACACTCTACCGGCTGCTGGATATACTGGATGGTGATCTCGACCCCTTCATTGGCGGACTGGCCGCGCGGGAACAGGCAGAGCGATTGCAGGCCATGGGAGAGGCCGGGTGATGGTTGGGCAGTGGCTAGGGCAGGCATCCGCCCGCCTACGCGCCGCCACCGACGCGCCTCGCCTCGAAGCCGAGGTACTGCTGAGCCATGTGCTGGACGTTTCCCGCACTGTGGTACTGACCCACCCGGAACGTACCATCTCTCCTGACCAACTGTCCAACTATCAAACCCTTATCCGTCGCCGCGCTTCCGGCTATCCCCTTCCCTACCTCACTGGCCGCGTCGAGTTCTACAGCCTGGAGTTTGAGATCACACCGGAGGTGCTGATCCCCCGCCCGGAGACGGAGACGCTGGTGGACCTGGCGCTGGCGCGCCGTCCGGCGACCGTCGTGGACGTCGGCACCGGCTCCGGCTGCATCGCCGTCTCCCTGGCGGTTCATCTACCTGAGGCCGTTATCTATGCCATCGAAATCTCACCGGCGGCGCTGGCCGTGGCCCGGCGGAACGTGGAGCGACACGGGGTCGCTGCGCGAGTGCGGCTGGTGGTCGGCGATGTGCTCGCCCCGCGCCCTGGCCCGGTGGACCTGATCGTCTCCAATCCGCCCTATATTCCCACGGGCGACTGTGCCTCGCTGCCGGCGTCGGTGCGCGATCACGAGCCCCGGCTGGCGCTCGACGGTGGTCCAGATGGGCTGAACGTCATCCGGCTGCTGCTGGTCCAGGCCTCGGCGGTGCTGCGCCCCGGCGGGGGGCTTCTAATCGAGATCGGCGCCGACCAGGGAGAGGCAGCCAGATACCTGGCCCGCATCTTCTTCCCTCAGGCCACAGTTTGCGTGCACCCCGACCTGGCCGGGCGCGACCGGGTACTGGAAGTGCAGACGTGATCCGGCTCCTGGCGCTTGACCTGGATGGCACGCTGATGGGCGACGACCTGGTCATCTCCTCCAGGGTGCGGCACGCCATCGCCGCTGCTCAGGAGTGTGGAGGGGTCGTCACCCTGGCTACGGGCCGTATGTTTGACGCAACGCTCACTTTTGCGCGGGACCTGGGCATAACTGCGCCGCTCATCTGCTATCAAGGGGCGCTTATCCAGGCACCGGACTCCGACGTCCCGCTCTACCGTGCGACGATGGAGCCGGCGCTGGTGCGCGAGGTGCTGGAATGGCAGGCCCGGCGCGGGTGGCACGTTGTCCTCTACGCCGGTGATGACGTCTTCATCGCCGGACAGCAGTATCCCGAGACCTTCTACCGCACCCTGTTGGGCGAGCGATTGATCTGGGTGGATGACCTGTTCCCTGTGCTTGAGCAGCACGAGCCGGTCAAGTTCCTCGTCGTCGCCGAGCCGCCCGAGGCTGACCGCATTGAAATGGGGTTGCGGCAGAGATTCGAGGGGCGGATGGAGGTGGTGCGCTCCCACGCGATATTTGTCGAAGGTAACCCGCTGGGGGTGTCGAAGGGAGATGCGCTGCGACGGCTATCCGCTCACCTGGACGTTCCCCAGGCACAGGTGATGGCGGTCGGCGATCAGGGCAACGATGCCGATATGATCGCCTGGGCCGGGGTGGGCGTGGCGATGGGCAACGGCAGCCCGGCGGCCAAAGCCGTCGCCGATTGGATCACGCCGCCGCTGGCGGAGGATGGCGTGGCGGTGGCTATTGAGCGCTTCGTGCTGAATGTTTCATGCCTTCTTCACGACCAACAGGTGTGAGAGGGCGAGAACACGGAGCGGGGTGCGCTCGAGGGCGTAGGTGATGGCGCGCAAGGCCCGTCCCAGGGCAGGGGCGCGGGCGACGACGTTGTCGTAGCCGGGAAAGACCCGCGTGTGGTGGACGATGTGGACGGGGAGGCCGTCGAAGAGGCGGCACAGACCTCCGGCGGTGTAGGCGCGGACGTGAGGGGCCAGATAGTTGCGCAGCGGCGTGGGCAGCCAATTGACCAACGGCACGTTGCCGAAGTGGTAGTGCCCGCGCCAGAAGACGCCGTGGGTCTCGAAGGGGTAGAGCCGGTTGGGGACGAAGACGACGACGCGGCCGCCAGGCCGCGTCACGCGCACCATCTCGGCCACGCAGGCCCGGTCGTGAGTGACGTGTTCCAGCACCTCGTGGGAGAAGACGACGTCAAAGGCAGCCTCGGGGAAGGGGAGGCGCTCACCGGTGGCCTCGACCACGCCAGTGGCCCGCTCCCGCGCCTCCAGCGCCCGCTCGCGCTCGATCTCGACGCCGAAGACGTAGAGGGCCTCGCGGAGGAAGGCCGCCGTGTACATCCCCACGCCGCAGCCCACGTCGAGCACGCGGTGGCCCCGCAGCGGTGCCCAGCGGCGCACCATCTGGAAGCGCCGCTCCTGTCCAGCCCGCCAGACGTAGGAGGGGTGGCCGCGGGTAGCGGCCTTGTCAGGTGCTGTGCTCTCTTCTGTGACAAGGAGACAAGGAAACAAGGAGACAAGGAGACAGGGTGAGTGTTTTCCCATATCCTCATATCCCTTCACAGATCGGATTTCTACATTTTCCTCGCTCATTGCGCCCTCCTTCGGCGGCACTATACCACAAGGGAGTGCAGTTCGCAACCGCCCCGGTGGGTTTCTGCGCCAGTTGTCAGCCTTAACGGGTTGTGTTATAATATAACAAGATGTTATAATGAAATATACATATAACGGAATGTGCTATGGCTAGAGCCGTGAGCATTCGTCACTTGATCCTGGGCCTGCTGACCAAGCAGCCGATGTCCGGCTACGACATCAAGCGTTTCCTCAAGAGCCTGAGTTGGCTGATTGATAGCCCTAGTTTCGGTAGCATCTACCCTACCTTACGCGCTCTGCGGGAAGATGGCCTGGTAACCGTCGAGGTGGTCCCCCGCCAGGGTAAGCCACGTCGAAAGATCTACACCATCACAGAGGCTGGCAGGCAAGCGTTGCGAGAGTGGGTAGACCGGCCAGTCGCACTAGATGCTTCCTTGAAGACTTTCGTGATGCGCTTGATCCTGGCCACTAACCTCTCGCACACTGGCCTGATCGCTCACCTGCAGCAACGGCGCTCACAGGTTGCAGCCCATCGCGCTACCCTGAAGCGGATTGCCGAGGCACTGGATGGGACGAGGGACTCTGGGCAACGTCTGACGTTTGGCTATGGGTTGACTCTAGCCACCGCAGAGTTAGATTGGCTGGATAGCACACTGGAACAGTTATCTCAACAACCACTACCCGTGGAGGTCGTAAAGGGCGACGGCGTTACCTCGACTGTCTGAGGCGCGTGCCCAGCGGATCATTCTTGGATTCCGTCTGATTTTATCTGCGATTTTCCACAATTCGGGTCCAGGATTCACTGTAGACCTGGTTTGTGCCGAGACCGGTGGTAGGGGTTGCGGCTAACCAGGTCTATTTTATTGACAGAGGAGTGGAACGTCTATCGGTTGAGTTGGGGCTGGAGATTCAGTCATGAATAGGGAGGGAGGTGAATCGAGATTGACGAGAGTTGAACTAAGATCTGGAGAGTCACAGGAGAGTCTGCTCAGGCGTTTTCGCAAGCGAGTGACCAGGGATCGTATCCTGAGCGATGTGAAGAAGAAACGCTTCTTTGTTTCCAGGAGCGAGAAGCGACGACGTGCTCGTCTCAAGGCCATGCGCCGGGAGCGTCAGCGCCAGCGGCGAAAACAAAGACGGTATCACAGGTAAAGCGTGATGGATCAACAGTGCACTGATTTGCAGCAGCAACGATTTTCAACACTGATCGAGAGTGACTACGACTATGTGCGCCCAAGACGGGGACAAGTTCGCCACGCAGTTGTCCTCTCCATCGGTGAGAACGACGTTATCGTTGACCTGGGGACCAAGCGGGACGGCATTGTCCCGCGCCGGGACCTGGAGTTGCTGGACGAAACGTACCGCACCGGTCTGCATGCTGGCGACCGTGTCCCTGTTTGCGTCTTGACTACCTCGGGCCGCCACGGTGACCTGATTGTCTCGCTGAAGCAGGGGCTGGAACATCAGGACTGGCTGCGGGCCCAGGAGTACCTGGAGAGTGGAGAGGTCTGCGAGGCCGAAGTGACGGAAGTAAACCGTGGTGGTGTCATTGTTCTGTTTGGCCGTCTGCGCGGCTTTGTGCCGAACTCGCACTTGAAGTCGGTGCGGCGGGGCTTGCGTGGAGAGCGTTTGCATCAGGCGAAATCTGACCTGGTAGGTCAAACCCTGTCGCTGGCGGTGATTGAGGTGGATCAGCAACGGCGACGCCTGGTACTGTCGGAACGTATCGCGGGTCGCTGCAGACGACAGCAACTGCTTGAGGAGTTGACGGAGGGTGAGGTAAGGACCGGCGTCGTGTGCAACCTGGTTAAGTTCGGTGCTTTCGTGGACCTGGGTGGTGTGGACGGACTGATCCACATCTCCGAGTTGGCTTGGCGACACGTGACGCACCCTGGCGAGGTGCTGAGTGTGGGCGACGAGGTGGAGGTATACGTCCTGAGCGTGGATCAGGAACGGGAGCGCATCGGGTTGAGCCGCAAGCGGCTGTTGCCCGATCCCTGGCCCCTCGTGGCCAACAGACTGTATGTGGGTCAGGTGGTCGAGGGAACTGTGACAGCGATCGTAGAGTTTGGCATGTTCGTAGACCTCGGCGAGGGGGTTGAGGGGTTGGTTCATACTCCTGAGATGCCTGGTGGGGTGGCCTCCTGCGCAGAATTGGAGGCTGGCTCCCGGATCAAAGTACGTGTATTGGAGATCAACCGCTGGAGGCGTCGCATCGCGCTCAGCCTGCGGGGCATTTCACAAATGGTTCCATCACCAGGCGTGGAGGACACGTTGCCCTCTCTAGTGGGCATCGGATAGGGTCTGTTCAGGAGTGAATGTTAATGTCAATCTCTTGCCCTATGAACAGGTGACCGTTTGTGCGGATGAGGCGGAGACCCAGTCGCGGACACAAGTCAGGAGAGAATAGATGGAGGTTGGTCTTCTCTGGTTTGACGACAACGAGGATAAGTCACTGAAGACGAAAGTGAACGAGGCTATGGCGGCTTACTGTGCCAGGCCTCGCTTCGCGGGGAAGACACCCAACACTTGCTATGTGCACCCTTCCGTATTGCCGGAGAACCAGGAGGTCCGTCTAACCGGCGTGCGAGTTGTAGCCACCGCCACAGTCGCTCCATATCATCTCTTCGTCGGAGTGGAGAATGTTGGCGACGATGGGCGTGACTGCCCGAAGCGGGAATGCAGGCGGCTCAGAGGTCCAAAGTCATAACATAAGGAGAAAGTGACGATGTTTGAGGCAGGTGACGCAATCGTTCACCCCGTTCGTGGGGCAGGCGTCGTGGTACGTGTTGAGGAGCGGCAATGGCGCGGAAACAGCGAGCCGTATTACAGGATTAGGTTGCTGGGCCAGCCAGGCACCAGTCTGATGATCCCAATCCGTGCTGCGGAGACGAGAGGCCTGCGGCGCGCAATCCCGCGATCCGAATTGAACCAGGTGTGGCGCGTGTTACGTGCCAATCCCGGAACGTTGCCTACCGACCACAAGGAACGCTACAAACTGCTGGAAGACAAGCTTCACACCGGGGACGTCTTTCAGGTTGCGGAGGTGGTCAGGGATATGACCTGGCGGCAGCAGCGAGAGGGCAGCCTGACCACGATAGGGAAACAAAGGTACGAGGAGGGGATGAAGATACTCGCTGGGGAAATCGCAGCCGTACAGGGCGTTGACCTGGATGATGCCGAGGCCCAGGTCAGGGCAAAGTTGAGGGAGAGTCTGTCGCCGACTACCGTGATGTGACTTTGACAGGGATTTAAGGTTGAGATTTAAGATTTGGAGATTTGAAGAGGAGGAGAATTTGGGACGCAAAGTCCATCCATACGGCTTCAGGCTCGGAGTGATCCGAGATTGGAAATCACATTGGTATGCGGAGGGCGAAGAATACGCCGACTTGCTGCACGAAGATCTGGGGATTCGCCAGTTCATCCAGGACACCGCAGGACGTGCCGGTATCTCTCGCGTTGAGATCGAGCGCTTGCCGAACCAGGTTTCGATAACCATCTGGACAGCGAGGCCCGGCATTGTCATCGGACGCAAGGGGACCTCGGTCAAGATGCTGCGCAGTGAGTTGGAGGAGATGACGGGTAAGCGTGTCTCTGTGGACGTGCGGGAGGTGGAGCAACCCGAACTGGACGCCAAGTTGGTGGCGGAGAACGTCGTTTCCCAGTTGGAGCGGCGTATTTCTCCCCGGCGGGCGATGCAGCAGGCGCTGCGGGCGGCGATGCGCGCTGGCGCGCAGGGAATCAAGGTTATGTGCAAGGGGCGTCTGTTTGGAGCCGAAATGGCACGTCAGCAGTGGCAGCGTGAGGGACGGGTGCCGTTACATACCCTGCGTGCCGACATTGATTACGCTCAGGAAGAAGCGCACACCACTTATGGCCGCCTGGGGGTAAAGGTGTGGATCTATAAGGGTGAGATATTGCCTGAGCTAAAGGAAGTGAAGGAACAAGAAGAGCCCTTTGTCATCTAGCTGTGTGGAGGCATGGACTCATTGTGGGGCTGGTTTCCACATCCGACAGGAGAGAGCAAGTGATCGTCTTCTCGCACATTGGGTCTGCCCCGGTTGTCTACCTGCGTGGAGGCGGTTCCTGCAAGGTTCAATTGGAGGGAATCAAGCGATGACTGAACGAGTAAAAGGACACATCAAGTGGTTCGACCACCGGAAGCGGTATGGCTTCATCCGGCGTGATGATGGTCTCCAGGACATCTTCGTGCACATGAACGAATTTCGTTCTGTGGCGGATGCCCAATGGGTGGGGGACGGAGACGCTATGGAGTTTGAGGTCGAACAAACGCCAAAGGGATCAAGTGCTGTGAATGTTGTTGTGCTGAATACCGCGTAGTCCTCCCTCTGTGCATTGGCGCTGCTCTTGCCTGCCTCGACGGCGCTCAGAGCCAGCCCAGGCATCCTCCGAGAATCGCTCAAGCGGCCTCCCGCAGTTCCACACACCACGCGGAGGGGCTCACTACTGCGGCTTCGATCCTGTTCGCTGCCGCTGTGGGGGTCTGCGTGCCGATGTCGCAGTTGGTGCTGGCGATGGCCGTGACCGTGGTGGTGTTAGCCACGCTGCGCGGTTTGGGTTTTGTGGAGCACTGGCTGGGAGAGCGAGAGAGCGACCAGGAGAATGACGGCCACTTTGCGGAAGATGAGCGACATGCATGGGAGGTGATAGCCATGAAAGTGAAAGCGTCAGTTAAGCGTCGTTGCCCGAAGTGCAAGATTGTCAAGCGCAAGGGCGTGATATACGTAATCTGTGAGAACCCTAAGCACAAGCAGAGGCAGGGCAAGTAGATAGAGATTTGCTCAGATGGAGAAGTTCGAACTGCAAGAACAACCGCATAGGATCCAAGGGCTGCTGGATGAGGCAGATGAGCACGGACACCTCACCTACGACCAGATATTGGAAGCCTTTCCCGAAGCGGAGGATGATCTGGCTCAGTTGGAGGACCTCTTTGCCTACCTCTATGATCAAGGCATTGACGTGTACCACAACGAGGAGGAGGCCGAGGAGAAGAGGGCCAAGGCGGAAGAAGAGCCCGGCGGGGATGGAGATCGCAGTGATGCTCCCGACTTGAGCAGCATCGCCGCCGATGATACCGTCAGTTTGTACCTCAGGGAGATGAGCCATGTGCCTCTCCTGACACGCGAGGAGGAGGTGGAATTGGCCCAGCGGCTGGAGCGAGGGCAAGAAGCCCAACGCCAGTTGGCCCGAAATGGTCCTGACCCTCAGAAGAGGGCAAGACTGAAGCGCTTAATCAAACAGGGGGAAGAGGCCCGCCAACATCTCATTGAGGCCAACACCCGCCTTGTAGTGAGCGTTGCTAAGAAGTATAGAGGGCAGGGGTTGCCTTTCCTGGATCTCATTCAGGCGGGCAATCTGGGGTTGATCAAGGCGGCGGATAGATTCGATTATCGGCGGGGATACAAGTTTGGTACTTATGCCACCTGGTGGATCCGTCAGGCCATCACCAGATCCTTGAGCCAGCAAGGACGCACCATTCGCATCCCCGTCCACATGAGCGACCGCATCAGGAGGCTTCATAGGACGGCACAAAGGCTGGAACAGGATTTTGGGCGTTGGCCTACTCCTGAGGAGGTAGCCGAAGAGGTAGAGCTAGAGCCTGGCACAGTGCGCTGGCTGCTGCGGGTCTCGCAGCGGCCTCTCTCCCTGGAGAGGCCGGTGGGCGAAGAGGGGGACAGCGAATTGGGCAACTTCATCGAGGACGAGAACGCCCCTTCGCCA
>DAOUEC010000147.1:0-11981 GCA_034430655.1 Anaerolineae bacterium
TTTCTCCTGCCTCGGAAGAGGAGTGGTTGAGCTTGGGAGCCAGCCTCGATGAGAGATTCGAGGTGGTGGAGGCTTCCCTGTGCCAGATAGAGGGGTAAACCCCCTCTTACGTAACTTATTGAGAAGATACGACTATACCATAAGTGAGGACTATCTATCATGGAGACCACTCAGCAAACGACAACTGTTCTCGTGCGCAGGATCGTCGTCACTGGCATCCTGGTAGCCATCACGGTGCTGCTCGGAATGTTACCCGTTGGCGGGTTCATTCCCTTCCCCACCGGCGTCAATGCCACCACGTTACATATCCCAGCCATTATCGGTGGTATCCTGGAGGGCTGGCTGGTCGGGGGGCTGATCGGGCTGTTCTTCGGCCTATTCAGTTTCCTGCGGGCAACCACCCCGCTCTTCAAGGACCCGCTGGTGGCCATTATTCCCCGCTTATTCATCGGCGTGACGGCTTACTTCGCCTACGCCGGTCTGAAGCGACTCAATGAGATCCTGGCCATCGGCGTGGGCGCGGCTGTCGGAACGGCCACGAACACTGTTCTTGTCCTCGGCATAGCGGTCTTGCGCGGCTACGTGGACATCGGCCTGGCGGCTACCATTGCCATCACCCACGGTATCCCGGAGATCATCGTGGCCGTCATCATCACCGTCACCGTCGTCGCCACCTGGCGGCGGATCACCCTGCGCCCCGGCGGGGCCAGTGTGTAATACAGCTCCCCTTCCCCCCTCAGGGGAAGGGCCGAGGAGCGACTAAGAGGGGCAAAATGTTCTTGGCGATAGACATCGGCAACACCAACATCACTTTTGGACTGTACGAGGGCGAGAACCTGGGTCCCCGCTGGCGCATCCGCACGATCCACGAGAAAATGCCTGACGAGTATGGCATCCTGCTGGATCAACTGTTCCGCCACCGGGGCTGCCGGGCCGAGCAGGTGACCGGCGTCGCGGTCGCCAGCGTCGTGCCGCCCCTGACTCCGGTCTTCCAGCAGGCCTGCCAGGACTACCTGGGGCAGACGGTGCTGGTGGTGGACGCGGGGGTGCGGACCGGCGTGCGCATCCGTTACGACAACCCACGGGAGGTGGGAGCCGACCGGGTGGTGGACGCCGCCGCCGTGCAGGCTCTCTACGGCGTGCCCGCCTGCGTGGTGGACTTCGGCACCGCCACCACCTTCGATGCCGTGTCGGCGGAGGGGGACTACCTGGGCGGGGCCATCGCCCCTGGCGTTGGCATCGCCGCCCAGGCCCTGTTTGAGCGGACCGCCAAACTGCCCCGCGTGGAACTGACCCGGCCACCGTCGGCCATCGGGCGCAACACCGTCCACAGCATCCAGTCCGGCCTTCTGTTCGGCTACGTCGGCCTGGTGGAGGGGATGGTGGCTCGTTTCAAGGCTGAGTTGGGACCCCAGACCTGCGTCGTCGCCACGGGAGGCCTGGCGGAGGTCATCGCCAGGGAGACGGAGGTCATAGACGTGGTGGACCCGTGGCTGACGCTGCACGGCCTGCGCATCATCTACGAACTGAACCGCTGATAGAACTCACCGCAGAGACGCGGAGGGCGCAGAGACCATCAGTGCTCGGGAAAATTGGGGGCTCCTTACCTTGCACGGTGGCTAAAGCCATTGCCACATCATATAAAGATGTCCTTCGGCGGCTGCTGGAGGCCACGTAGGTGGCCTTCGCCTGGGTGTAGCCCGCGACTTCAGTCGCCGGGCAATGAGATTCGAGTTTAGACTAATTCAGTAGACATAAGGAGCCAGCAATTGACATAACTGTGGAAAAACAGCGGTTTTCAGGTCTATTTTTCGCTTCTGCCGACTTTTCGACAGTTTGGCCCAGCAGCGTAGGCTTGCAAACTCGCCGAAAATACCATGCAGGTGTCATTTTGCCCCAAAAACCGGCATTTCTCACTTTTATGTCAAATACCAGGGTTGTTATGTCAAGCATTTTGTCTAAACTCGAAAATGAGAGGTTGTCAGGAGAAAAGCATTATGGAACAAATCCCCTTGCTGCGCGACAAGCGTGTCATCCTGGGCGTCACCGGCGGCATTGCCGCCTACAAGGTTGCTACACTGTCCAGTCACCTGACCCAGGCAGGGGCACAGGTGGACGTGGTGATGACGGAGGCGGCGACGCGCTTCGTGGCATCGCTGACCTTCGAGGCGTTGACCGGCCGGCCCGCCTACACCGATATGTGGCATGCCCTCGGCGGGGGGGCGAGGCATTCCCAACAGCAGATTGAGGGAGATGAAGCGTCGGGCGGAGGCAGAATGTCCATCCAGCGTTCTCTGCACACGGAATGCCTCGCCCCTACCCGCATCGCCCACATCGGCCTGGCCGAGGCGGCCGACCTGCTGGTCATCGCGCCCGCCACCGCCCACACGATGGCGAAATTGGCAGCGGGCCTGGCCGATAACCTGCTGACCGCCACCGCGCTGGCGGCCCGCTGCCCCCTCCTGCTGGCCCCGGCGATGGATGCCAGGATGTGGACTCACCCCGCCACCCAGGCCAACGTCGCCACGCTGCGAGCGTGGGGCGTGCACTTCGCCGGACCGGTTCGTGGGCGGATGGCCTCGGGACTGGAAGGAGAGGGTCGGATGATGGAGCCCGATGAAATCCTGGGCCACGTCCGCCGGGTGCTGGGGCGCGACGGCCCCCTGAGCGGGCGGCGGGTCGTCGTCACCGCCGGCCCGACCCGAGAACCACTGGACCTGGTGCGCTTCATCAGCAACCCCTCCTCCGGGCGGCAGGGCTTCGCGCTGGCCCAGGCGGCGCTGGACCGGGGAGCGGCGGTCACGCTCATCACCGGCCCCACACATCTTCCCACCCCCGTCGGCGCAGAGCGCGTAGCCGCCACCACCGCCCAGGAGATGTACGACGTTGTACTCTCCGCCGCCGAGCGGGCTGACGTGTTGCTGATGGTCGCAGCCATGGCCGACTTTCGCCCGGCTGCCGTCGCTCCGCAGAAGATCAAGAAGGGAGAGCAAGACCTGACCCTGCGCCTGGTTCGCACGCCAGACATCCTCTCTGCCGTTACCGCCCGGCGGGCCAAGATAGGCTACCCGCGCGTCGTGGCTGGCTTCGCCGCCGAGAGCGAGGATCTGGTGGAGAACGCCCGCGCCAAGTTGGCGGCCAAGAACCTGGACTTGATCGTCGCCAATGACGTCACCGCCCAGGACACTGGCTTCGGTGTGGAGACCAACCGGGTGGTGATCCTGGATCGGGAAGGGGGCGTGGAGGAACTGCCGCTGATGAGCAAGGCCGCCGTGGCCGAGGCCGTACTGGAGCGGGTCGTCGGCCTGCTGGTGTCTATGGAAGGAGAGCAAAGATGAGGACAATACCTGGAAGTATCACCGACGTGCCGGGCATCCGCGTGGGCCACGCCACCGATCCGGTGGGGCTGACTGGCTGCACCGTCGTCCTTTGCGAGAAGGGGGCCGTGGGCGGGGTGGACCAGCGGGGCGGCGCGCCCGGCACCCGCGAGACCGACCTCCTCCGCCCACTGCACCTGATACAGTGCGTCCACGCCGTGCTCCTCTCCGGTGGCTCCGCCTTCGGCCTGGCCGCTGCCGAGGGGGTGATGCGCTATCTGGAGGAGCGGGGCGTGGGGTTCGACACCCGCGTGGCGAAGGTGCCCATCGTCCCCGCCGCCATCCTCTTTGACTTGGACCTGGGCGACCCCAGCGCGCGCCCCGGCGCAGCGATGGGCTACGCGGCCTGCCAGTCCGCTGCCGACGGGCCCGTGGTCGAGGGCTGCGTGGGGGCGGGCACCGGGGCCTCGGTCGGCAAGGTCCTGGGGCCGAAGCGGGCGATGAAATCGGGCCTGGGGAGCGCTTCAGCCGCGCTGGGGGGCGGGCTGGTGATCGGGGCGCTCATCGCGGTCAATGCCTTCGGCGACGTGGTGAACCCGGCCACGGGTGAGATCATGGCCGGGGCGCGCAAACTGAGGTCTGAGGAACTGGCGGATACGCTGGCGACGATGAAGACCTTCGTCGGCAAGGCCGTCCTGCGTTTCGCCTCCTTCGACAGGCTCAGGACAACGTCCAGCACCGTCATAGGCGTCGTGGCGACCAACGCACGGCTGACCAAGGAGGAGGCCAACAAGGTGGCGCAGATGGCGCAGGACGGCGTGGCACGGGCGGTCCGCCCGGCCCACACGATGTTTGACGGGGACACGTTCTTCGCTTTGGCCACCGGCGACAAGCGTGCCGACGTCAACCTGGTGGGAGCCTACGCTGCCGAGGTCGTTGCCGAGGCCATCGCGCGTGGTGTGCGGGCTGCTGAGAGCGCTGGAGGGCTGCCGGCCTATCGCGATCTCCATAGTGAGGCGGGACACTGATGCGTCCAGCACACCTGATCCTATTCTGTGCACTGCCGCTGTTGTTGGTCACCTGTGCTTCCCCGCCCACTACCACTACACCCACGCCCCAGCGACTTCCCACTCGCGCCGCCACGCCCACTCTCACCCCCACCCCTTTTTCCATTGCTGCGCGGACTTACTACGAGGAGGGAGTGGCCCGCCAGGAAGAGGGCGATGCCGAAGGGGCGTTGCAATCCATCACCTGGGCCATCCAACTGGCGCCCGACTTTGCGCCGGCCTACGTCGCGCGCGGCACTGTCTACCTGGCGCAGGGGAAACCTCGCTCGGCACTGACCGACGCCGACGCTGCGCTGGAGGCTGACCCGACCAGCGCCCCGGCCTACGCGCTGCGCGGCGAGACGCTGCGCCTGCTAGGCCGCGCCCGGTCGGCGCTGGAAGCCTTCGACCATGCCCTGGCCCTGGACCCCGACCTGAAGGCGGATACCTTCCGCTCCCGTTGGCTGACCGCCCGCGCGGCTTGCGACGCCAGCCGCATGCTGGCCCTTAGTCGTGAGTACGCCGCCGCGCACCCCGACGACCCGCTGCGCCACTACTACCGTGGCTGGGCGTTCATCGAATTGGGCACACCCGGCGTCGCCATCAACACGCTGGTCGAGGGGATCGGGGCCGCCCCCGACCCGCCCGCCCTGCTCTGGTTCGCGCTGGGCCGGGCTTACGCGGAGAACGGCTCCTGGCAGGAGGCGGTCACTTCGTCCGAGGCCGCCCGTGCCTTGGTGCAGGCCGGCGATACCAGCATGGTCGTCCACTCGGACCGGCCCATCGCCGACCTCTTCGGCGCGCTGGGGCGGGCCTACCTGGGTGCCGGGCGCTGCGTGGACGCTGAGACGATGCTGGAGTACGCCATTTCCGTCGGCGCTCCGGCCTCTGAGTATGCCGCCGCGCTGAAGGAAACGCACCTCTGCCAGACTCCTACTCCCACCGCCACGCCCTACCCCACTGTGACGCCGTGGGGAGGCTGAAACCTATGAAATGATCAGAGGCTGCCGCGCCAATGGGCACCCCTGCGAGGACGTGAAACGTGAAACGTCAAACGTCATTCACGTTTTACGCTCTACGTTTGGCATATTGACGCTATTTTCACTTGTGCTATACTATGCAGGCAAAATCCATTCGAGGAGACCGATACGATGATGAGCGAAGATCTGCTGGAGATCCTGCGCTGCCCTTACTGTGTCAGCGGCGAGACCCGCAAGCCCGGCCCTGACCCGGGCCGGCTGGAACTGGTCCACGACTGCTGGCTCATCTGCCAGGAGCCCGATTGCGGCCGCAAGTATCCCATCCGCGATGACATCCCCGTGATGCTCATCGAAGAGGGTGATAAATGGATTGGCGTGGCTGTCGAGGATCTGCCAATCCCGCCGCCAGCCGAGTAGTCCCATAGAGATGGGCGGGATCGGGGCCACCAGCCCGGCTAGTAGCGGCTGCAATGGGCTCGATCCGATGGAGGATACTGAAAGAAAAATGTTTCAGTGGCGGGTGATCCTGTTGGCAGCGCTGGCCGTGCTGCTGCTGTTGGCCGGGCTGGTTGCTCTCATCCTGCCCGATCCCTACGAGGGCCCGGTACTCTATCCCCTCGACTCGGAGCACGCCATCCGCGCCTTTGATGTTCTGGGAGTGGTGCTGCTGGCGCTGGGGTGCGCCGTGGCCTGGAGCGCCGGTATCGTATGGCAGCGACGGATGCATGCTTCCTGACCGGCCTGGGAGTTACGTGCTAATTCTGAGACTGCCGCGTCCTGTGGCTATCACCGTCGGGCGACTGGGTTGCTTTCAATTCCTGGCTGGTTGGTACGCCTACGCTGGCAGTGCCCGCGGGCCGGGCGGGCTGGCTGCCCGCGTCGCCCGCCACCTGCGGGAGCCCAAACTCCTGCGCTGGCACGTGGACTACCTGCGGGCTCACGCTCAGCCCGTCGAGGTGTGGTACGTAGAGGGCCACCGGCGGCGGGAATGTGCCTGGGCCGCGGCACTGTCCACGCTCCCCGGCGCTTCCATCCTCGTACCTCGCTTCGGCGCATCCGATTGCCACTGTCCGGCCCATTTAACCCACTTTGCCGCGCCACCTGACCGGGCGGTCTTCGCTCGCGCCGTGGGTGAACCAATATCACAGGAGACGTTGAATGTCTGACGACTTCCACAACCTCTGGCAGCCGTTTCTGGACGGTATCGCCGCTGGTGACGACGTCCGCACCGAGGAAGCCGCGCTGTCCCTGGGCCACCGTTCGGCTGAGCGCTCACGGCGAAGCCTGGGCGACGCGGTGCTGCCCGCGTTGCGCGACCTCCTGTCTGACGCCGACCCAGATCGTCGCTGGTGGGCCGCCCGCGCCCTGGCCGCCGTCGCCATCCCCGCCGCCCGGCAACTGCTTATCACCGCTCTGGCTGACGCCGATGCCGACGTGCGCGCCTGTGCCGCGCAAGGGCTGGGAGAACTGCAGGCCGTGGAAGCCGTGGACGGACTGGTGCGCCGCCTGGCCGACTCCAGCCCCTTCGTCTCCCGCATCGCCGCCGACAGCCTGGGCCGCATCGGCCCGCCCGCCGTCCCGGCCCTCGTCGCTGCGCTGCAGGAGGGGGAGACGCTGGCCCGGGCGGGTGCGGCCCGCGCGCTGAGCGTCATCCAGCCCGAAGAGGCCGTCCCTGCCCTCTGCGCCGCGCTCGACGACCCCAGCGCCATCGTAACTTATTACGCGGAAGAGGCGTTAGAGCGAATGAGGGTGGGCGGGGTGCTCATCCAACCGTAGCGGCGATTGACCTCCGCGCCAAGTTGCACTATACTGAGGCCGTGGCAGAAAGATGAGAGTGCTGCGTGTCTTTCCGGGAGCCCGAGGCGATGGCCAGGGCGTGGGCGTGACCGGGCGCACCCAGATGTATCACAAAAGGCCGTCCCACGCAGGGGGCGGCCTTCTTCACAGGATCGCAGCAGAAGATTGGCCCTGGTAGAAAGGGGGAGGGGACAATGACGGAACCCAAGCGCCTCGGCAAATACGAAATCATCGAAGAGATCGGCCGTGGGGGCTTCGCCGTCGTCTACAGGGCGCGCGATGCCGAGTTGGACCGCGTCGTCGCGCTCAAGGTGCTGCACCCCTATTGGACCGCGGACCCGGGCTTCGCGGCCCGCTTCCGCCAGGAGGCGCGCGCCGCTGCCAATCTGCGCCATTCCAGCATCGTCACTATCTACGAGGCGGGCGAGGCCGAGGGCCAACTGTACATCGCCATGGAGTATCTGCCCAGCCGCACCCTGCGGGGGTTACTGGAGGCCGAGGGCGCTTTATCGCTGGAGCGGGTGCTGCCCATCCTGGAACAGATCGCCGAGGCGCTGGACTACGCTCACGGGCGGGATGTGGTCCACCGGGACGTCAAGCCCGGCAACGTCATCGTGGAAGAGACCACACGCGGTGTTCAGGCCACCCTGATGGATTTCGGCCTGGTGAAGGCGATGGAGGGGAGTGCGGCCCTCACCTCCCAGGGGACACTGCTGGGCTCGCCGGAGTACATGGCCCCCGAGCAGGCCGACCCGGAGCGGGCTGCCGGGGTCGGCCCCGCCGCCGACCGGTACGCCCTGGGCATCGTGGCCTACCAGATGCTTACCGGGCGGGTGCCGTTCCCTGGCAACACCCCCGCCACGCTCAATGCGCACGAGCACAAGCCGGTGCCACCGCCGCGCTCCCTGCGGCCGGACCTGGCCGAACCGGTGGAGGTAGTGCTCGTGAAGATGCTGGCCAAAGCCCCTGCCGACCGCTTCGCCTCCGCCCGCGCCTTTATCGGCCGGCTGCGTGAAGGGCAACGGGATGCGCAACTGGCGCCGCTCTATGAGCAGTTGCAGGCCGCCGCTGCGGAGGGGGATTGGGCCGAGGTGCTGGCGCTGGGCGGGCGGATCCGGGCGCTGGCCCCCGCCTACCGGGACGTGGTGCAGTTGATGGCCCAGGCGCGCGAGCGATTGCGCCGCTCGCAACGCAGGCAGGTGCCGGCCTGGGCCTGGGCTGTGGGCGGAGTGGTGGTGCTGGCGCTCCTGGTGGGGCTGGGCGGATTGGAACTTGGATGGTGGTCTGCGGAGGAGCCAATGGAAGAGCTCGGCATGGTGCCAACAGAGGTGCCGACCGAACGGCCAACGGAGATACCTACCGAAGCGCCGACCGAGGAGCACATCAAGGAGCCAACCCCGGAGCCGACCCCAGTACCAACTGAGAAACCAGTACCCTCCCTGGGCGACACCTGGACTCGTCCCACTGACGGAGTGGTGATGGTCTACGTGCCGGCAGGGGAGTTCGAGATGGGGAGCGACGACGACGATGTGGACTACGCACTGCAATTGTGCAACGCATACCGTGGCGATTGCCGGCGAGAGTGGTTCGAAGACGAGCAACCGGTGCACACCGTGGTGCTGGACGGCTTCTGGATAGACCGGACCGAGGTGACCAACGCGCAGTACCAGCAGTGCGTGGAGACGGAGGTGTGCCAGGCACCGACGACGTGCGACTGGGGGGAGCCGACTTATGGGGATGCGTCGAAGTCAGATCATCCAGTGGTGTGTGTAGACTGGCACGGAGCGCAGGCATACTGCGAATGGATGGGGGCACGGCTGCCGACGGAGGCAGAGTGGGAGTACGCGGCGCGAGGACCAGAGGGACGGGTATTTCCCTGGGGGGACGCGTTCGACGGGACACGACTGAACTACTGCGATACTAACTGCGAGCGTGACTGGGCCGACGAGACGGTTGACGATGGGTATGCCGAAACTGCGCCAGTGGGAAGTTACCCAGCGGGAGTCAGTTGGTGCGAGGCACTGGATATGACGGGCAATGTGTGGGAGTGGGTCAATGACTGGTATGATGGTGACTATTATGACGTCTCACCAGACAGCAACCCACTAGCAGGCTGTCGGAGAGAACACTGTGTTGCTGAGAGAAGCCCCACTCAGGCACGATTCTGAGCCTGAATCAGGGTCTCGCGCACCACTTTTGCCGCAAAAAGCCGCGAATTTAGGGACAGCATTTTCACTCCGACAGCCTGCTAGGTCCCGATAGTGGAGATTCCGAGGTGTTGCGCGGTGGCTCCTTCCTCGACTTTCCGAGCGGCGTCTTCGCGGCCGACCGCGGCGACGACTACCCGAGCTCCCGCTCCGGCAACTTCGGGTTTCGGTGTGCTAGGGGTGCGCCAGGAAGGTGATTTTCTGGGCTTCTGTGCATGAAGCACGAAGGACACGAAGCATGAAGCACGAAGGACACGAAAGGCACACCAATACATCTCTTCGCGCCCTTCGTCCTTTCGGTCCTTCGTGTTTCAAAACCCCTCGGAGGTCTCCGTGAACTCAACCCAATGTGACACCTATCCCGCCCCAGACGCGGCCTGGTCCGCGGGGTTGGGCGAGCCACCTGCCGGGCTGCCGCTGGTCGTTGGTGATCTGGTGCTGGTGCCCACGCAGGAGCCCGGCCCGCCCTCCCAGCGCTCCACACTCCACGCCCTCAGCCTGGCAGACGGGAGCCCGCGCTGGCAGCGGTCCTTTGAGTATGCGCTGGTGAGCGGATTGGCGGCTGTTCAGACCTCCGAGGTTTCGGAAACCGCGGAGGTCTTGGCGCTCGTCGCCATCTCCAGCACCGATCTGCTGCGCGGCGAGGGGGTGCTCGTGGCCCTGGACACGGCGGGGGAGGAACGATGGCGCTGGGCGCCGGGCGTGCAGCGCGTCTCCGCCCCGGCACTGGCGGGGGATCTAGCATGCATCACTGCCGACGCCCGGACGCTGATCGTCCTCGACCCCGCCACCGGCGCGGAACGGGCCAGGGTGGGGCTGGAAGCGAGCGCTTCCCTGGCCGCCACTGCGCTGGTGGACGGCGTGGCCTACATTCCCTGCCGTGGCCCGTACCTCCTGGCGGTGGGCCTGGATGGCGGGACGCGCTGGCGGTTCGACGCCGAAGATGCCCCCGCTTCCTGGCTGGACCAGACCCCTGTCGTGGCCGGGGAGCACATCTTTGCTGTGCTCAGCACCGGCGCTGCCCTGGCGCTGCGGGCGGAGGACGGCTCGCTGGCCTGGCGGGTGGACGTGGGACCGGCGGGCAAGCGGCTCGGCGCCCCCGCGACCGACGACGAGAGGGCTTACGTCGGCGGTCGCGACGGCCTCCATGCCCTCGGCCTGGCCGATGGCCGCGAAGTGTGGGCCTTCCCCACCCCGCGCAGGATCACCGCCGCGCCCGTCGTATCCGGCGGCGTGGTCTACGCCGCCTGCCACGACCACCACCTCTACGCCCTCGACGGGGCTACCGGTCGGGAACTGTGGCGGTACCAGGTCGGGCGACGCATTGAGGTCCCTCCGGTCGTGGCGACCTGTGGCAAGCCCCCCACACCGTGCGTCCTCATCGTCCACCAGGGCGGCGTCCTGACCGCCATCGCACGCCCCCTCAGCGCGGCCGAGCACGAGGCCGCCGGGCACTGGGCCGAGGCCGCGTCCGCCTACGCCGGTCTGGGCCAGTTCGCCCGCGGGGCCGCATTGCTGGAGGCCCACGGCGAACCGTTCAAAGCAGCCGAACTGTGGGAGGCGGCGGGCGAGCGGGGGCGCGCGGCCGTGCAGTACGAGGCGGCCGGGGCCTGGCAGCAGGCGGCCGAACTGTGGTCCGCCCTGGGCCGGCCGCTCAAGCAGGCCGGGGCGTTGGAGGGGTATGCCCGGTCGTTGGAGGGTGAGCCTTGCGACGATGAGGAATGGGCGGCCGCCTGGGACGCCGCTGTGCGGGTACTTGAGGCCGAGGGGGAGACCGAGCGCGCGGCCGCCTGCCGACGGGAGGTGGCCCGGCACCTCCGGCAACCGGTCATCACCCTGGACGTCAAGCACGAGGGATTGGTGCTGGATGCCTGGTCGCGCCTGCAGTTCATCGTGCGCAACGATGGGTACGGCCCGGCGCGCAACCTCACCATCCACGCCAGCGGCGACCAGTTCGAGAGGCAGATGACAGCCACCCGCCAGATTGCCACGCTGCGGGCCGGGCACGAGCGCACCGACTGGCTCGACGTCCGCCCCCGCGCACACGGTAAAAGCGTCCCGCTGCGGGTGCGGGTGGAGTACGAGGATTACGCCGGAGAGTCGCGCTCCTGCGAGCACACCATTTACATCGCCGTGGCCCGCAGCAAGGCCATGCGCCGCGAGGGGCAAATGATCAACGTCTTCGTCGCCGGCAGCGGTGCGGTCGCGGTGGGCGAGGGCGCGGTCGCGGCCGGTGCAGGAGGTGTGGCCGTGGGTGGGGATGTGCAGGGCGGTGTCAGACCCGGTGATCGCATGGTTGCTGCCGCTGAATCCGGCAAACCAGCATATCCATCTCTCGCTGCGACGACGCACGTACTCTCGTTCGATCGGCTCTCCCCAGCGGACTTCGAGCGGTTCTGCCTGTGGCTGGTGGAGTGCGAGGGATACGCAAGGGCCGAGCACCTGGGATTGGCCGGCAGCGAGCAGGGGCGCGACGTGGTCACTTAGGGGGCGTTAAGAAACGACTTCCGTTTTTGAGATAGCCCATTACCCATCTAAAGCGATAAGGTGTACAATACAGCGAGTTGCAAATCTTCTTACTCATCGGAGGAGCGAATGCCTACACCAAAGGTGCATATCTGTCAGTGCCCACAT
>DAOUEC010000148.1:0-12285 GCA_034430655.1 Anaerolineae bacterium
AGAGGCCGCCTACGTCGTCGTCGGCTGGGACCGGCGACTGACGTGGGACAAGTTGGCGACGGCGGCGCTGCTCATCCACGCCGGGGCCGGATTCATCGGCACCAACCCGGATACCAACTACCCCACAGAGCAAGGTCCGGTGCCGGGCAACGGCGCACAGTTGGCGGCGCTGGAGACCACCACCGGCGTCGCGCCCGTCGTCGCCGGCAAGCCGGAGCCGTGGATGTACGAGGAGGCGATGCGGCGGATGGAGGCACGGTCGGAGACCGGCCCCAGCAAGAGAGAGACCACCGCCGTCATCGGCGACCGGTTGGATACCGACATCGCCGGCGGCATACGGGCTGGCCTGACCACTGTGCTCGTCCTTTCGGGCATCGCCGCTAAGGCCGACCTGGCAGCCTCGCCGGTGAAGCCGGACCTGGTATGCGCAAATATTGGGGAATTGACGCAGATGTGGACAGACCAACCGCGCTCATAGTCAATGCGCATCTGAATGTACCAACAGGCTTGTGAAATAGATAAATCACAAGTCAATATTCAGATTTGCCTTGCATTTTCGCCAACTTTGTTGTATAATAACGCTGGAGGTATGGCATGACTGTACTAACAACAACCGTCACCAAACGTGCGCAGACCGTCGTCCCGGCCCCCATCCGGCGACAGCACAACATCCAACCAGGCGATACACTGGCCTGGATAGACGACGGGGAAACGATCAAGGTCATTCCCCTACCTCAAGACCCGGTTCGCGCCCTCCGTGGTTGTGCCAAAGGGGAGGCATTGGTCCAACGCTTGCTCGCGTCGAGGCAAGAGGAACGGGAACGTGAGCGCGGATAGATACCTCCTGGACACCTCGGCCATCCTGACGCTAATGGAGGACGAAGACGGCGCAGATCGGGTGGAGGAAATCCTGCGCGAGGGCGAAGTGTTCATCCCCTTCCCGGTACTGCTGGAAACCTACTACATCTCGCTGCAAGAGAGGTCTGAGCCTATAGCCGACGAGCGCTACGCCCTGCTCAGGCATCTCTCAGCCACAGAAATCTGGTCCGTAGATGAACCCACCTTGCTCACCGCCGCACGTCTAAAAGCGCGGTTCCGCCTCTCCTTCGCGGATGCCCTCATTGCCGCTTTCGCTGCGCGACATCACGCGGTACTGGTGCACAAAGACCCTGAATTCGAACCACTGGCCAATCAGGTCCGTCAGGAAACGCTGCCGTACAAGTGAAGCCAGGGGTAAATAGCGTCAGATGAACCAACCAACTAACCAACCATCCATCCAACTAACCAACTGCGACCTCCCCACCCTCCAGTCCCTCCTGGCGGGCTGGGGCGAGCCGGCCTACCGCGCCCGGCAACTTTGGGAGTGTCTCTACGTCCACCTGGCGACCGACTTCGACCAGATGACCAACCTGCCCCGCTCGCTGCGCCAACGGCTGGCCGCAGAGACGACTATCGGTGTGCCGCAGGTGGTGGATACGCTGCAGTCGGCTGATGGGGAGACGCGCAAGGACCTGCTCCGGCTGGAGGATGGCGAGACGGTCGAGGCGGTGCTGATGCGCTACGAGCGCCGCCGCAGCGCCTGCATCTCCACGCAGGTGGGCTGCGCCATGGGCTGCACCTTCTGCGCCACCGGCCAAATGGGCCTGCGCCGCAACCTCACCGCTGGTGAGATCGTCTCCCAGGCGCTCCACTTCGCCCGCCTCCTCCGCGCCGAGGACGAGCGCCTCACCAACGTCGTGCTGATGGGGATGGGCGAACCGCTGGCCAATTACGACGCTTCACTCGCCGCCATCCGCCGCCTGATCCACCCGCGCGGCTTCAACCTGGGCCAGCGGCACATCACCCTCTCCAGCGTGGGGCTGGTGCCGTCCATTGAGCGGCTGGCGGGAGAGGGCTTGCAGATCACCCTCGCCATCTCCCTGCACGCCGCCACCGACAAGTTGCGCGACCAACTCGTCCCCACCAACCGCCGCTACGGGCTCGACGCCCTCTTCGAAGCCTGCTACCACTACGTCGAGCGCACCGGGCGGCGGGTCAGTTTCGAGTGGGCGCTCATGGAGGGAGTGAACGACACACGGGAGCAGGCCCGGGCGCTGGTCGCCCGCCTCACGGGGCTCCTGGCCCACGTCAACCTCATCCCCCTCAACCCCACCCCGGGCTACGCGGGCCGGCCGTCCTCTCGCAAGCGTATCGCCGCCTTCACCGCAGAACTCGAACGGAGCCGCATCCCCTACACGCTGCGCGTGCGCCGGGGGGCGGACATCCAGGCCGGCTGCGGCCAACTACGCCAGCGCAACCAACCCACCAACTAGCCAACCAACTAACCAACCAGTTGTTGTATCGCCATTCGCAACTTGCAATCTCCCTATTCCGGTGTATCATATCCCCTCGATGACCCGGCCGATCAAAATCGCACCCTCCATACTCGCCGCCGACTTCGCCCACCTGGCCGAGGCGGTCGCAAGCGCCGAGGCCGCCGGTGCGGACTACATCCACGTGGACGTGATGGACGGCCACTTCGTGCCGAATATCACCATCGGCCCGCCCGTCGTGCGGGCGCTGCGCCGCGTCACGCACCTGCCGCTCGACGTGCACCTGATGATCAGCGACCCGGCTCGCTACGCACCTGTCTTCGCCGAAGCCGGCGCCGACGGGCTCACCGTTCACGTCGAGGCCACACCGCACCTGCATCGCATCCTGCAACAGATTCGAGATTTGGGCGTGCGGGCCGGCGTCTCGCTGAACCCGGCTACGCCGGCCGTTGCCATCAGCGAGGTCTTGAACGACGTGGAGTTGGTGCTGGTGATGACCGTCAACCCAGGCTTCGGCGGGCAGCCTTTCATTGAGCACGTGCTGCACAAAATCGCGCGGGTGCGGGAGATGTTGGATAGCGCCGGAAGTGAGGCAGAGTTGGAGGTAGATGGCGGCATCGCACCAAAGACAGTGGGGCGGGTCGTGGCCGCCGGGGCGACAGTGCTGGTCGCCGGGGAAGCCATCTTCGGCGCGCAGGAGGGGGTCGCAGCAGCGATCACGGCTATCCGCGAGATAGCCCGCAGGGGACAACGCGCACGGGTCGAAGGCAGGCAAAAAAGAAGTCCCCATTTGTAGGGGACCGATACAGAACAGAGCTCCCCTCCTCGCATCGGGGAGGGGCTGGGAGAGAGGTCGGCTCCCCCTGGAAGGGAGGAGGGGACTAACGAGACTTATTCAGCGTCCGCAGGCAACGGGTGCAGAGATACATCCGGCGCATCTGCCCGTTGATCTCTACCCGCACGCGCTGGATATTGGGCTTGAACTTGCGGTTTGTCGCCCGCTTGGAGTGGCTGACGTTGTGCCCAAACTGGGGGCCTTTGCCACATATTTCACACCTCGCCATTGCTATCACCTCGCGGGCAATAATACCACAACATGGCTTTTCGCGCAACTGCCTACCAATTTACCAGTCCACCAATCTACCAACCTGGCGGAGGGACTTATGTCAAAAAGACAACCCAGTCTGGGACGCATCGAGGTCTCGCCCACGGCCATCGCCAGCATTGCGAATGAGGCGGTGCTGGCCTGCTACGGCATCGTAGGGACCGCAGCCAAGGACCTGGCAGCCGGCATCGCCAACGTCCTCTCCCGCGACAGCAAGCGCGGGATCGAGGTGCGCATTGAGGATGGGCAGATCATCATTGACGTTTACGTGATTATCGAGTACGGCACCCGTATCGCGGCCGTAGCCCGCAGTGTTATGAATGTTGTAAAGTTCAACGTCGAGAGGGCGATAGGTGTGCCCGTCGCCGAGGTCAACGTCCACGTCGAGGGGCTGCGCATCAGCGACACTGACTGACATGGATCGAGGGAGAATAGCAGGTTGACAGACGAGAAATTATCAACAGTCACACGGCCGTCTCCGCACCTGGCCACGGGCGGCCAGGGCTTCAAGCGATTGATCAAAGCCGCGTTGGGTTGGCTACAACATCACCAAACCGCCATCAACGTACTCAACGTCTATCCGATCCCCGACGGTGACACGGGGACCAATATGGTGCTGACGATGCAGTCTGCCTGGGCCGAGATTGAAAACACATCGGAGAGCAACGTGGGGCGGATAGCCCATCAGATGGCTCACGGCGCACTGATGGGCGCCCGCGGCAACTCCGGCGTCATCCTCTCCCAGATCTGGCGTGGGTTTGCGCGCAGCCTGGACGGAAAAGGGGTCTACCACGCTCAAGACCTGGCCGCCGCCTGCCGGGAGGCGGCGACGACGGCCTACAAAGGCGTAGTGAAGCCGGTCGAAGGCACGATCCTCACCGTCGCCCGCATGACCGCCGACGCTGCCACAGCCGCGGCGGAAGTGAGTGAAGACCTGGTCTACGTGCTGGAGTACATGGTCTTCGCCGCCCACGAAGCCGTCGCGCTTACCCCTTCACTGCTCCCGGTGCTTAGAGAGGCCGGGGTAGTAGACGCCGGCGGTCAGGGGCTATTCGTTATTCTGGAGGGAATGTTGCGCTACATGCGAGGAGAACCCGTCGCCGAGGACGTGCAATTGGTCGAAGGGGTAGATCTTGTCACCACAGGGCTGGAGCCCGGCGAGGCCGGCTACGGCTACGACGTGCAGTTCCTCGTCGTCGGACAAGGCCTTGACGTGGATACCATCCGTCAGAGGATCATGGAAATGGGCGAGTGTCCGCTCGTCGTGGGCGACCCCACGACGGTCAAGGTGCACGTCCACGTGCCCGACCCCGGCGTCCCCATCAGTTACGGAACCAGCCTGGGCTCGTTGCGCGACGTCGTGGTGGAGGACATGCAGGCCCAGTATCAGGATTTTATCGTCAAGCGCGAGTTGACGCCGCCTACCCCACCCCAGGCTTCCCAGGACATCGGCGTCGTGGCCGTCGCCCCAGGTGATGGACTGGCCCACGTTTTCCAGAGTCTGGGCGTGAGCGCTATCGTGCACGGCGGCCAGACGATGAACCCCAGCACCAAAGACTTGCTGGAGGCAATTGAGCATCTACCGGCCGCCCAGGTGATCGTGCTGCCTAACAACGGCAACATCATACTGGCTGCCGAGCAGGCCCGCGCACTCAGCAGCAAATCCGTGGCCGTCATCCCCAGCCGATCCACCCCGCAGGGTGTCGCGGCACTCCTGGCAATTAACTACCAGGATGACTTCGAGACCAACGTGGCCGCCATGACGAGCGCGATGGAGGAGATCGAGACGGGCGAGGTCACCACTGCAACCCGCTCGGCGACGATCAACGGCGTGCAAGT
Organism: Anaerolineae bacterium; assembly: GCA_034430655.1. Taxonomy (GTDB): domain Bacteria; phylum Chloroflexota; class Anaerolineae; order B4-G1; family B4-G1; genus JAUWNP01. Next base: position 5,257 of record DAOUEC010000148.1, read on the forward strand.
CACCGACGGACAGATCATCGGCCTGCACAATGAGGAACTCAAAGTAAGTGGGACGACGGTCGAGGAAGTCGTGCGAGCACTGCTGAGGGAGATGAACGCGGCCGAGCGCGAGATCATCACCCTGTATTACGGCGAGGCTATCAGCGAGAGCGATGCCAACGCACTGGCCGATCTGCTGCAGCAAGACTGGCCTGAGCAGGAGATCGAGATCATCGCCGGCGGACAGCCTCACTATTATTATATCCTTTCGGTGGAGTGACCATCAGCCGTTAGCCGTTAGCCGTCAGCCGCTGGCTGCTAACTGCTGGCTGCTAACTGCTAATTGTGGAGGTTGCGTGTCCAGAGCCTATATCGTTACCGACAGTGCAGCAACCATCAAGCCAGCCATCGCCAAACGGCTCGATGTCACCATCGTGCCCCTGACCATCCGCATTGACCACGAAGACTACCAGGACGGCTTAGATTTGGACCACGAGGAGTTGCTACTCCACATGGCTCGCGACCGCATCCAGCCCAGGATCGTCGGTCCAACAGCCGAGCAGTTCCGGCGTGTATACAGCCGCCTGGCCCGCCGTACCGATCAGATCATCTCGCTCCACTCCTCGGCCAATCTCAGCCTCGTCCATCGCGAGGCCCAGATTGCTGCCCGCGGGTTCCTGGGCCGCTGCGACATCGTAGTTATGGATTCGGAGACACTCTCCCTGAGTTTAGGCATCCTGGTGCAGGAAGCAGCACGACTGGCTCGCAAGTCCCTCCCGCTGGGCGAGGTCGTGCGCCAGATTCGGGGGATGATCCGCTGCGTCTACATCGTTCTTATCACCGATACGCTGGACTATCTGGAACGCAGCCACCTCATCAGCCCGGCCCAGGTCATCCTGGGCACCATGTTGGGTATCAAGCCCTTTCTGGCGATCGAAGGGGGCAAGATCATCCCCATGGAAAAAGTCCGCAATAGCGACCGGGCGATAGACAAACTGGCCGAGTTCGCCAGCGAGTTCTCCCATATTGAGCAGATGGCTATCTTGCAGAACACCCTGTACCCCACGGACGAGACGAAGATGCTGCAGGAGCGCCTGGAACTGATCGCGCCGGGCAAAGAGTGTCCTATCTTACTCTATGGCCCATTGCTGGCTTCCCACATCGGGCCGGACGGGATGGGCCTGGCGGTGTACGAGGGAATGGAAAAGGAGATACTACCGCGATGAACCGGGTGCATATTCTCACCGACAGCACGTCCGATGTGCCCCCCGCAGTGGCGGCCCGATTGTGCATCACCGTAGTGCCGGCCTACGTCCAGAAGTGACCACCCAATAAGGCATGACAACGCCCATCGAGAAACTGACCAAGATCCTCCGTCTGGAGGCAGAGAAGTACCAGGACCGGGCCGTCTTCGGCGGGCTGGCCCGTTACACCGACACGTGGCTGCAGGAGGCCGAGGCCGCCTTTGGTCTGGAGGCGGCTGGCTGGGTCCAGGCAGTGGCCGACCGGTTGCGCGCCTACAGCAGCCTCCCCGACCCCGCCGCCCGTAAAGAGGCCATGGCCGCATTGTTGGAAATGCTCCAGGCCGCACCTCCCCTCCGCCCTCCTCAACGGGAGGCAAAGAAAGACGAAAGGGAGAAGAGGGCGGCATCTGCCCCGCATGCGCCCGCCGGAGCCAGGCTGGCCCCCACCCCAGCCACGCCCGCCTATGCACGCACCGGCCTCGATTCCCCAGTCACCGCCCTGCAAGGAGTGGGCCCCCAGCAAGCCAAGCGGCTGGCCAAACTGGGCATCCACACCATCCGCGATATGCTCTACCTTTTCCCCCGCCGCTACGACGACTACTCACAACTCAAGCCCATCAATCGGATCGAATACGACGAAGAAGTCACGATCATCGCCCAGGTCTGGGATGCCGGCGCGCGTGAGACCCGGGGAGGCGGCAGCCTCTTCAAGGCCACCCTCTCCGACGGCACCGGCTTCATCGAGGCCACCTGGTTCAATCAGTCCTACCTGGCCGACAGGATCAAGCGCGGCCAACAAATCGCCATCAGCGGCCGGGTGGACGAATACCTGGGCTGTCTTTGCTTCAACTCCCCCGAGTGGGAACCGCTGGAACAGGAATTGTTGCACACCGCCCGTATCGTGCCGGTCTATCCACTCACCGGGGGCATCCACGCCAGGTGGCTGCGCCGCCTGATGAAGCGTACCGTGGACTATTGGTCCAAGCGGCTGCCCGACCACTTGCCGGTCTCGGTGCGCCAGGAGACCGGCCTGCTGGATTTGGAGATGGCCATCGTCCAGATTCACTTCCCAGACAATATGGAAGCGCTGGAGCAGGCCCGCTACCGCCTGGCTTTCGACGAGTTATTCGTGCTGCAGATCGGCCTGCTGCGCCAGCGTCACCAGTGGCGCTCGGCACCAGGCAGACCGTTGCCGGTGGACGACGCCACCCTGCGCGACTTCATCCGCGGCCTGCCGTTTGAACCTACCCACGCCCAGCAGCGCGCATTGCGACAAATTGTCGCCGACCTGCGCTCAGACCAGCCGATGAACCGGCTCCTGCAGGGGGACGTAGGCTCGGGTAAGACGGTCGTGGCAGCAGCGGCGATGGCCCTGACTGTGGCCGCCAACGCACAGGCGGCGCTGATGGCCCCCACCGAGATTCTGGCCGAGCAGCACTACCAGACCATCAGCCGCCTCCTGGAACAAATGCCGGGTCCCAGCCCGACCGTCCGCCTCCTCACCGGCAGCGTCACCGGGAGAGAGCGGGAAGAGATTTACACGGGGCTGGCCGATGGCAGCGTGGACGTCGTCGTGGGCACCCACGCGCTGATCCAGGAAGGCGTGCAGTTCAAGGAGATGGCATTAGCGGTGATTGACGAGCAGCACCGCTTCGGCGTGCGCCAGCGGGCGGTGCTACGGCAGAAAGGCTACAACCCCCATCTGCTGGTGATGACCGCCACCCCTATCCCCCGCTCCCTCGAACTGACGCTCTGGGGCCACCTGGACGTCTCGACCATTGACGAGATGCCGCCAGGGCGTAAGCCGGTCGTCACCCGCCTGATTCTGCCCACCGAGCGGGAACGGGCCTACATCTTCGTGCGCAACCAGATCGAGAAGGGCCGCCAGGCATTCATCATCTGCCCGCTGGTCGAAGAATCGGAGAAGGTCGAGGCCAAGGCCGCCGTCGAAGAGCACAAGCGCCTCCAGAAGCACATCTTCCCCGACCTGCGGATGGGCCTGTTGCATGGGCGCATGAAGGGCGAGGAGAAGGAGGCCACGATGGCCCGCTTCGCCCAGGGGGAACTGGACATCCTGGTCGCCACCTCCGTCGTCGAGGTGGGGATTGACGTGCCCAACGCCACGGTGATGCTCGTCGAGGGGGCCGACCGCTTCGGCCTGGCGCAACTCCACCAGTTCCGGGGCCGCGTTGGCCGGGGTAAGCACGCCTCCTACTGCCTGCTGGTCTCTGACTCCTCCTCTCCCGAGGCACAGGAGCGACTGCAGGCGATCGAGGCCACCAACGACGGTTTCGCGCTGGCGCAGAAGGACCTGGAACTACGCGGCCCGGGAGAGTTCCTCGGCACCCGCCAGTCCGGCTTCCCAGACCTCAAGTTGGCCAGCGTGACCGATCTGCGGCTCATCGAGGCCGCCCGCGAGGCCGCCCGTCGCTTCTTCGAGACCGACCCGGAACTGGCCGACCCAGGCAATCGTCTGCTGGCCCGGCGGGTGACGCAGTTCTGGAAAGGGGAAGGAGAAGGAGAAGGAGAAGGAGAAGTCAGTTGACCTGTACCGCCATCTATCCCGGCACCTTTGACCCTATCCACCTCGGACACGTGGACATCGCCACCCGCGCGGCTGGCATCTTCGACGAGTTAGTGGTCGCCGTCTACGACCGGCCAGCGAAGAGCCTGCTCTTCACCGTCGAGGAACGGGTCGCGCTGGCGGGCCAGGCTCTGGCCGGCTTGCCCAACGTACGCGTGGCCCCTTATGGCGGGCTGACGGTGGAGTTCGCACGCCAGGTGGGGGCACAGGCCATCGTGCGCGGACTGCGAGTCATCTCCGACTTCGAACTGGAGTACCAGATGGCGCTCACCAACCGCCAACTCGCGCCGGAGATTGAGTTTGTGTGCCTGATGACCCGCCAGGCCCACGCTTTCCTGAGTTCCAGTATCGTCAAGGAGATCGCCTTGCTGAGAGGCGACGTGAGTGGAGTAGTCCCACCGCACGTCGCGGTCGCACTGGAGGCGAAACGACGCGAACGAGAGAAGCACCACGAGCCCGTGCCGCTCATTTCGCTGCGTGATTGAACATTGGAGGCCGATATGGACATCCTGCACCTGATAGACCGTCTGGAAGAAGCCATCAAGGAGCACAAGCGCCTGCCCTTCGGCGGCCTGCGGCTGGTGGACGAGCGCCGCTTATGGCCACTGCTCGATCAGATGCGCATTTCGATCCCTGATGAAGTGCGGCGGGCCGAGCGCATCATCCGCGAGAAGGAGCGCACGCTGGCCCAGGCCCACGAGGAGGCGGAGCGCATCATCGCGCTGGCACGCAGCGAGGCGGCCCAACTCACGGCAGAACACACCATCGCTCAGGCCGCCGAGAGGCAGGCCGCTGCCATCCGCGAGCGGGCCGACCGGGAGGCGAACAACATCCGCATCGGGGCCGACGACTACGGCTTCGAGATACTCTGCAAACTGGAGCAAGAACTGAAGCGGGCGCTGACGGTGATCGAAAACGGCATCCGCACCATTCAGGTCGAGCGGGCAGGGAGCGAGAACAAGCCGCCCGCCGAGGAGAAACACGACAGCGACGTTAGCCAGACACCTTGACAGGTTCATCACTCACCTCTATAATACGTTTCCTTGCAATCCCATGCAAGCCCATAGGGATGCAACGGATCAATCAGAAAGGAGCGTGAAGAGACTATGGGCGCAGTGCCCAAACGTAGGATATCACGAGGCCGCCGGGGAAACCGCCGCAGCCACTGGAAAGCAAGAGTCCCACAATTGGTGACCTGTCCACAGTGCGGCGCGCCAGTGCGGCCACACCACGTCTGCCTGTCCTGTGGCACCTATCGTGGCGTCGAGGTCGTCGAGATCGAAGAAGAGGAATAGCGGCGCGAAACGTGATGCGTGAAACGTGAAACGTCATGCGTGAAACGTCATGCGTAAAACGTTGTGCGCTTATCTCTTTCCGGGCCAGGGCTCCCAATACGTGGGAATGGGGCGCGATCTCTGCGACGCCTCATCCGTGGCCCGCACCGTATTCGCCCAGGCCGATAGTATCCTGGGCATTATTTTGTCGCGACTGTGCTTTGATGGGCCACCCGAACTACTGAATGACACGGTAAACACACAGCCGGCCATTCTCGCCACCAGCGTAGCCACGCTGCGCGTGCTGGAAGAGCACGGGATGGAGGGCCCGGCCTACGTCGCCGGGCACAGCATGGGAGAGTTCAGCGCGCTGGTGGCAGCGGGGGCACTCTCCTTTGAGGACGGGCTGCATCTGGTGCGCGAGCGCGGCCGTCTGATGAAACAGGCCGGCGAGCGGAACCCCGGCGGTATGGCGGCCGTGCTGGGGCTGGAACGTGAGCAATTGGAGGCGATCTGTGCCGCAGTGCGGGAGCAGAGCGGCGAGTACGTGGGAATCGCCAACGACAACTGCCCCGGGCAACTGGTCATCTCCGGGGCGCTCGTGCCGCTGGAGCGGGCGATGAAACTGGCAAAGGAGCGCGGGGCCAGGCGCGTGATCCGGCTGGCCGTGAGCATCGCCGCCCATTCCCCCCTGATGACCGAGGCCGCCACCGAGTTCCGCCACCTCCTCGACGCGACACCCTTCCTCGAGCCAGCCGTCCCCATCGTGGCCAACGCCACCGCCCGTCCGCTGACCGGCCCCGACGGTATCCGCGACGCCCTGGGGCGGCAACTCACCTCCCCCGTGCGTTGGACCGAGTCGGTGCGCTGGATGATCGGCCAGGGGGTGACGCGCTTCGTCGAGGTCGGCCCCAAAGAGGTGCTCACCGGCCTTCTGCGGCGCATAGATCAGACAGTAGAACGCGCCAGCACAGAAGAATTGTTGACGAAACAGTGAGCAAGACGTGGGAACACTCGGAACAATCAGGCAAAAGGTTCGCAGATTTCTGCGAATACTGCAACGGTACCTTGATTGAGAAACACGTGACAGTCTATCACCGCTGGAAGGGCCAGCTAACAATCGTTGAAAACGTGCCAGCGCGGGTATGTCGACAATGTGGAGAGCGATACTACGCTGCAGAAGTACTTGAGGAAATCGAACGTCTGGCAAGAGAGCATACGAAACCCGCGCGTATTCTCGCGGTCCCAGTACAAGTCTACGGGGAGGCCAGCGCCTGACCGGAGACACCGGCCTCCTGCGGCGCATAGACCGCGCGGTAGAGGGGCTGATGGGCCGTGCTGATTACTGTCTATCGTCCTGACCCACGGCGCTGGATTGACTGGCGCACAAGGAGGCCAAAAGATGCTACCATTCAATAAATGCCCGCTATGTGGTGGCGAAATGGTTGAGAAAGAGGTTGAGAAGTTGCTACGCGGTGGGATGCACACCGCAGTGGTAACGGTACGTGCTGAGGTTTGTTTGCATTGTGGCGAACGACTGTACTCGAAAGAGACCATCAGCCGCTTTGAGCAAATTCGAGCGAAACTGGCCTGCCAAGAAGTAGCAGACTTTCAACCTTTGGGGCAATCATTCCGAGTTGCCGTTTAGCATATCAGCAGGGGCGGCCTAACAAGGTTCTATGAGGAACAAAGTTGACACGGAAATGAATGACGAGCTTCGCCCTGAGTACGACTTGTCTCAATTAAAGGGCGGCGTCAGGGGGAAATACGTGCAGCGTTACAACGCAGGCACCAATCTAGTACATCACGGCGGAAATCCCTTGGCAGTTACGGAGCAAGCGCCGGTTGAGTAACTTCGTAGCGCCAGCGGAGAAGTGTATCGAAACCAAGCGTTTTCTACCCATAAAGGCGCTTTTGGCAAGCCGCTTGGTTTCGATACGTCGCTTGT
>DAOUEC010000149.1:0-9438 GCA_034430655.1 Anaerolineae bacterium
GAGGCAGGCTGTTTTTCCTCTTTCGGGCCGCAACTGACCAGCAACGTGCTTAACAGGAGCAGGACGAGCACCCAGGCGTGGCACCGCTTTCGAGTTGTCGTTAACATTTCTACCTCCTTTAAGAAATACTACGGAATTTCTAGTGATATTATCGAGAATGTATTAAAAATAAAAATCGGCTTCAGGGGGGAGTTTGCCCGGCGACCAGATCGGCCAGGGTGGTGCTTTCCATAATCCCGGCCACGGCATCGCGCACTTCTTTCATCACCCGCCGCAAACCGCAGGTCTCCATATCGGGGCAGCCGCAGGGCTCGTAGGCCGTCTCGCTCACGCAACTGATGGGAGCCAGCGGCCCATCCAGCAACCGCACGACTTCCGCCAGGTTGATCTGCTGCGGGGGACGGGCCAGGTAGTACCCTCCCTGGGGTCCTTTGCGACTGTGCACGATACGGCCATACTTGAGTAGGAGCATAATCTGCCCCAGGAACCTGGGCGGAATGTCATTCCGCCTGGCCAGGTCTTTGTTCCGTACCGGCCCTTCGCCGTAGTGCGCAGCCAGGTCCTGCAGGGCCCGCAAGCCGTATTCGCCTCGTTTGGAGAGTCTCACTGCACCCCTTTAATGCATAAAGTCTATCAGTTTTATCGGCTTAATTATACTCCGCATGGCCAGATTGTCAAGGGCGTTCCAGAACTTGGTATCCCAGGTCATAGCCTGTCATTCTGAGCGTAGCGAAGAATCTCGCCTTGGACAGGCGATTCGAGTGCTGTAGCGTGAGATTCTTCGCTTCACTGCGTTCCGCTCAGAATGACACTGGGATGACTATTTTTCTGGAACAGCCCAAATGGAGGGAACCCTTGCGTAAGTCGGGCTGCCAATCCGACCTACGACCTGAGGTCGCCATAGGAGATGAGAGCGATGTCCGATTCCCCAATGCGCTGCCGCACCCGAGGGTCGAGCAGGACGCGGTAGTCCCCCTCGCGCCAGCCCTCGCTGCCGGGGTGGGCCAGCAGTTCGGTGACGCCCTCAGGGAGCGCATCCAACAGGCTCAGCAAGTACTCCACCGTGCGGTGCCCATCCTGTGAGAAGGACATCTCGAAGTAGTTGGGTCGCCCCAGGCCATACCGCTCCACCAATCGCTGGTAGCGCCGACCCTGCCAGCGGACGTACCAGACAGGGAAGCCGTTGCCGGCGGCCATCGCCGGCGCTTTGCGCTCCAGCGCGTCGTCGAAGGGCATGCGGACTGGGAGATGCCCGTATTCCTGGGCCAGTTCCAGGCTGACGCGGAACCAGGCGGGGAAGGCGTAAGGATAGTAGCAGTGCAAATCCAGGTGATCGGGCGGGCGTCCAGCATCGGCGGCGAACTTCTCGATCTGAGCACGCCACTCGGCCTTGAGTTCGCCGGCGCGGAGGCGGCCGTAGCGCCGAAGCAACTGCGTGCCGTCACGAAAGCGGCCCTCAGCGTCCACCAGCGAGCCCACCTGCTCCGGCGGGAGGATGGGGTGGCCATCGTTCATCACCAGGTGCACGCCCGCGCCCAGGCCAGGGTGGTCGCGCAGGTAAACGGCGGCCTCGGGCCAGTGGGGCTGATTGACCAGCGCGCTCGTGCTGGTGACGATGCCAGCCTCGTAGAGGGCGACGATGGCGGGGACAGTGCCCGCCGGGTAGCCGAGGTCATCGGCGTTGATGAGGAGACGTCGCGGCATAGGGCATATCTTTTTGCGTCAGTCCATCACTTCCAGAAGCGCCAGGAAACGAGCAACCGTGATAGGTTCTATGCCCCGCTCTTTCAATCTGGCAGCCAGTTCCAGGTCACGGGTAATGTCCTCATCGCGGCTGATGATGTAGGCGGCTCCTCCAACCTCGGCGGTCTCCAACAGCATGTCATCACGGGGATCTCGGCATAGGGCCAGACGGCCTGTCACGCTGACTGGTATCGCTCCCTCGACGATAATGCTCAAGAAACGCTGTGCCTGTTTCTCTTCGATTCCGTACCTGGTGCGGAGCCTGGGGCGGCTCAACACATCTTCGAGTTCCTCGAGGATGGGAAGTGAAATCACCACCTCGAAGCGCTCGTCCAGCCAGGCGGATATGACCTGGGCCGGGAAGCCACCGGGATTAAGGAGCGCAGACACCCACACGTTGGTGTCAATCACCACCCGCATAGCCATATCGTTCCTGCCGCATTTCTTCAAAAGCGGCGGTTATGTCGGATTCGATCTCTTCTGGCGAAAAGGACATAGTTTGGGCATGCACCTCAGCCAGCAGTTGTCGAAAGCAAGTGCGCCAGTCTGCTTTCCTTTGCTCTTGCAGAGCAATTAAGCGCTGAAACTCAACGTAGGGTAGAATGACAGCTACTGGTCGCCCACCCTCTTCCAGCATGATGGGGTGACAAATATCCACGGCCTGACTCGCATAGACCATGTGTCCCTCGCGTATCTTTTCTGATCCAGACATCTCCCTACCTCCCTCTACTCTCTCCCAATTGTAAGTCACTTTCGGGAGGCTGTCAACTGCTGGACGCGACTGGCTATTCAGCGAACTCAAACCTCACCGTCACCACCTCCCACCCACGCACGGGCAGCGTCACGGCGTCGGTGTCGCGGGCCAGTTCGGTATCCCCCTCCTCCGCCAGATTGACCCGCAGCGCCCGCCGGAAAGGCCGCCACAGCCGGATGGTGCCCTCCACCGGCTCGCCGCCCACGTTCCAGCAGCGCACGATGAGCCCCCCACCTTTACCCCCCCAAGCCCCCCCGAGGCGGGGGGGAGCACCTTCCTCCGGCTCCTTGACCGCGCTGACCTCCAGCGTCGCAGGCTCCAGGGTGACGAAACTGAGCGTGGCTGGCAGCCCTTCGACCTCGCTCAGGACGAGCGATCCGGGGTGCGCGCCGGTGTAAAAGGCACGCAGGTTGGTCTGAAAACTGTAGGCCAGTGAATGGGCCTGGCGGTAGTCACCCACGTGGGGGATGAGGCTGTAGCGGAACGTGTGCTGGCCGAGGCATTGGGCTTCGGGGACGGCCTCCGCCGGCCCGGCGTGGCCCTGGCGGCAGTACATGTCGTCACGGGAGAGCCAGCCTACACAGCGCAGGAGGGTCAGGGCGATCTCGGCCCCACCCTCGCCCCGGGACACCTCATACTCCGGCAGGCCCCGGTTCGCCAGCATCACCCCCTGCTCCCCATCGCTCACGTCTACGAAGGCCCGCTGCGGGTGGGTGGGCACCGGTTGCTCGGCCCAGCCCACGGTCGCGGGCGGCACATCCAGCGGCCGCTCGACGACGTCGAAGTGACCGTCGGCGCAGGCAGCGTCCACCGCCAGGCCAGTGGGGAAGTAGACGCGGAGGCGATGATCGTGAGCGCAGGTTTCGACCGTCGTCTCGAAGTCCACGCGGCGCACGCCAGGGGTGAGGGTGACGCGGGTGACGATGGGGAGCAGCGTCGTCTCATCGTCGCGGCGGGAGCGGTCCCCTGAGGTCAGGGAGATGGGCACCTGATAATCCAGCGCAATCTCCAGCCTCGCACCCACCCCGTCAGCCGATAGCAGCCGGACGGTGGGCGGCCTGGCGGGACGGTCTACCAGGCGGTCGTGCTCGGGCTGGCAGTAGTTGTACTCGTCCCCCCGGTCGCCGCCATCCACGAAGCGATTGCAGCCCCAGAGAGCCCGGCCGGTGGTTTTGTCGCTGATGGCGAGGGCACCGTCGTCGGGGTTGACCTCGACGCGGAAGAACTCGTTCTCGATGCTGGAGACTGGTTGCTGGATACTCGATGCTGGATGCCCCTTGCTTCCTGCCTCCTGCCCCTTGCTTCCTGCCCCCTGCCCCCTGCCTCCTGCCGCCAGGGTGTAGGTGCTGTAGCCAACCGGGGGCACATCTCGTGCCACAAACTGAATCTCGATACTCTCCTCCAAGACGCAGACGCTGTAGTGCCGGATGGACTCGTCGGCCAGCAGCGCCTGGGCCTGCTCCAAGACCTCACCCAGGTGGCCGGGCTCGGCCCCCTCCCGCTGGGAGACGATTATGCGAACGTGAGCGGCACCGCCCTCGACGGCGACCTCGGCGCGGCGGAAGGCGAACCGTTCCTGAATGCGGCCGCCGGTGGACTCAAACTGGGCCACGAAGGAGGCAAAGCCTTCCCGGTCCGCCCCCATGCTGGAAAGTGTACGGCTGCGGCGGCCCAGGATGCGATAGGGCACCGGCTGTCCGGCCTCGTCCAGCAGCAGGGGGGCTCGGTCAGGAGACCAGCCCCAGCGTTCGGAGGGAGGTTCGATCTCGACGGAGACCAGATCGGTGCGGAGTGCACTGGCCGGGTTGAAGACGACGATGGCGGGGGCTGAGACGTTGACTTGTTGCACGATCGCCTGGAGAGCCTTCCGCGTCACTTCCTCGCCGATCTGCTCGCACCAGTCGAAGCGGGTGACCATTTCACGGTGCACCTGGTCAACCGAGCAGCCACAGATGGAGTCGTGGGGGTGATTCTCCAGGAGGTACTTCCAGGCGCGGTGGACGTGTTGGGACAAGGAGAGAGGGGGAGATATGGAGGCTGTCTCTTTGTCTCCTTGTCCCCTTGTCGCGAGTTTGGCGAGTACCCCGAATGGTTCAGCCCATTTCTCCAACAAGACCTCGCAGGCGTGGTTGCGCTGCTTGATCCACATGCGGGTGGAGAGGACACCGGGCAGCAGGTGGGCGCGCTGGGGGGAACGGAGTTCGCCAATGACGACGGGCAACCGGGACTCGCGCTCGCCCAGTTCATCCCGCACGGCGGCCAGGTAGCGGGGCAGGGTCGAATGGACGACGTGGGTATCCTCCAGGCGAGCACCGGCCGCCGCCAGATGCCGGGGGAGGTCGGCACGAGGCCACATGTGGTCGGTGCCCTGCATCGCCAGAACGTGGGAAGTGGTGGCGTAAGGAGCCAGGCTGTCGCGCAACTCCGCCAGCCCCTGAACGAAGCCGTCCTCGTCGGCGGGCAACCAGGCAGCGTTGCCGTAACCATCGCGCAGGTGGAGCAGGAGCACCTCGCTGCCATCGGGGGCGCGCCAGCGCAGTTCAGTGGGCTGGTCGCCGACGCCGCGCCACAGGCAGGCCGCGTCAATGCCAAAGCCGCGCAATATCTGGCCCATCTGCCCGATGTGGCCGAAGGGATCTGGGATGTAGCCAATCTTCATCTTAGGGGACTCCACCCCGCTTCGGGGGGGCTGGGGGGCATGCTCACCCCCTCGCAGGGGGGGCTGGGGGGCATGCTCCCCCCCTCGCCGGGGGGGCTGGGGGGCGTGCTCCCCCCCTCGCAGGGGGGGCTGGGGGGCGTGCTCCCCCACTCGTAGGGGGGGCTGGGGGGGGTAAGAACCAAAGCGACGGCACACCCGCTCGCCTATCAGGAGGTTGCGCACCGTCGCCTCTGGGCTGACCAGGAATTCGTCGGGCAGGATGTACCAGGGACCGATGAGCAGCCGCCCTTCCTGGACATAGCGGCGGATTTCCTCCTCCCGTTCAGGCCGGACATCCAGGTAATCCTCCAGCACGATCACCTGGCCGTCGAGCGTGAAGTAGCGGTAGTTGGGATCGGCGTCCAGCAGCGCCAGGAGATGATCTATCAGTTCGACCAGGCGAAAGCGGAATTGCTGGAAGGGCAGATACCACTCGCGGTCCCAGTGGGTGTGTGAGACGACGTGGATAGTTAGCATTGCGATGGACGGCGATGGGCGCGCCGGTGAGCCGCCGCAGCGCAGCCGCGCTGCCGTAGTGGTCGAGGTGATGGAATGTTATGAATCTGCAGCGACATGGGGGGCTCTGTGTTGCCAATGGTCAAGGAAAGCAGCGGGCGGAAGAACCGTGACTCCCTGGCAGAGATCAGTGGGATAATGGCGCACGTTGCCTGTGACGAGGGAATCAACTCGCGCGGTGCGCGCCACCTCCAGAAAGGGCAGGTCGTCGGCGTCGGGTAGTGTGACGGCGGCAGGGCGGGCGGTTACGTGCTCTCCCTCGGCTTCCAGGTAACGTAGCAGGTCGGCCACGTCGCCAGAATCGAAACCGAAGCGTTCCCGGGCAAGCACCTGCCGGTACTCGGCCAGAATACGGTCGTCGAAAACGGGTATCAGATCGCCCGCAAGGATCAGATCAAGGATACGCGCAGGTGAGCCGAAGGGACTGAGGAGCGCTGAGACGATGACGTTGGTATCCAGAACGATCCTCATTCTGGCCTGTCCCGCCGCGCCATGCGGATCTCCTCGTTAATCTCGTCCAACGTCATCCGGCTGGCACCCGCAGTGGCGGCAGTCTCCCGCATCCGCGACACCGCCACCTGCGCTCGTGCCCGGCGGAGCACTGCCAGTGTCTTCTCGATGTCACCCTCGGTGACGGGGGTAAGAAGCGCGATGGGGCGTCCGTTCGAGGTGATGATCAGTTCTTGCTCCTGCGCCAGCCGTCTCCAGACCTGACCGGAGCGGTTGCGCAGGTCCCGCACGGTGATAAGATTCATGGCAACCTCCTGGCACTTTATCGTAGGACAATTGGCCTACGATAAAGATACAACAGAAGGAAGAAAAAGTCAAGGCGGTAGCAGTTCGTCAAGGCAGTGGAGCACGTAATCGGGCTGGACGTCGGAAGCGGCCAGGTCTTCGGGCGCGGTGACGCCGGTGAGAACGACGGCGGTCGCCATCCCGGCTTCCTGGCCCATGCGCACGTCCGTCTCCAGCCGGTCGCCGACGATGATACACTCGCAGGCCGGAAGTTGCAAGCGGTCGAGGATAGCGCCGGCGGTGATGGGCGAGGGCTTGCCGACGACGACCTCGACCTTTCTGCCGGTGCAGCCCTCGATCGCGCCGATGACCGCTCCGGCGTCGGGTAAACCCCCCCTACCCCCCCTACCCCCCCTATAGGGGGGGAGAGGAGGGGTGGGACAATAGCGGTCGGCGTTGGTGGCGATGAAGCGCGCCCCGGCGCGCACCGCGTCGAAGGCGATCTGGAGTTTGCGGTAGTCGAAGGTGCGGTCGAAGGAGGCGACGACGAACTGCACCTCATCGGGCTGCCCGGTCAGTCGAAAGCCGGCCGCGCGCAGTTCTGCAAGCAGCGGCGGCTCTCCCACGACGAACAGAGCCGCTCCCGGGGCCTCGTCCTGCAGCCAGCGGGCCAGCACCCAGGAGGAGTTGATGACCTCGTCGGGCGAGGTGGGGATACCCAGGCGGGTCAGTTTGGCGGCGTAGTCGGCGCGGGTCTGCAAAGGCTTGTTGCTGAGGAAGACGAGGCGGGAGCCAGCCGCGCGCAGCGCCTCAACCGTGCGTCTGGCCCCTGGCAGAAGCGCCTCACCCAGGTAGACGGTGCCGTCCAGGTCAAGGACGTAGCCAGGGAAGAGATGGGTGGGATGGGGAGACAACTCAGCCTCAGCAGCCGCACACTCCCTGGCTGGAGGATCTGGCGGCCCCAGGCCGGAGGCGGGCGCACAGAAGTGGCCGGGCAGAGTGAGGCCGTCCCCGTCTTTGTCTCTGATGACGTCGCAAACCCGACGCTGGCGTCGCCGGTCTTTGACTTCCGTGCGAAGTTGCACTATACTGAACCCAATACGGTTCAGATAAGCAGTTGGAGTGGAGCCTTTAGGCGGAAAAACCCGGCTGAAGCCTCAACTCCAGACCCTTAACTGAACGGTGTTGATACTGGACCTGTCTCCGAATAACGCAGCAAGAAGCCTCGCGGCTCCCGCGGAGCCCGAGGCGCGCACGGGGCGGTGGGACGCCCTGACGAGGCTATGATAGCACAAGGCCTGCCCCCCGTCAAGGTGCGGCAGGTGTTTTGGCACACATGATCTGCTAAAACGGTATGGTATTTGAACCCCGCTTGTGCGGATGGAAGGGATGAGGAGATGCCCGAAATCGAACCCGGCCACATCGTTCAAGGCCCCCGCTGGCCCGAGCCGGTGGAGGTCAAGTTGGTGGAGAACCTGGGCGACTACGTCCACCTGGTGGGGGCGACCACCGGCTCCGGCGAGCACGTGGACCAACTGATCCCCCGCCAGGAACTGGCCCAGTTGCAGATCGCCCGGGTGGAGGCCGACTTCAGCGCCCCACCCCGCCAGGTCTTCCTGGGCCTGGAGGCCCGCCGCTATCGTTTCGCCTCCCTCTACGACCCCCTCCTGGCGATGAGCACCTCCAAGGTGGACCCGCTCCCCCATCAGATCGAGGCGGTCTACGGGTACATACTGCGCCTGCCCCGCATCCGCTTCCTCATCGCCGATGATCCCGGTGCGGGGAAGACGATCATGGCCGGGCTGATCCTCAAGGAACTCAAACTCCGCCACCTGGCTCGCCGCATCCTCATCGTGGTCCCGGGCCACCTCAAGGACCAGTGGCGGCGCGAGATGAAAGAGCGCTTCGAGGAGACCTTCGTCGTCATAGACCGGGGGGTGATTGACGCCCTGTACAGCGAAAACGTCTGGCAGCGGGAGATGCAGATCATCACTTCGATGGACTTCGCCAAACAGGATGACCTCCTTCCTTCCCTGGCCTCGGTTCATTTCGACCTGGTCATCGTGGACGAGGCGCACAAGATGAGCGCCTACCGCTATGGCAACAAACTGGATAAGACCAGCCGCTACCGGCTGGGGGAGGTTCTCTCGCGCATCTCCACCCACCTGCTCTTTCTGACCGCCACCCCCCACAAGGGCGATCCGGAGAACTTCCGCCTCTTCCTGGACCTCCTGGAGCCCGGGTTCTTTGCCACCAGCCTGATGCTGGAGGAGTCCATTCGCAACAAGGACAATCCCCTCTTCATCCGCCGCGTCAAGGAGGACATGAGGGGCTTCGACGGGCGGCCACTCTTCTTACCCCGCCACGTGGAGACCAAGCCCTTCAATCTAGGCCGCGAGTCGGTCGCGGAGAAGGACCTGTACAACGACCTCTCCCGCTACGTGAACGAGCAGTACAACAAGGCCCTCACCCATGGTCGGCGGCGCAACGTGACCTTCGCGTTGGTCATCCTGCAGCGGCGGCTGGCTTCCAGCACCTACGCCCTCTACCGCTCCCTGGAGCGACGTAAGAAGCGGCTGGAGGAACTTCTGCAGGGGGTGCAGGAAGAACGCCGGGGGGACGAAGGGAGCCTGGATTTCGAGGCCGTGGAGGACATGAGCGAGGAAGAGCGCTGGCGGCAGGAGGAGATCTGGGAGACGCTCAGCGTGGCCGAGAACCGCCAGGAATTGGAACGAGAGATCCAGACCCTGGAAGATCTCATCCGGCAGGCCCGGGCCATTATCCAGAGCGGGGAGGAGGTCAAACTCCGTCACCTGCAGGAGGCGTTCGGCGACCTGGAGCGCCAGCACGCCGGGGAGAAAATCCTCATCTTCACCGAGGCCCGCGACACGCTCTCGTACCTGGAAAACCGCATCCGCGAGTGGGGGTACTCCGTCTGCACCATCCACGGTGGGATGCGCCTGGAGGAACGCATCAGGGCCGAGGGCGTCTT
>DAOUEC010000150.1:0-2847 GCA_034430655.1 Anaerolineae bacterium
AAACGCTCGCAGCCCCCATCTCGGGAGCGTCCCCTGCAGCGAACAATCGCTTGGAGTGCGATGCTCTCGCTTACGACGCCCTCGGGGACGAGGGCTGGGAGCCTTAGAAAACAGTTTTGTACCGGAAACTATACTAGCCTCAGATTGGGTATTTTCTGCGTCCTGGGGTACTGTTGGCGGAGCGGTGCCTGGCAGTCAGCATCGGCCTGGAGAGCCAGCGCCAGGCCCAGTTTCGGCCTGGCACCGCCCGTTGCAGAGGGACAGAGCAAGGACCACGAGCGATGAAAACGACGCGATCTACTTTGCTGATACTGGCGCTGTCTGCCCTGGCTATTGGCCTGGTGATCGTGCTGGGGGTGCGACTGGACCGGGTCGGCCAGGAGGAGATCGTGACCCGCTTCAGCCAGCGCCAACTTCTGCTGGCCGAGCAGGCGGCGGCTGGCATCCAGTCCATCGTTGACGAGGCGCGGCGGGACCTGAAAGGGGCCCCCGGTCCAAGCCACCTGATTGACGCCCTGGCGACGGAGAGCGAGGAGGAGATAGCCACCTGGCGAGGGGCGTGCGAGCAGGGATTCTTGAGCTATCTTCACAGCCAGCCCATCTACGCACAGATTCGCTACATTGACGCCAGCGGGCAGGAGATCGTGGGGGTGGACACCGACGGCGAGACCGTGCGCGTCATCCCCCAGGACCAACTGCGGTCGCAGGCGGAACGCAAATTCTTCGTCGCCACGATGCAACTCGACGAGGAAGGGGTCTACGTCTCCCCGCTGGAGCCGGCGCTGGGCCACGGCGGGGTGGGGGCCGGCCTGCTGACAGTGCGCCTGGCCACGCCCGTCTTCGACAGCCAGGGCCGGCGAGCAGGCATCGTCGTCCTCAATCTGATGGGCGACGAGATCAGGGCGCGCGTCACCCGGTTGAGCGCCGAGGAGGGCGTGGACGCCTGGCTGCTGGACGAGGCGGGCGTGGAGATCATCAATGTCACCCACCCTGAACTGGAGGGCAACAACGCCTACGAATACTGCCAACAGACCGGGGACGAGACTTTGGTGGCGCTGGCCGAGGACATGCTGACCGGCGGCCGGGGGACGGGGACCTACCTCTGGCCGGAGAGCGAGGGCGGCCCGCTGGTGGCGAAAAAACTGATGGCGTATGCCCCTGTCTACCCGGCGGAAGGCCAGGTGTGGTCGGTGGGCACCTCGGTGCCCTACGACAGCATCCTGGCGGCGCACCGCCAGACTCACAGGATGTTGCTCTTCCTGGGGGGAGACATCGTCACCATCATCCTGGCCGGGGCGGTCCTGGCCGCCCGGTCGGGCTACAAGCGGGTGGTTGCCGAGGAGCAGGCCCATCTCAGTGGGACACTACGCCGCCGGGGTGAGGAACTGGAGGCGCTGCGGGAGATCTCCCTGGCGATCAGCACCCAACTGGAACTTGATGAACTCCTGCAAAACATCGTAGAGCAGGGCTGCCACCTGCTGGACATAGCGGCGGGGTGCCTCTACCTCGTCGACCAGGCGCGGGGCGACCTCGAACTGATCGTGGACTACGGCTACACGATGAACCACATCGGCACGCGCATGGCACCCGGAGAAGGGACTTCCGGCAAGGTGCTGCAAAGCGGCGAGACGCTGATCGTGGACGACTACCACCATTGGGAAGGACGGGCACCGGGTTGGGAGGCCGAGCCGATCACCACCAACCTCGGAGTGCCGCTCAAGCGCGGCGAGCAGATCATCGGCGCCTTGGTCTTCGACGAACTCGCCAAGGTGAGACGTTTCGACGAGCACGACGTCTGGCTGGCGACCCTCTTTGCCAACCAGGCGACCATCGCCATTGAGAACGCGCGGCTGTACCGGGCCGAGCAGGCCGCGCGCGAGCGCGCGGACACTTTGCGCGAAATCTCCCGCGTCGTGGGCTCCACGCTGGAATTGGACGAGGTACTCTCCCTCGTCCTGCGCCAGGCGAAGCGCGTGTTAACCTACGACACCGCCTCCATCCTGCTCTTCGCCAGCGGCGAGCCCACTATGGCGGCCGTGGCCGGCTACGAGGACGAGGAACTGGTGAAAACCGAAGCCTCCTTGCGCCTGGACGACAGCCCCATCCTGCAGGCCATGGCCCGCGACCACCGCCCCACCGTCATCGGCGATGTGCGGGAGGACGAGCGCTGGATCTGGGTGCCAGGGGCCGAAGACATCCGCGCCTGGATCGGGGCACCGCTACTCGTGCGCGACGAGATGATCGGCGCTCTGATGATTGACAGCGCGCAGCCCGGCTCCTACACCGCAGCAGACGCCGCAACCGCCCAGGCGCTGGCCAACCAGGCCGCCGTGGCCATCGAGAACGCCCGGCTGTATGAGCAGGCGCAACGCCGCCTGGAGAGCCTGACCAATCTCAACCGCGCCTCGCAGGTTGTCACCTCCTCTCTGGACGTGAAGGAGGTGCTGGAGCAGATCGTGGACCTGGCGGGCTCCGTGGTCAACTCGGACTATACCAGCGTGGTGCTGCTGGACGAGGAGGGGGAGCCGGTGCTGGGGACTGAGGACTTCCGGGGCGTGTCTCCCGTGGCGCGGCGTATCCGCAGCGATGGCGTCCACCGCCACGTGCTGGATAGCGGACAACCGGTAATCGTGGACACCATCTCCGCCGAGGGGGCGATGAGCCCCCCGCTCCGGCGGCCCGATGGGGAGTTGATGGAGGCCAACCCCGATATCGTCGCGGCGGGTATCCGTTCCTTCGCCGCCGTGCCCATCCAGGCCAGGGGGAAGATGCTGGGTGTAACGTTCGTGCACAGCCGCGAGCCCCGTGCTTTTCAGGGGCGACTTCCGCTGCTGACCACCTTCGCCA
>DAOUEC010000151.1:0-2223 GCA_034430655.1 Anaerolineae bacterium
CTGGTACCACGAAGTGCGTTGAAAACGCACTGGCGGAACCTGTTTCCAACAGGTTTTGAGTATCAGCGGGGCGTTTCAACGCTCCGCGTGGTGGCGGTAGGCCGCTCTGTCCCCAGCGTGATACGCTCACAGAGGGCTATGCAGCCGCCGCGCTGCTTGCCACCAGCACAGTGAAGGTCATCAGGAACCAGTGGATCAGGAACGGGTAGAGGAACGAGCGGGTGCGCCAGGCGACGTAGCCGAACGCGCTGCCGCCAAAGATACAACTCAGCACCTCCAGTTCCGGCTTGCCGAAGTGGGCGATGGTGAAGGGAACGGCCTGGAGCAGGATGGCATAGGGGCCGCAGACAGGGTAGAGCGCGAAGAGCAGAAAGCCACGGAACAGAAACTCCCAGCCGAAGAGATCGGCGGCGGTGTAGAGTGGCAGGGGAATGGTGGAAGCGGCTAAAGGTGCATAATAGCCCCGAAACCCCTCACTGCGGGCCAGAAACGTCATCACGAGCGCCATCCCACCGCAGCCCGCCGCCGTGAGCGCCAGCCCCGCTTTCCAATCGCCCAGTTGGAAGCCGTACCTGGCAGGCGACTCGTGGAAGACGAGCAGGATGACGAGCAGGGGCACGCCCAGGTATAGGAGCAGCCGGTCGTAGACTTTATAGGCGAAGATGCGGTGGTAGTGTTCTACCACCATCATCAGCGTGGAGACGACGATGGCAGTGACGACTTTCCAGTCCACACGGCTCTTCATCGCTCCCCCCGCACTTCGGCGTCAAATCGCTGGAAGAAGGCGGTCATATAGGCGTGGCGCTCCTCGGCGATGGCCCGGCCGGTCGGGGTGAAGAGCCGTTCCTTGAGGCGGGAGAGTTTGACGACGAACTCGTGGACGGGGGTGTGCTCGGCCGGGTCGTCTCCCTCCTCCAACCAGCGGGCCACGTCCACGGCTTCGACGGAAGCCCACAGCCGCTGGCCGTGAGCACCACCGTAGGCGAAGGCCCGCGCCACCCCCACCGCGCCGATGGCGTCCAGTTTGTCGGCGTCGAAGAGCACCTGCGCCTCCAGCGTGGCCGGCGCGGGGCCGGTGCGGAAGCGATGGGCAGAGATGGCGTGGGCCACGGCCTCCACCTTCGCGGCGGACTGTCCGGCCAATATCTCCCGCGCCCGCTCGGCAGCGTGTGCGGCGTGGTCGAGCCCGGCCGCCTCAGCCTGCTCCCGTCCCACGTCGTGCAGCAGCGCCGCTGCGCGCACCACCTCCAGATCGGCTCCCTCCGCCCGCCCGATGCGCTCCGCCAGCACCAGCACCCGCAGCACGTGGTCGAAGTCGTGTACCGCGTCGGCCCTTTCATAGTAGCGTCGCGCCTCAGCGATGGTGATCAATGCCTTGTCTCTGCGTCAGTAGTTCCGGACTGACAGAGAGCAGTTGGTAGACCTCGTTCACGTCGCGGCGGGTGAGCAGGCCGAGAAATTGTTCCCCATCCATCACGGGCAATGCATCGAGCCCTGCCTCCGCCATCTGCCGGAGGACCTCGAACAGCCCATCGTCCAGCCCGACGGCGGGGAATTTCGTCTGCATCACCTCGCGCACCGGCGTCTCCGCCCGATGTTGCTGGAGGGCCCGGATGACGTCGGTGTGCGTGAGCAAGCCCACGAGTCGCCTTCCGTCGCAGACGGGGAAATCGGCCTGGAAACTCTCGAGCGTGAGATCGGCAGCGCGGCTAACGGGATCGGCTGGGGAAAGGGCCAGAGCACGTCGGGAGAAGGCGTGATGCACTCGCAGGCCCCGAAGCACGTCCTTGACGTGGATCATTTGCCCTTCCTGGGCCGCCCCAGAGTACACAAAGATGGCAATCAGGATCCACACGAAGTTGCCGTCCCATAGACCTACCAGTCCCAGGATCCAGGCCAGCCCCTGGCCCACCTTGACGGCCACGGCAGTGGCGCGGGCGTGGGGCATCACCGTCGCCAGCAGCGCGCGCAGCACCCGCCCACCGTCCATTGGAAAGGCGGGGATGAGGTTGAAGACGGCCAGCCCGATATTAGTGAATATGAGGTAGGGAAAGGCGTCTGCCCAACCCAGGTGTGTGAGGTCTGTCCGCAGTCGCACATCTATGCCAAGTAAAAGGCCGGCTACGGTCAACAGCACGGCGATGGCGACGTTGCTCAGTGGGCCGGCGATGGCCATGAGGAACTCCTGGGCCGGGCGCTCGGGCATACGCTCCATCTGCGCGA
>DAOUEC010000152.1:0-25739 GCA_034430655.1 Anaerolineae bacterium
TACCAGGCCCGATTTTCGCCAAGGAAATTAGTAGGCAGTGAAGATTCTTTGCCTATTTGTGAAAAATTGACAAGAAAACTCAGGATGATTTTAACAAATTCGCTGTGGTAAATAAGGGCAACTGCACCCAAACGAATATCCACCCCGTGGGGGGAAGGTCGGGTGGGGGGCTACAGCGCCACCTCGGTCCCCAGCCCCAGCCGTTCGGCAGCCGCCAGCACCGCGCTGGCAGCCGCCACGTCTTGCACGGCTACCCCCACCGACTTGAAGAGCGTGACCTCCTCCGGCGACACACGCCCCGGTTTGAGCCCAGCGGCGATTTCACCCAGTTCGGCATGGATGTGGGCCTTGGTTATCAGGCCCTGCCGCAGCGGGATGAGCAGATCTCCGGCTTCGGCCAGGCTGGCTTGCCGGTGGTCAATCACGACTTTGGCCCGCAGGACCGTCTCGGCCGGTATCTCCTGCATCTGCGGTGTGTAGGCGCCGACGGCATTGACATGTGTGCCGGGTCGGACGTCGGCGTCGGCGAAGGCAGGCGTCGTCGAGGTAGTGGCGGTGCAGATGACGTCGGCCTGGCACACTGCCTCGGAGGGCGACGCGGCGACCTTCACCGGGAGCGACAGTCGCTGGCTCATCTCGGCAGCGTAGGCGGCGGCCCGCTCCGGCGCGACGTCGTAAACCCAGGCCGCCTCGATGGGACGCATGGCGCAGACCGCCTCCAATTGCGTGCGCCCCTGCGCGCCAGCGCCGAAGATGGCGACAATGCGTGCGTCTTCGCGGGCCAGCAGGTCTGTGGCAGCGCCGGAAGCCGCGCCCGTGCGCAGCGCTGTCAGGTACGTCCCGTCCATCACGGCCACTGGCTCCCCCGTCGTCGCGTCCACGACCACGACCAGTGCGTGGATGAGCGGTAGCCCCTTGGCGGGGTTGTCGTTGAAGACGGAGACGATTTTGACTGCCATCTGGTCGTCGGCGGACAGGTAGGCGGGCATGAAGAGGGTGACGCCGTTGTGGCGGGGCACGTCAAGCGCCACCCTCAACGGCACGTCGGCCTGGCCGGTGGAAAGTTGGGCGAAGGCTCTCTTCATCGCCTCGACTGCCTGGCGCATCGGCAGTGCCCGGCGCACATCTTCACGGGAGAGGATACGTATCATCGTGATTTACTCCTCGCATTCTGGATGTCCCCATTCTGTCAAGTTGGTCATTTGTCATTGGTCATTACTTCAGTTTCTCCTCCCCACCGAACTCCCGGTACGGGCTCAACTCCTCCAGCGTCTCCTCGTCCTCCGGCGTGAGCGCTCCCTGCACCATCCGGGCCGCCAGCGCGCCCACCCCTGGCCCCAGCATGTATCCCTGCCCGCACATCCCGACGGCGTAGATATACCCCTCTAGTTCCCGCGCCCGCCCCACGATGGGGAAGCCATCCGGCGTCATCGGATAGAGGCCGCGCCAGGTGCGGCGCACCTTGACGTTGGCCAGTTTCGGCATCAGGTCCACCATCCGTGGGGCGATCATCGGCAGGAAGGCGGAGGTCTCCCGCCGGTCGGTGCCGACGATGGGGGGCTCCGGCGTGATGCAGAAGACGATGGCGCCGGTATTGTGCTGGTAGAAGTAGTAGTTCTTGGAGCCCGCAGCGGGCCGGATGTCCACCACCATCGGCCCCAGGAAGCGGGCCACCGGCTCGGTGATGCCCGCCTCGTGGCTGTCGGGCGCTACCAACACATCGAGCCCGGCCATCTGGGCCGCTGCCCGTGCCCAGGGGCCGCCCGCGTTGATGACAACCTCCGTGGCGTAGCCCCCTTTGTCGGTGCGCACCCCTACCACCCGTCCCCGGCGGCGGATGACGCCGGTGACCCGCTCGCGGAAGCGGAACTCCACCCCCCGTTCCCGCGCCCGGGTGTAAAAGGCGTGGGCGGTCAAGAGCGGCGAGGCCGACCCATCCCCCGGCGAGTAGGTCCCGCCGATGAGCCCTTCCCGGTTCAGGTCGGGGACCACCTCTAAGAGGTCGTCCCGCTCCAGCCAGCGGATGTCCAGCCCGTAGGATTGCTGGATCTTCAGCAGGTCTTTCAGGACGCGCTCATCCCGCTCCCTGTAGGCGACGAAGGAGTAGCCTCCCTGGTACCACTCGATGTTATCGCCGTAGGTCTCCTCCCAGGTGGAGAAAACCTCGATGGAGTGGAGGCAGAGATGTATCTTGGAAGGAACGGAGTGGGTGGCGCGGATGCCGCCGATGGCGGCTTTGTTGGAACCCTGTCCCGGGCTGGCGAACTGGTCAATGACCAGCGGCTTGAGCCCGGCCTGAGCCAGGAAGAAGGCGGTCGGGAGCCCGACGCTCCCTGCGCCGACGATGATGGCGTCGTAAACTCTGGTTGTCATCACAGCCCTCCTTCGTGCACGTCCGTCGCGTGAACCACTGGCGCTTCCTCGGCTGGCCCCTCCCCGGTGGCGACGCCGGCGAAGGCCCCCAGCGGCACCTCGATGAACAGTGGCCGCCGGGTGTTCTCCGTCACCTGCTCCAGGGGGCATCCCTCCTCGCGGAACAGCCGCTTGATCAGGTTGGTACAGGTCTTGCCGCCGCAGGCCCCCATCCCGGCCCGTGTCACCGCTTTGATGTGATTCATATCTCGAGCGCCGGAGCGGATGAGTGCGCGAATCTGCCCCGCCGTCACGCGCTCGCAGCGGCAGATGACCTCGTCGTCAGCGACACGCTCCACGTATCGCTCCAGCGGCTCCGCCACCGATGGCTCCTGCACGCGCATGCCAGCGATGCGGCGGGCGTATTCCCGGGGCGCTCGCACCCGCACCAGGCAGGCCCGGTCGGCGAACCTGGGCGCTCGCACCCTCACCACCTCCACGTTGCCCAACACCGCCCCCTCGGTGTCCAGCACCGTCACCACGTCTCCCTCGTGGATGGTGTCGGCGGCGAACTCGTAGGGAATCGTGACCGTAGGGTGTTCGGTGTCCTTGCGGTAGTCCACCAGCGTGATCGCCAGGCCGGGGCATACGGCGACGCACTGGGCGCAGCCAGTGCAGCCCTCACCCACGTACTCCGGCAAGCCCCGGATGTCCTCCCCCTCGATGATGATGCACCCCTGAGGACAGACAGAGGTGCAGGGGTTGCAGGGAATCTCCTGGGCGCAGTGGAGCATGGGGAAGACTCCCTCTTCCACCTCCGGTATGTCCTCTGTGACGACCGCGCCGGGGCGAGATTTGAGGATCTCGGCGGTGCTGTACCACTCTTGCGGGATCTCGCCCACGTCGCGCCCCAGGCTGCGGGCGATCTCCAGCCCCCGGATGCGGCCGGTGAACATCGCCGCCGATGCCTCGGCGATCTCCTCCGCATCCCCGGCCGCGAAGACCGGCAGGCCAAACTCGTGGGCCTTATGAGTAAACTCGTCCACCGGGTCCAGCCCTACGGCAACCAACACCGTGTCGCAGGCGAAGGTCTTCTCCGTGCCGGGGATGGGCCGCCAGTTCTCGTCAACCTGGGCGATGGTCACCGACTCCACTTCCTGCTCCCCGTTGGCACTAAGGATAGTGTGGGAGGTGTAGATGGGGACACCCAGGCGGGCCAGTTTGTCCTTGTGCACTTTGTAACCACCGCACTCCGGCAATGCCTCGCATAGCCCAACCACCTGGATGCCGGCCTGGAGAGCGTGGTAGCCTGCGATGAGGCCGACGTTTCCCCCGCCGACGATAAACAGCCGTTCGGTCGGCCTCACCAGGTCCCGGTTGACCAGGGTCTGGAAGGCCCCCGCGCCGTAGACCCCCGGCAGCGTGTTCCCCTTGAAGGCCAGCGACTTCTCCCGCGCGCCGGTGGTCACCAACAGGATGTGGGGTTGGACGACGACGTAGCGCCCCTCCCGTAGGGCGCCCACCTTGCGGTCGGAGAAGACGGCCAGCGCGGTCGTGTTGAGCCAGACCTGGACGTTCTCGAACTGGCGCACCTCCTGCTCCAGTTTCGCGGCGATGTCAATGCCCCGCGTCCCGGCGTAGCAGGCGTCAATCGAGCCGAAGAACTTATGGGTCTGGAGGACCAGTTTGCCACCCAACCGGGGCTTGTCGTCCACGATGAGGGTGCGCACGCCGGCCTTGCCCAGTTCGATGGCCGCCGAGAGCCCCGCTGGCCCGCCGCCGATGATCAGACATTCCACCTCGACGGTCTCAATGGTCTGCATCTTGGGCATGGTACGCACGTCGGGCAGTACCGGCTTTCCGTCCATCGGCTCGACCTGCATCCCCGGCTCCACGGGGGTCATGCAGGCTTTGACGGGCAGGCCATCGGCCATCACCAGGCACTGGGCGCACTGGCCGTTGGCGCAGAAGATGCCCTGGGGGGCACCGTCTTTATAGTGATGGCCAAAGATGCGCACCCCGTTAGCGAAAAGGGCCGAGGCGATGGTCTCCCCCTCGCGGGCTTGCATCGTCTGGCCCTGCCAGGTGAACTCGAACCCCAATCGCTCCTCGACCGGGAGGATGGGGTGTTCACGAATGCGGTAATCCGCCATAACGTCCTCCTCGGAATGGGATGGGTATATGATACGCCCAAGTGTGATAGGAGGCAAGTCGGGGGGACACTACAACGGATAAAGACAAAAACGGAAAGAAAGTGGAATGCTTGCTTCCCCTCCGCCTCAACCTGGTGTACAATTCAAGCCCCCCACGCGGTGGGGGGTCTGGTGACAGCCAGCCCAGTCATTCGTCGGTGTACTTTGAGGACCAGCCAATGAAACCGAAACCCCAGTTCACTCACGAGACATATCTCTCCCCCCTCACCTGGCGCTACGGTTCCAGCGAGATGCGCCACGTCTGGTCGGAGGAACACAAGCGACGACTATGGCGCCGCGTGTGGGTCGCGCTGGCCGCCGCGCAGCACCAGGCCGGACTGGTCACCGCCGAGCAACTGGCCGACCTGCGCGCGCATCAGGAGGACGTGGACCTGGCCCGCGCCGCCGAGATCGAGTCCGAGATCCACCACGACCTGATGGCCGAACTCCGCACCTTCGCCGAACAGTGCCCCGCCGGCGGGCCAGTGCTCCACCTGGGGGCCACCAGCGCCGACGTAGAGGACAACGGTGACGCGTTGCGCATCCGCGAGTCGCTCGACCTGCTGCTAGGGCGGCTGCGCGTGCTCCTTTCGGGCCTGGCCGATCTGATTGAGGCCCGCGCCGATCAGGTCTGCATGGGCTTCACTCACCTCCAGCCCGCCGAACCCACCACCGTCGGCTACCGGCTGGCGGTCTACGGCCAGGATCTGCTGGAGGACTACGTTGAACTGCGCCGCGTGCGGGCCAGTATCCGGGGCAAAGGCATCAAGGGGGCGGTGGGCACCGCTGCCTCCTACGCCCAACTGCTCGATGGCACCGGGATGACCCCTACCGAACTTGAGACCCGCGTGATGGCGGAACTGGGGCTGGGAGCCTTCCCCATCGCCACCCAGGTCTATCCGCGCCAGCAGGACTACCGCGTGTTGGCGGCGCTGGCGGGGTTGGCGGCCTCGCTCTACCGCTTCGCTTTCGACCTGCGGCTGCTGCAGTCGCCGTCCATCGGGGAGTGGAGCGAGCCCTTCGGGGCGCGGCAGGTGGGCTCGTCGGCGATGCCCTTCAAGCGCAACCCGGTCAACGCGGAGAACATGGACAGCCTGGCCAGGTACGTCGCTGCGCTGGCCCGCGTGGGCTGGGACAACGCGGCCCATAGCCTGCTGGAGCGCACGCTGGATGACTCGGCCAACCGCCGCCTCATCCTGCCGGGGGCGTTCCTGGCGAGCGACGAATTGTTGCGCCGTGCCCAGCGCATCCTGCGCGGTCTGCGTATCAACGACATGGCTGTGGCCCGCAACCTGGCCGCCTACGGCACCTTCGCCGCCACTGAGCCCCTCCTGATGGAACTGGCGCGAGCCGGCGCCGGCCGCCAGGCGATGCACGAACTGATCCGCGGGCACGCCATGGCTGCCTGGGATGCTGTGCAGCAGGGGGAGACTAACCCGCTGGCTGACCGTCTGGCCGCCGACCCGGAGGTGCTGCGTTACCTGCCCGCCGGCCGCGTGCGCGAGTTACTCGACGCCACCGCCCACGTCGGCGACGCGCCGGAGCGGGCGCGACGGATGGCGGCTGCGATACGCGAACACGTTAGGAAATGATCGGTACAGGCACTCTTATCAACGTCATCACCGTTCTGGTGGGCGGGACGCTGGGTACGCTGTTGGGCGCTCGCCTGCCCGAGAGGGTGCGCGAGACGATTATGCACGGCTTGGGTCTGTTGACCCTCGTTATTGGCGTTCAACTCTCCTTCGAAACCGATAACATCCTTGTCGTCCTGGGCAGTCTGCTGCTGGGAGGCATCACAGGAGAGTTGTTGCGCATAGAGGACCGGATCAACCAGTTGGGGCGCTGGCTTGAGCGCAAGACCACGAGGAGCGGCGGCCTGCCCGCTTCTGATCTGCCGCAGGATGCGACCCGCCCCGGTGCGTCCCGGTTCAGCCGCGCCTTTCTGACGGCGAGCCTGGTATTCTGCGTCGGTCCGATGACCATCCTGGGCTCCATCCAGGATGGCCTGACCGGTGACTACACCTTGCTGGCGGTCAAGGCGACGCTGGATGGATTTGCGTCGTTAGCCTTTGCGTCCACGCTGGGGCCCGGCGTGATCTTCGCTGCTCTCACCGTGTTGGTCTATCAGGGCGCGCTGACGCTGGGTGCTGGGTGGGCCAGCGTGGTGCTCACCGACCCTATGGTCGCCGAGATGACGGCCACGGGGGGCGTGCTGATGCTGGCATTGGGGCTGGGGCTCCTGGAGATCAAACAAGTCCGGGCCGGCAACCTCCTCCCTGCGATCGTCATAGCGCCGATCATCGTCGCTGTGATCGGATAAGGCATCCACTGGACCATCGTAGTGACGACTTTAGTTGTTCTGGTGGCGCAAAAGCGACTGAAGTCGCTACTACATCTGCGCATAGGGTGGTTTGAGGCTGCTCTATAGGCGTGATGGCTCGTGACCGCTGATTTGACCGCTTGCGCCGCTTGGGGTATAATGGCGCGGCTGTTGGCAATTGGCTAATCGCTAACCGCTAATTATGGAGGTATGGATGCCTAAGCGAACGTACCAACCCAAGAAACGCAAGCGCAAGCGCACCCATGGTTTCCGGGCCCGTATGTCCACGCTGGGTGGGAGGCGAGTGCTCAAGGCGCGTCGGCGGAAGGGCCGCCAACGCCTGACTGTGCATAGGGAGTGGGCTAAGAAATCGAACTGGAAGGAAAGTGCGCAACGACCCCGACGCCGGGCCTAGGGGTTCAAGACGGTCAACCCTACGCGATGGAGCGGCGGATTCGACTGCGGCGAACGACCGATGTGCAGCGAGTGTACGATGAAGGGAGATCGTGGGCTGACCCCTTACTTGTGCTGGTCGCGCGGTCCAACGGCCTTGATTTTAGCCGTGTGGGAGTTACAGCCAGCCGGAGGGTGGGGAAGGCAGTGGCGCGCAACCGGGCCAAGCGGCTCCTGCGCGAAGCGGCACGTCGCCTCTACCCCCAGTTTGGGGTTGGGTGGGACGTGGTGTTGATCGCACGCGCGGGGATCCTTAAGGTGCAAGAGCAGCAGGTCGAAGAGGCATTGGTGTTGTTGCTGAGACGAGCCGGATTGAGTACATAGGGGGTTCGGGTTCACACGAGAGGAAAAAGGAATGAGGTCTGTTCTTTTGGGTACAATTCGTCTCTATCAGATGACCCTCTCTCGCGCGCTCCCTCCCACGTGTCGCTTCGTTCCCTCCTGTTCCCAGTACGGCTACGAAGCCATCGCCCGCTACGGAGTCTGGCGCGGTGGCTGGCTGGCTGTCAAGCGGGTGGCCCGTTGCCACCCCTTCAACCCAGGGGGGTACGACCCCCTTCCCAATCTGGAGGAGGATAAGTAATTGGACCAATCCTGGATGCGGCGCTGGCCCAGCGCACTGGTGGTGTTGGCGCTACTCTTGAGCGCGAGCGGCTGTACGGGCGGGGCTGCACAGCCCACGAGTTGGACGGGGCTGACCGTCGTAGGAGAGAGGCTGTATGCGGCTGACCTGGAGCAGGTCGTGGCGCTGAATGTAGCAGATGGTAGTCCCCTGTGGACTTTCCCAGACGATCCGGAAGGGGAGAAACGCGGGGTGTTTCACGTTACCCCGGCAGTAGGCGGGGGCTGCGTGATTGTGGCCTCGCAGGTGCCCGGGGGAGGTTTCTTCAGCCAGCCCAGGGACATTGTTTGGGCGTTGGATGCCGACAACGGCAGTATATTGTGGCACTTCGATGGCGCTGCTGGTCAATACGTCGAAGGCGGGGCCATAAGCGGCGGTGTCTTCGTCATCGGCAACAGCGACGGCAACATCTATGCGCTGGATGTGGAGAGCGGGGCCCTCAGGTGGGTTTTCGAGACGGGGCACCGCGTGTGGGCCACGCCTCTCATCGTCTCGGACATCGTCTACATCGGCTCAATGGACCGCCGCCTCTATGCTCTGGATTTGTCTGACGGTGAGGTGCGCTGGGTTTTCTATGCCGAGGGGGCCTTCGCCAGCACGCCAGTGCTGCGAGACGACACGCTCTACATTGGCGCCTTTGACGACCGGCTCTACGCCGTAGACGCGCTTATGGGGACCGAGCGTTGGCGCTTCCCAGGCGAGAATTGGTTCTGGGGCGGGCCGGTGGTTTACGACCACACCGTCTATGCGACCGACGTAAACGGCAACGTCTACGCTGTGGATGCCGAGACCGGTGAGCAAATCTGGCATAAGCCTCTTGACGTACCCGTGCGCGCAGGGCCGGCGCTGACAGGAGATGGAAGCAGGTTGTTCGTCGGCGGTCAGAATGGTACTTTGTATGCACTGGACACTGCTGATGGCTTTATGCCGTGGTCACGGGAGAGCGAAGGGCAGGCGCTTTCGACACCTGTGGTGAGTGGGCCCGTGGTGTACGATGCGCAGATCAATGGGCCGTATCGGATACGAGCGCTATATGTGGATAACGGGCGCGAGGTGTGGGCCTATCCGCCCGTCGTTGAAGGACAAGAATAGGAAGGGCAGACTGTGATTGATTCTATCGCCTATCCGCTAGCCAACTTATTATTACTCTTTTATAACTTCCTGGGGCATCAGACCGTCATAGCCATTGCCGCGCTGACCATCTTGATCCGTCTGCTCATCCTGCCGCTGACGCTGGGGCAGCAGAAGTCAGCACGCAAGATGCAGGAACTCCAGCCGAAGATCGCGAAGTTACAGAAGAAGTACGGCAAAGACAAGGAACGACTGACACAGGAACAGATGAAGTTGTACAAGGAAGCAGGCATCAACCCTATGGGGGGGTGCCTGCCGCTGCTGATCCAGTTCCCAATTATGTTCGGTCTCTACCGGGCGATCATGTACTGTGTGCCCACGACACCTTTGCAACTGTTTCAGTTCTCTCAGCACATCTACAAGTGGCTGCCTGGCGTTGTGGGGCTTGTTCCGCTGCAGAGTGCGTTCCTGGGGATGGACCTGGGCCGCCCCCCCACTATGGCTCAGTGGTGGTCGTACGCTTTGCCTGCTCTGGTCTTGGCCACGTCCTGGTTACAGCAGAAGTTATTGACCCCGCCCGCTGCTGGCGATGACCAATCGCAGTCGGGGATGATGAATCAGCAGATGCAGATCATGATGCCGTTGATGTTCGGGCTTATGTCCCTCCAGTTCGCAACGGGGCTCTCTGTCTATTTCATCATCTCCAACCTGATCGGGATTGCCCAGTTTTACCTCGTTCGGGTGAATCGAGGCGGTGAGGGGACAAGGGCAAGTAGCAGCAGCGACTGAAGCAGCGGAAGCGATAGATGGCTCGCAAGGTGGCTTGCGTTAGGCATTTGTTTAAGGAGTGAGACAGATGGCGGAGATGGAACGGGCAATCGAGGTGACCGGGGCAGACGTTGAAGCCGCGATTGCCACAGGCCTGGCACGCCTGGGGGTTGATCGAGATGCGGTGGATGTCGAGGTGTTGGATGAGGGCAGCCGGGGCGTATTCGGGCTGGGTGGGCGAGAGACCCGCGTGCGCCTGACGGTTAGGCCGCGCCCGGCTCCCGCAGTACCATCCGAGCCGGTCGCTCCGCTCGCCGTTGAACCGGTCGTGCCGGCCATGGTGGAGAAAGGTGAAGCCGAGGTATCTCGGGGGGTGCTGCTGGAACTGCTGACTCTTCTGGGTATGGACGAGGCCCAGGTTGACGTGCGGCGAGCCGAACTGGCCCCAGGTGATAAGGAGTCGCCGTTGGTGCTCGATGTGCATGGCCCAGGCGTCAATGCATTGATAGGCTACCGTGGGGAGACGCTGGCTGCGTTGCAGCATATTACCCGGCTGATCGTTGGGCGGGAGATGGCAGGCCGGGTATGGCTGATGGTGGACGTGGAGGGTTTCAAGGCACGTCGGGAAAAGTCGCTGCGCCACCTGGCTCAACGTATGGCGGAGCAGGTAGTGCGCACCGACCGCACGGTGGTGTTGGAACCTATGCCCCCTCGCGAGCGTCGCATCATCCACTTGGCATTGCGCGATCATTCCCAGGTGACCACCCGCAGCATCGGTGAGGGGGACCGGCGCAAGGTCACCATCATCCCACAATGACAATAAGGGGCTTCCAGAATTCAAACTATCCCATCTTGCAGCGCGTCATTCTGAGCGTAGCGAAGAATCTCGCCCTGGGTGGGCTTTAAGGCACTGTGGCATGAGATTCTTCGCTCCACTGCGTTCCGCTCAGAATGACATTGGGATGATTATTTTTCTGGAACAGCCTAATCCATTAGCCCGTAGCCCCGCGCTGCTGATGGCTGACTGCTATGTTTGAACTGGACTACCTGGTCATTGGGCACGTGACTCGTGACCTGGTAGACGGTGCCTTCGTAGTTGGTGGGACGGTTTCCTACGCTGCTCGCACTGCGCGTGCGTTGGGCTGTCGCGCTGGCATCATTACCAGTGCCAGCCCTGACCTCGATCTGGGCGGGGTGCTGGACGGTGTGGCAATCGCCCGCTTCCCGGCCGCTGCGACGACCACATTTGAGAATATTTACACCTCCGACGGGCGACGCCAGATGCTGCACAGCGTCGCCGAGACGCTGATGCCAGCGATGGTGCCACCGCACTGGCGGGCGACCATTGCCCACCTGGGGCCGGTCGCCCAGGAGTGCGACCCGGCGCTGGCCAATGTCTTTGGAGACGCCTTTGTGGGCTTGACCCCTCAGGGGTGGATGCGGCGTTGGGATCAAGCCGGGCACGTGAATCCCTGCCGGTGGGAGAGGGCCGGGGAGTTGCTCGCCCGCGCCGACGCCGTGGTGCTGAGCGAGGAGGACGTGGCGGGCGACAAAGCACTGGTGGCCCAATACGCCGCCCAGACACGGCTGCTGGTTGTGACCCAGGCGGTGGCGGGCTGCACTGTATACGTGGCGGGCCAGGCCCGCCACTTCCCGGCCTCAGCCGTGCGCGAGGTGGACCCTACCGGTGTCGGCGACATCTTCGCGGCGGCCTTCTTCGTGTGGCTGCAGCGAGGGGGCGACCCCTGGACGGCTGCTCGCTTCGCCAACTGCGTCGCCGCTCGCTCGGTGACACAGGCGGGACTGTCTGGCACGCCTGGCCCGCAGGAGGTCTCCCGCTGCGAGCGGGCCTTGGGGGGATAGGGCAGTTTTTGATGCAAGACGCCGTGTGGGGCAGGCTTTCTAGCCTGTCTGGGCGGCAGACTGGAAAGTCTGCTCCACCTTCGCACCAGAAAATGGGGTAGGCCAGGATGCCGATCATCTACACGCTGGCTAACCAGAAAGGCGGTGTTGGCAAGACCACCACGGCGGTCAACGTAGGGGCCTACCTGGCAGAGTGGGGCCAGCGTGTCCTGGTGGTGGACATTGACCCGCAGGCTAATGCCACCTCCTCCCTGGGGATAGATAAGCGCGCCGTGCCACTCTCTATCTACGACCTGCTGGTGCGCGAGGTTCCGTTGGCCCGTATTGTGCAACTCACCGGTCGGGTGCGGCTCGACCTGGCCCCGGCCTCGCCGTCCCTGGCCGGTGCGACGGTGGAAATGATCAGCCTGCCACGGCGGGAGTACCGCTTGCGGCAGATGCTGGTAGGGCTGGATCAGCGATATGATTACGTGCTGATTGACTGCCCGCCCAGCCTGGGCATTTTGACGGTGAACGGCCTGGCGGCTGCAACCGATGGGGTGATCATCCCCGTGCAGTGCGAATACCTGGCGCTGGAGGGCCTCTCACAATTGATGCGCGCGATTGAGTTGGTGCGCCGCGCCCTCAACCCGGGGCTGCGGCTGCGGGGGCTGGTGATGACGATGTATGACGCCCGCACCACGCTGTCGCGACAGGTCGTCGAGGAGGTACGGCGACACTTCCCCGAGCGGGTCTTTCGCACGATTATCCCGCGCAGCGTGCGCCTGAGCGAGGCGCCTAGTTATGGCGAGCCCATCATATCTTACGCACCCCGTTCGGCGGGGGCACTGGCCTACGCGGCGCTGGCGCGAGAGTTGCTGGTGGGCGATCATAGCCGCTGACTGCTGAGGTAAGAGATGTCACCACGCAAGAGCGGGCTGGGTAGGGGGTTGGAAGCGCTGATCCCTCTCGCCGAGGAAGGGGCGGCGGCGCAGGGTGTGATCGAGGCCCCCCTCGCTTCTATCTTGCCCAACCCTCACCAGCCGCGTGCGCCGATCCGTGATCAAGACCTGGTGGAACTGGCTGCCTCAATTGAGGAGCATGGGATCATCCAGCCGCTTATTGTCACCAGAGCGGTGGATGGGTATCAGATGATTGCCGGCGAGCGCCGCTGGCGGGCGGCGCGGCTGGCTGGGTTGTCCACCGTCCCCGTCGTGGTGAAAGACGTGGCCCCCAGCGAGATGCTCGAACTGGCGCTGGTGGAGAACATCCAGCGGTCCGACCTGAATCCGCTGGAAGAGGCCATGGCCTACTGCCAGTTGACCGATGAGTTTGGGTTGACGCAGGAGCAGGTGGCGCGGCGAGTGGGGAAGAGCCGGGTGGCGGTCTCCAACACGCTGCGGTTGTTGAAGGCAATCCGGCCCGTACAGGAGGCGCTGCTGGCAGGAAAGATCAGCGAAGGGCACGCCCGGGCGCTTTTGGGCCTGGAGCGGGCTGAGGCACAGGAAGCCGCGCTCAAGACGGTTCTGAAGCAGGGGCTGAACGTGCGGCAGACGGAGGAGTTGGTACGGCGCTTGCTCGGCCTGCGCCGCGAGGAACAGCGACCTGCACGTACGGTTGCGCCAGAGACGCGGGCGCTGGAATCCCGCTTCCGCGAGGCGTTGGGCACCAAAGTGCGCCTGACGCGCGGCGGCAAAGGTGGGCGCATCGTGATTTACTTCTATTCGGAGGAGGAACTGGACGCGCTATACGAGCGCATCGTCGGAAGCGAATGATAAATGCTGGCTGATCAACTCCTGGTCAACGGGCAAGTGTACACGATGGACGCCGGGTGCCCTCGGGCCTCGGCGTTGGCTATTGCCGGGAAGCGCATCCTGGCTGTAGGGGACGATTCTTCGACAGGCTCAGGGCACCGCCTGCGTGACCTCCTGATCCCCGGCCGGAAGGCGTTCGACCTGGGCGGGCGCTGTGTTCTCCCTGGCCTGACCGATAGCCACATTCACTTCACCTGGTATGCCCTGAGCCTGCGCGCACTGGATCTGAGCAAGGCTGCGACGCTGGATGAGATGCTGGCGCTGGTGGCGGAGCGGGCGCGGGAGACGGGGCCGGGCGAGTGGATACTGGGGATGCGATGGGACCAGGAACAGTGGCCTGAGCGTCGCTTTCCCACAGCCGCCGACCTGGACACCGTCGCGCCGGTCCATCCGGTTGTGCTCAGGGCCAAGAGCGGCCACGCACTGGTGACGAACTCAGTTGTGCTCGACCTGGCTCGCATCACCGCCGAGACGCCCGACCCGCCTGGCGGGCGCATCGGGCGCGATGCCAGCGGGCGGCCCGACGGGATGCTTTTCGAGGACAGTGCGATGGAGTTGGTCACTGGCCTCATTCCACCACCCGAGCCGGAGGAGACCGACGATGCGCTGCGAGAGGCCTTCCCGAGCGCGTGGCGCGTGGGACTGACGACCATCCACGACATGGACGGCCCCCCGGCCTTCGCGGCCTACCAGCGGCTGCACGTCCGGGGCGAACTGGGCCTGCGGGTGGTCAAGTATCTTCCCGCCGACGCGCTCGACTGCGCATTGGAGGTCGGCCTGCGTGCAAGGCTAGGCGACGATTGGCTGCGGGTGGGTGGTATCAAGGTCTTCGCCGACGGTGCGCTGGGCCCCCGCACGGCGGCGATGTTGGCCCCCTACGCTGGGGAGCCGGGGAACGTGGGTGTCCTGACCACGGACGGGGATGCGCTGCGCGAGTTGGCGCGCAGGGCGGTGGCGGGTGGCCTGCCGCTGGCCGTGCACGCCATCGGCGATCGGGCCAACCGCATGGTGCTGGACGTGCTGCAGGACGTGGGCGGAGGGAGCAGGGACGTGCCCAGGGGCAGGGACGAGCCCGGGGGCCGGGACAAGCCCAGCCCCTACCGCCATCGCATCGAGCACGTGCAACTGCTCCACCCCGACGATGTGGGCCGGTTGGCCGTGCTGGGCGTCGTGGCCTCGATGCAGCCCATCCACGCCACGCAGGACTCCGAGATGGCCGACCGTTATTGGGGCGAGCGCTGCGCCGCCGCTTACGCCTGGCGCAGCCTGCTGGAGGCCGGCACGATGCTGGCCTTCGGCTCCGATTGCCCCGTGGAGGACCTTAACCCCTTCCTCGGTATCCACGCCGCCGTGACGCGGCGCCGCACCGATGGCTTCCCTGGCCCGGAGGGCTGGTATCCCGAGCAGCGGTTGACGGTGGAGGAAGCGGTGCGCGCCTACACGCTGGGCGCGGCCTGCGCTGCCGGCCTGGAGGATCGGCTGGGCTCGCTGGCCCCCGGCAAACTGGCCGACCTGGTTGTGCTCGACCGGGACGTCTTCACCTGTGATCCAATGGCCATCGCGGAGACGCGGGTGGTGGCGACGATGATCGGCGGGCGATTCCTAGCAGTCAGCAGTTAGCAGTCAGCCAATTACCAACTGTCTCCCTTGCT
The DNA here is from genome assembly GCA_034430655.1 of Anaerolineae bacterium. Taxonomy (GTDB): domain Bacteria; phylum Chloroflexota; class Anaerolineae; order B4-G1; family B4-G1; genus JAUWNP01. Next base: position 15,087 of record DAOUEC010000152.1, read on the forward strand.
CCTCGTAGGGGGAAGGGCCGGGGATGGGGGTCAAGTGTCACAGGTCAACGGTGCAGCCCAGGCCGGGTACGTCGGTGGCGATGAGCCAGCCCTCCTTCAAAAGAAAACCGGGCACGGTGGGATCGTCCACCAGGTCAAAATGACCATCCAGGTCCCCGTAGCGGACGTTGGGGCTGCTCAGAGCGAAACTCAGCCCGGCGGCAGTGAGCAGCGCTGGTTCGTTGACGCAACTGACCATCGTGGCCATCCTGGCGGCGCGAGCGATGGTGTCCACCTGGCGCGCACAACGCAGCCCCCCACACGTGGCCAGTTTGACGCTCATCCCGTCGGCGGCTCGACGGGCGGCGATTTCCAGTGCCGAGGAGGGGTCTGTCACGCTTTGGTCGGCCAGGATGGGTACCGGGCTGTGCTTCGTGACCTGGAGCAGTCCGTCCAGGTCGTCGGCGGGCGTGGGCTGTTCCAGCATCTCCAGTTTCCCCTCCAGCGCGCGGGCCACGTCCAGCGCCTGTTGGACGGTGTACCCCTGGTCGGCGTCCAGGCGCAGGGTGATATGGGGCAGGGCTTTATGGATCGCCCGCACCCGGCGCACGTCCTCGTCGGGGTCGAGGCCGCCCTTGACCTTGAGGATGCGGAACCCTTGTCGGGCGCGGTCGCGGGCCAACTTGACGGTCTCCTTGACCGGCGCGATGCCGATGGTCACGGACGTCTGGATGCGATTGCGGTAGCCGCCCAGCAGGCGATAGAGGGGCAGCCCGGCGGCCAGGCCCAGGAGGTCGTGAAAGGCGAGGTCGAACGCGCACAGGGCCGACGGGGTGCGTTCGGTCAGTTGGGCCAGTTCCTCCAACGCGTACTCGGTGTTGAGCGGGTTCAGGTCGCGGGCGCGGCTGGCGCAGGCCCGGCAGGCCCGGACGACGTCCTCCAGCGTCTCGCCGGTTAAGCCCTCATCAAAGGCGGCGCAGCCCCAGGCGGCCCGTCCCTGGCGCGTCTCGATGTGCACGAACACCACCGTCACGCGGTCAATCTCCGGGTGGTAGGCCGTCCGATAGGGCAGACGCAGACTCAATTCGACCGGGACAACTTCGACGTTCGTGATCTGCATGGGGCATCTCCTCACTCTAGAAGCGTATCACCAACATGGCAACTATTCGCCCAGGAAATCCATAAAGTGGAGGGCTGTCTCAATTCCCTTGTAGAAATTGGGCAGGTGAAACTTTTCGTTGGGGGAGTGCAGCCGATCATCGGGCAGCCCAAAGCCCATCAAGATCGTCTCAATCCCCAGGACTCTTTGGAACGTGGCGACGACGGGGATCGAGCCTCCCTCGCGGACGAAGACAGGCTCCTTGCCAAAAGCCTCAGCATAGGCCCGAAAGGCGGCCTTCATCGCCGGGCTATCGCGGCGGAGGATAGCACCCTCGCCGCCGTGTAGATCACGCACCTCAACGCTGACCGTGGGCGGCGCGATCTCGGCCAGGTAATCACGGAACAGTTGCGTGATCTCCGCCGGTTCCTGGTCCGGCACCAGGCGCATCGAGATCTTGGCGAACGCCTTGCTGGGCAGCACCGTCTTTGCACCCGGCTGGATGTACCCGCCCCATAAGCCGTTGACGTCCAGCGTGGGCCGGGCCGTCGTGCGCTCGACGATGGTGTACGCTGGCTCGCCCCAATCGGTCTTCACGCCCGCTTCGTCGAGCCACGCTTCGCGCTCGAAGGGGACCTTCGCCAGTTCTGCGCGTTCCTCGGGTGACAGTGCCCGCACCTGATCGTAGAAGCCGGGAATGGTGATACGCCCATTCTCGTCCTGCAGCCTGGCGATCATCGCGCAGAGCGCGTTAATCGGGTTATGCACCGCGCCCCCGTAGATGCCGGAGTGCAAATCGTGATCGGGGCCGGTCACCTCGACCTCGACGTAGGCCAGCCCGCGCAGCGCATAGACGATGGAAGGCGTATCTTTGCCCAGGATATGCGTATCGGAGATCACTGCCACGCCGGCGGCCAATAGTCCAGTGTGCTCGCGGATGAACGGCTCCAGGCTGGGGCTGCCGGTTTCCTCCTCGCCCTCGAAGATGCACTTGACGTTGACCGGCGGCGTGCCCACCGTCTCCCTGAACGCTTCCGCTGCCTTGACGTGAATATACAACTGCCCCTTATCATCCGACGCCCCGCGACAGAAGATGTCGTCGCCCACGATGGTGGGCTCAAACGGCGGGGTATTCCACTCCTCCAGCGGATCGGGCGGCTGCACGTCGTAGTGCCCGTAGACCAGGACGGTGGGAGTCTCGGGCCCGGCCGCCAGCCACTCCGCGTAGACGACAGGATGGCCCGGCGTGGGCATCACTTCCGCCTTGGGGAACCCGGCCAGCAGCAGTTTGTCCCGCAGCCACACCGCCGCGCGCTCGATGTCCGGCTTGTGCTCTATCTGCGTGCTGACGCTGGGGATGCTCAAGAACTCCTTCAGTTCTGCCACAAACCGGTCCTGATTTGCCCGTGCGTACTCTGAAGCCTTCATTTGTCACCTCTTATGGCACGCTTGCAAGTGAGCAGCCGTCCGGCGCGGCTGGAAACCCGGCAGGTCATTGTCAGCATCTGTCGTGGCCGAAGCCGTTGTACTGAACGCCGCCCTGTGGTTCGCCTATGCCTCGACCGCCGCTGAGGGTGGGAGTGCAGGTATGGGCATGAGTATGCTCAGGAAAACTCTCCATTGCCTTCCAACGCTGCGTCCAGTGCTGATGTGAACGGGTCATAATTCCCATCTCGCAGCTTCTGGAAAAACTTGTCGTAATCGCGGAGAGTCAAGAAGTGGAAAAGGTAAGTACACCCTGTTTGCTGCTGGTTGAGTGTCCGAAAGTGCTGCCGGGCGTACTTGTATTTACCCTTATTCTCCGGCGATGGCTCGGCGATTTCCTCATCCCCTTTGATCTCAATGACCAGAATATGGTTGCCTTTCTTGACAAAAAAGTCGGGGTTAAAGTAGCCTCGCTTGGGATGTTCCCCCTTGCGCCAGGCATATTCGATGGGGTAGAAGCCCTGGTCCGTGGACTTGATCCAGGCGTCTATGACCTGGGCGTTCTCTGGTCTGATCAACTGCCTGACGAAATCACGTTCTGGCTTGTGGTCGGCCAGCATGATGTTCAGCGGCGTCTTGAAGAGAAAAGCATTGCTCACGTACTGCCAGGCTGCACGGGGCAGGGTCTCATCGTCGCGCACTTCCTCCAGCAATGGCTGCGTCTCCTCGTCGCTCAATCGGAAGGAATGTTCATCGGCAAAAACTGTCACCTCGGCCCGGCGCAATGATGCCATCCCAACACTGTCGCGTGCTCTGTCCGCCGTGTTCAGTGTTTCGACTGCCTTGGGCGTCATCTTATAGCGCACGCGCTTGGCCGCGCCACGCATGGTGACGCCAAATGCAGCCAATATCTTCTGCTTGTTCTCAGCACTCACTTGATCTTGGGTCTCACCGACTCTCCTGAGCGATTTACGAATCAGTTCTTTGAGCCATTCCAATGGATACCGCTGCTCAAAGGCGGTCTCCCCCCCTGTTTCCATATCAATGGCCCCATATTTGTTATGGATGTCCTCAGCCACTTCATCCACCGTGTACATCTTATACCGCACCAGCGTCTTCTTGGTGCGCCGATCGCCGGTCACAGCGCGTTCGTAGGTCGTCTCTCGTTCCAGGGCGGGCCCCTGAGAAATGAGAGTGATAAAACCCCTGCCAAAGTCATATTTGCCCTTTTGCTCAAACTCTTCAACCGTCTGGGTCTTGCTGTAGTCCAGGTGATGCAGGACGAAACTGTAGTCGGGTGTCTTGGCGACGGGGTAGGAATAGAGTCGTTTTTCGACTTCCATTACCTCGTCCACCAGGTGCTTGATGCGGCTGGACCAGGCGTCGTGGTTGAAGACGGTGACCACCGGCCACTCGCCCCGGTAGGCGTCCGGCACACGCAACCCCCGGCCCAACACCTGGGCGATGAGCAGTTTGCTGTTGAAAGCACGCTCCTCGTGGGGCACCACCTGGAAGACGTTCTGCACGTCCCAGCCCTCGGTGAGCATGCTGACCGAGGTGATCCACTCCACCGGATTGTCGAGCCGGTCCACATCGGCCAGCGCCCGCACGTTGGCCTGGTGTTCTCGCGCCGAGGTGACGATGAGCACCTTCCTGGCCGCGTCCTCGACCGGTATCCCCTCCTGCCCGGCCAGGAACTCGATCAGATCGCCGGTCAGACGTTTGCAGGCGGAAATGTCCCGCGTCACCAGAATGGTCAGGGGCCTGACTTTCCGGTAGCGGGCGGTCTTGTGCTCCAGGTGGTTGTCGTAGATTTTCTGGAACTTCTCGTACTGCGACTGTGAGGTGTCTTCCGCCACGTAATCAATGCGCTTGGCGAAGCCTTGCTCAATCGCCTCGCGCAACGAGTAGCGATAGATCACGTCGGCAAAGTAATCGTTGCCGATGTAACAGGTACCCGAACCGCCGACGAGATAGCGGAAGCCGAATTCGGGGTCAAGGAGAAACTCCTTCCACCGCTTGAGGCTGCGGCTGGTGGCGTCCCGGCCTATCGGCTTGTTGTAGACGTGGTGCACCTCGTCGTTCAAGACCAGTGTGCGGTCGCCTTTGCCGTCCAGGCTGTCGCGGATGGACGATTTGACGTGTCTGAGCGTGGCGTGAAAGTTCTCGATGCAAATCGTGCCGTCCACGATGGATTCGGTGGCGTTGATGATGTGCGGGTTGCGTACGCGGGCGTCTTCCGGTATGAGGTCCCTGAGGGTAACGTCGGTGGAGAGGCGTCGAAACTTGCCCATAAGCCCCGCTTCGATGGTGCGGGATGGGCAGAGCACCAGCACCCGATCCACCGCGCCTTTGGCCAACATGATGCGGGCGATGCCGTACATGACGTAACTCTTGCCCGTGGCGGTGGCCAGGTCAATGGAGCAAGAGAGTTGATCGGGCAGTTGCAGGTGACGCTCCATCTCGTGGAACGAGCCATATCGCTCCCGCAACTTTTCGTTGGAATGAAAGTTCTCCTCAGCCAAAGCACGCAGGTTGACGTAGCGCCCGCCCAGCAGGTAGCGCAGCGCGACCCGGATGGCCTCTTTCTGGTATTCCCGCGCACCGCACAGAACATCTATGAATGGCTCGTAGGGAGTGACGTCGAAACGGGCCGGATCCACGCTGGGACTGACGCGCAATACCAGGTCTTGATTCAAAAAGGTCTGGCGGTCTGGCATGGGCTTACTCCAATCCTAACCGGGAACGAACCCACGCTCGTACAGCATAGGCAGCCTCAACCGCCTCTGCCTTTTGAAACCAGCGTTCGGCCAATGCTTGAGAAGGATCACTCGGCACGTTCATACAGCACCTTCCCTTCCCGTAACACTGAGGCCACCAGTGAGGCCGGGGCCTGTTTCCAATACGCTACTTCTTCCGGTGAGTAGACCACAATGTCCATCGGGCAGGGGTAGGGGTCAAACAGCCGCTTGATCTGGCTGCCCCGGCCACGCGCGGGCAATGGGGGGTCCAATTCCACAAAGATGTCCAGATCGCTATCCGGCCCGCTCTCCCCACGCGCATAGGAGCCAAATAGGATAATCCGCCGGGGAGAGAGATGCGTGGCGATGACCTCCACAATGTGCTGAATGGTTTCCTCGTTCACCATAGGCTCAACCTCCAGAGAAATCCGCCCGGGTCTTGATTTCCCGGTACTCGTTGCCGTAGATGTCCATGTAGATAATCATCGCCTGCCGGCCCAGCGATTCCAGTGGCAGATGCACTTCCCAACCGTTCTTTTCGATCTCGCTGGCGTAGAACACCCGGTCCGGCTCAAACGGCGGCGGCTCTTGCTCATCGGGTTTCTTGAGGGGATAGTCGTAGTCCACCATCACCATCGAAAGCGTCTCCAGGTTGCCCTTCTGCGTCGCCCCCTTGACCATCGCCTTGCTCTTGAAAGTCTTAACGTGGATGACCGCCTCGTCGAGCAATTCTCCCTGCCGGGGCCTGACCAGGTACTCACATTCCACCTCCGGCAGGCGGATGAAGTCAAAGCCGACGGCCTCCACCGTCTCATTGACCTGGCTCTCGTCCACCGGCTGGGTGATGGCCTCAAAGTCGTGGGTGTGGAGTTCGTTGATGATGGAATAGGGGATGCGCAGAATGTAGTAGCGAGTGCGGCCTTTGTCAACGTAATCCTCCAGGAAGGTGACGCTGGCCGCTGGGGCGACGATAAAGAAGCGGGGGCCGACTTTGCCGCCGATCTGGTTGTGCAGGTCGTCAATGAAGCCATAGTCAAGCACTGCGCCGCCGCCCAGCAGGTGGTTGAAGACCAGGGCGTCGTCGGCGCCGCGGTAGCCGTCCAGTTGCACGCCGCCGACGGTGTGGGGCTCGTCGCGGCACTGGAAGAGGTGCAGGCCGAAGAAGCGCCAGTCCTCCCAGGGCAGACGCTTGAGTTTGGAAAAGTCGTACAGGCCGGCGTTGTAGAGGGTGAAGGGCTGGGGTTCGAGCCGCTTGCCCTTGTTGCCGATCTTTTCCCGCAGGTTGAGCAAACGCTTCTGGATGGTGTAGATGGCCAGTTTGCCACAGTCAATCCCGATCCAGCGCCGGCCCAGTTTTTCGGCCACGGCCAGCGTGGTGCCGGAACCGGCAAAGGCGTCGAGGACGATGTCACCTTCGTCTGTGACCGACTCCATCGCTCTCCTTAACAATTCCTCTGGTTTCTGGGTAGGATAGCCAATGTACTCCCTACTTCTCCTTTTGGTTACGCTGCTCTGACCGATGGTCCAAACATCGTCTGCCCACTTGTGGGTAAACTCCCGATAGATGATATTGCCATCCTCATCCCGTGCAGCCACCAGACTTTGCGTCTCTTTGTCCCATACTCGTACATCTCTCTTTCGTGGCTTTTTCAATGGTATAGCAACCCGCTTGAAGCGTGTTCGCTCTGACCGTGAGTAGAGATACACCACATTGTGATTGTTCGGAAACCTATTCACGTTTCCCTGAAAGTTATCTGGATAGTGCCATACAATCTCGTTTTCAAACCGATGTTCGCCAAAAACCTCATCCAAGATTGCCTTGACGTAGTGTCCTTTCTTCCAATCAAGGTGTACAAAGATAGCCCCATGATCTGTCAACAGCTCACGGAGAAATACGAGTCGCCTGCGCAAAAACTCAACGAATCTGGCTCCCACAATCTTGTCCTGATAGGCTCTTTCGCCTCCGGCCCCTCGAAATTCCTGCTTCGTTGCAAACGGCGGGTCAATGTAAACCAACTTCACTCCGTAGGAGCCGTCGGCGTTGACCAGTCTGCCCTCCTCCTTCATCCGCAGCAGCGTCTTCATCGCCTGCAAATTATCGCCAAATATGAGCATATTGCGCCAATCGTCGTCGCCGTCACTCCCAAAGGTCTTGATGGGCTGGAGCGGCACACCCATCGTCTCGGCCAGGATGTCCTCCTCCCGCTCTTTGCCCGCGTACACCAGTTCGTATTCCTTCCGCTCCGGCGGGAATAGGAGGTGCTTGTAGTCCAGAGGCAGGTCTTCGCCTTGCTCAAGCAGTTCGACGATGTGCTGGCGTTGGTGTTCGGTCAGGTTACTGGACATTCAGCACTCCTTGATAATTTAAAAAGGAATTTCTATTTCCTCAAAAGTATTAGCGTAGGCGAGATGATTGTCAAGGTAAAGACGAATGGTGTAGCCGTCAGATAGCGACGGCAAAGGAATCGCCAAAATATAAGGTCTTTCCAACTGGAAATCCTCTGCACCAAGACAGTGCCGACCAGAGGCGACTTCAAGCTCAACTCGCAAGTGAAATGGCCCCGGAGATTTGGTTTCCGGTGAAAAGTGAAAGTAAGCGGCCTCTGAAGACAGGCGAACCGTCTCCACGAAGGTTTGCTGGCGATAGAAAAGAGTGCTACGAGTGCTGGCAATAATCTTGTCCCGGTATCGCTTTTGCAAATCCGGTGGAAGCAGATGCAGCAAAGTCTCTCTTTCTGCCTCAGAACGGCAATAGATGTAACGCAGAGCACTCAGGTCTAGTCTTCGTGGAACAATGACTTCTGCATTTCTTCGAAAAGCAATGTCGGACTGTTCTGCTTGGTGGGGATTGAACCGACCTGTATGGTAGATCTTTTTCCAGGGCAATTGCTCAAGATCCACTGCTGTCGAAAGAATACGGGCCTCGGATGAGTTGAGTCCTCCGTCAGAGAACCGACAGTCTGCACGTGAAAGAATCTCGGTTGAGTCAAACAGGAAAAAAAAAAGGACAGGGCAATGGGCATCACGAAACTTTGACTTTGAGAGCGTGGCCTGGGAGCAGATCCCTTCCGCGTAATATTGCGTTGGCGTTTTCGGGCGGAAGTACAAACGCACGCAATCTTTGATAGCGATGTTCGTGCCGGCCAACACAGAGGTACTACCACTACTGACTTTCAGTTTATCTTGGCTTTCTGCATATTGTCGGCTGTACAGTTGTCCATCCTGCAGAATACCAACAGCATTTCTGATATCCGTGTAGTGGAAGACAAACAGGGGCCACCAACGCCGCTCTGTACGCTTTACCCAATCTTGCCCTGCCAGATTGTTCAGGACATTCTTGATTTGCTCGGCGTCTGGCTTCAAGTCCATGGGGGTTAGCCCGGTTAGAACAGTGACAGTTGGGCAAACTGAGGGGACTCACGAATGAACGCAGAAGGAAGTACCTGCAAGCCAGTGACAACGGCGTCCTGGAGGCTGTCGTAGGTATCCGCTACGTGTACAGGCGTCACATAATCCAGTGTGGCAAAGATGGGGAGTAGATAAGATGTCTGCCTGTCCAGGCCCGGCGCAATGTGCCGCATAGAAAAGCCGTGCGTCCTAAGCTGCTGCCAGAAAGCCACCAGCGTTTCATATTGGATAGTGTATCGCCGTCCGGCAGCGATGATTTCTATGCCCGATGGATTCCTAGATATTCGGGCCATGAACGGCTTGTGCCGGGCAATGGTCTCGAAGCGATCCCTTTGATTCAACAACTGGGTCAAATCGTCCCACACTTCGGCGAAAGGCAGGCTAGTCGGTTCGGAACGCAACCACTTTTTCATTTCCTCTGGATTTAGATGTTCGACGAACGTGCTCTTTTGGCCGGGGTAGATGAACACCTCGATGGGCAGTTGGCGCAGGTACTTTTCCATCAGCGGTTTCACCTGCGTCTCAAAGTCCAACTGGCCATTGCCGCAGCCGAGCGCGGGAAAAGCAATGCTGTGAGTTCCCAAGTCGGCGTAACTGTTGACAAACTTTTGTAGTCCGGCATCAACGTATTCGACACGCGAGGGACTACGCCAGTGCTTCTTGGTGGGAAAATTCAGCACCCATTTGTTAGGGCTTTTGTACAGCCACAACGTGCCAATTTGGAACTGCCCGCGCTCACACAATTCACGGTACTGGCGATACATGTCGGGGAACAGCCGCTTGAACTCGAGGGCAATCCCCTTGCCCATCACGCCCACCGTATTGACGGTGTTGACCAAAACCTGGGCTGGCGATTGGAGCAAATTGCCTCTTACATACAGTATCATCTTACTTAACCTCACGCGGATGGTGGTCTTATCCGGGCCTGCTTCTCTGATACGACAAGACGCCTCTACTCTTGATTATAGCCCAATCTTAACACTTGCACAAACCAAAGAGATCCGCCGCAAGTCCCTGATGCGCCGGGGGGGGAACAAGGCTGCCTAGATCAGAATAGCCCGCCGTTCGTATTCCTCAATCAACCCCTCATCGGCGAAACTAAAGTAGCGCCCGTCGCCGATGATCAGGTGGTCAAAGACACGTATATCCATTGCCCGCCCGGCGATCACCAGGTCGCGGGTGAGGAGTTTGTCCTGCTCGCTGGGCGTCGGGTCGCCGGACGGGTGGTTGTGGACGGCGATTATCGCGGCGGCATACGCCTGGGCCGCCCGCAGCATGATCTTGCGGATGGAAGGCTGAGTCCTGGCTACGTCGCCTTCGTCAACGTCCACCACGTCCAGCACGCTGTTGCGCCGGTCCAGCAGCACTACCTTGAACACCTCGTGCTTCAAATCGCGCAATAGGGGCATCAGGTAATCGGCCACATCGGACGAGGAACGGATGGGGCCTTCCAATGCCCGCTCCTCACTCATCATCCGCCGCCCCAGTTCCACTGCCGCTTTGATCTGCGCGACTTTGGCAGTGCTCAACCCCTTAATCTCGTGCAACTCAGCCGGGTCACAGGCACTGATGGCGCGCAGCGTTTTGAACTTGCGCATCAGTTCGCGGCCCAGGTCTACGGCACTGGAGCCTTTCACCCCGATGCGGATCAGGATAGCCAGCAATTCAGCACTGCTCAAGGTGTGAGCGCCGTACTTGAGCAACTTCTCGCGGGGGCGATCTTCTTCTGGCCAGTTGAGGATGGCGCGTTCGTAGACTTCCTTCGGCGTCATTGCTTTCGCCCTATCTGCCTGCAATGATCAACCAGCAGGCCTGCCCCAATTATATCCCAACGGTGGCGCTTGCACAAGCAACAATGCCCGCCGCCCCGCTTTCCTCACTCCGACCGGTGCCGGTGGGCGAAAAACACAGGGACGGCGGGCTTGCCTTGCAGCGCTTGTCTGATCTTACATAAAGCGCCCAAGCAGGGATTCCTTGGCGGCGTCAAGACTCCTTAACCTG
>DAOUEC010000153.1:0-2313 GCA_034430655.1 Anaerolineae bacterium
AATGTCATGCTCAAAATGGGCTGTCAATTCCCCATCGCACGAAACCACAGTCCAATGGTCGTCCAGCACCTTCACACAACTATCTCCGGTCAACACCATCGGTTCCAGCGCCACGGTCATCCCCTTACGCAAGCGCACACCTTTTCCTGGTTGGCCATAGTTGGGTACCTGTGGATCCTCGTGCATTTTCCGCCCGATGCCGTGACCCGTATACTCCCGCACGACGTCATATCCGCGACTCTCCACGTAGGACTGGATAGCAGCGGAGATGTCACCGGAACGATTGCCCACCCTGGCAGCGGCTATCCCTGCATAAAGCGCACCTTCGGTTACCTCCAGCAGCCTCTGTGCCTCCAGGCTGATCTCCCCCACCGGCAACGTGATCGCCGCATCGCCGTGGTAACCGTCCAGTATAACCCCGACATCTATGCTGATAATGTCCCCTTTCCGCAACACACGTGGGCCCGGAATACCGTGTACCAGTTCCTCGTTCACCGAGGTGCAGATACTGGCCGGAAAAGGACAAGCGCTGCCGGGTGGATACCCCTTGAACGACGGAATGGCGTTGTACTTGCGGATCACCGTTTCCGCCAACTTATCCAGCTCCGCCGTCGTCACACCCGGCGCGACCCACTCCCGCATCCTCTCCAGCACCTCGGCCACGATCCGGGCGGACCGGCGCATCTTGTCAATCTCGGCTGCTGACTTCAAAGTAATCAATCACTACTTCCTGGCTGCTTCCACGATCGCCCGTAGGTTGTCCTGCACGTTCTCAATCGTCTGTTCTCCGTTGACAGCGACCAACAGGCTCTTAACGAAATAGTAACCAACGGTCAGCAACTCTGCCTATGTCCCCTTGCCTGCGTCTGACGGACCCAATAGCACGACGAAGTAGCCCACACACACCTTACTTGATGAACCCTTCGTAGTGGCGCATCAAGAGCTGGGCCTCCAACTGGCGCACCGTATCCAGCACCACACCGACCACGATCAGCATGCCAGCAGAGGTGATGAGCAGTACACTCGTTTGTAAGAACAGGTCTACGATAAAGGGTAACACCGCCACACCGCCCAGGAAGAGCGCCCCTACCAGCGTGATACGCCGGTAGACGAAGTTGATGTAATCGGCAGTTTTCTTACCCGGCTGGGTCCCTGGAATGTGGCCCCCCTGTCGTTTCAGCGTGCCCGGCAAATCCTGCTGCTGAACCATTATATCAGTGTAGAAATAGGTGGCCCCCACAACCGCCAGGAAGTAAAGCAGACCGTACCACGGACTCTGCCCACCAAAGAAGTCCATCACCCCCCGGGAAAACTGGGACACCCCGGCATTCTCACTGCCGACGAAGAACTGCGCAATCACCGCCGGGAAGGTGAGAATGGACTGGGCAAAGATCAGCGGGATCATGCCGGCCGTGTTGATCCGCAACGGGATGTATGTTCTCCCACCAGCGTACACCTTGCTGCCCCGCACCTTCTTACCATATCGCACCGGGATCCGTCGCTGCCCTTCTTGTATCACTACAATCACAAACATCGTGATAGCCGTGATAACCAGGAAAATACTCAGCATCAACACGCCCATCCCGACGCCCCCACCTTCCATCGCTTGAGCCTGAGTCCAGATGCGCACTACGTGCTGCGGCACTCTGGACACGATGCCGCCGAAGATGATCAGCGAAAGTCCGTTACCAATGCCCTGCTCGGTGATCAACTCTCCTAGCCAGACGGCGAACATCGTGCCAGCCGTCATCGCCACCAACACTGAAATGGTAGGCAAGATGTCCTCCGGTCGGCTGAAGCCGAAGTGGGGCAAAATGGGAGAACTGCCAAAACGGTTGAAACCCTGGGCCTGCGCAAAAGCCTGGAGCATTGCCAATGGAACGGTTATGTAGTAGGTCCACTGATTGATCTTCCGCCGACCGACTTCTCCTTCCTCGGCCAGCCGCTCTAACTTTGGGATGATCGGGGTCAGCAACTGAAAGATGATGGTAGCGGTAATGTATGGAGAGACGCCGTTCGCCATAACCGAGAAATTGGCCACCGCCCCGCCGGAGAGCATGTCGAGAACGTTGAACAACTGACTGGCACCACCTGTACCCGCCAGTAACTGCCCCAGAGCCCCCTGATCCACCCCCGGCACCGGCACATGTGCCGCCAGCCGGAAAAGGACGAGAATCAGCAACGTATACAATAACTTACGCCGCAGATCGGGCAAAGTCATGGCATTCCGCAGGGCTTGAATCATCACCTCACTCCCAATCCATTACCATCCAAATCTGTAGTTATCCCGCAATCCGCGCTCTACCGCGTTCG
>DAOUEC010000154.1:0-7628 GCA_034430655.1 Anaerolineae bacterium
ACGCCGCAATCTCAACTTGAACCTTGACCTTGTAGTTGTTAGCCATTCCCTTCCTCCGGCACGTTTTGCCGGACATGATACCACAGTGACTCACAACTCGTAAGGCCAAGTTTTAATTGCACAGGTCGAAAAATCCGTGAGAATCCGTTTCATCTGTGTGTATCCGTGTGCTATTTGTGCCTGTTTTGGTGAAGGGCCTGAGTAGTAACAATTTGGGACAAAAACCCTCGGAGGTCTGAGCGCTGCCCCAAAATATCGAGAGGATACGACAAAGGTCTCCCCGGCTTTTCGCCAGGCGTGTCCGCTCAAGGGGCGATGACGCTCAGTTCCGCCAGCAAGATGAGATCGTCGGGCCAGCGGCTCCCATCGGGGAGGGAGGCGGATAACCGTTCCAGCGATGGCCAGCGATACATTCCCACCAGCAAGCGGTACCTCCCTGGCGGCGTCTCAGGGCTGACCACGAGAGCGTGCGGGTCTGGCAGCAACAGGTCATCTGCCCAGCGACTGGTAGGGTATGCTCCCAGCAGCGGAGGCCCGTCGTGTTGGCCCCACGTACGCTCCTCTTCATCCACCAGGTGCACGAAAACGTGATAATCCTCAGCCACCGGGCCCTCCTGTCTCCAGAACAGCGTCACCGTCAATACGTCCCCAGGCCGCACTTCATCGCTCGAGAGATCATACCCGCACAACTCGGTCTCGCTGCCCAGGCGTGATACAACCGGGTGTGGGGCAGAGAGTGGCAGGTCCAGCCGGTAGGCCCGTAGATAGCCAAAATCGCGCCGCTCGCCCGCCACAGCGGCTGTCCAGTGCTCGAAGGTGGACAGGTTTTCGATGCGTCCTGTGGCGAACAACACGACCTGTGCCCTGTACCGCAAGACGCTCGCGACCATATCCCCTGCCGTCAGGTTGCCAGAGCGAATCCGCTTTAGAGAAGCCCCTGTCAGTGGAGGCGGCACCAGCCGGCCAGCGGCGAAGGCTAGCCATGGATCATCAGTCGCGACAAAGCCTCCTGGGGTGACGGCCTCCTCCAGAAATGCCCGCGCCGCCTGCTGCTCCGGTGGCCACTCCAGCCCTCCCACCGGTTGCAGCGTGGTCTCCCTGTACCTCCCCACGACGAAGACCGCCGCGCTGGCGAGCATCAACGCGGCCAACGCAGCGTGCCACCACGTCAGGCGACGTTCACCTTTGTGCTTTCCGATGACCCATGTACCCAGCGTAGCCAGCCCTCCGCCAGCCACGGCCACCAGCGGCAACGCCAGAAACAGCAGATAGTGTCTCCACACCGGGGACCACACCAGAAGGGTCGCCACGGTAGCGAAGAACCAGGCCGCCGCGACCGCCAGCCCGTGGCGTCCAGCTGGCGTCGTGTGCAGCATCGCCGCGCCTATCACTGCCAGCCACACCAACGCCCATCTCTCTCTCAGGTACTCGACCACCTGATCCCAGTTTGCGCCTGGCGCAGTGAGTTGCGCGCTTGAGGCCGTCCAGTAGTTGTATTTAACGACCCAGGTAAAGAACGCCTGCCGGTCAATTGCCGCCAGCACGAGCAGGCCCACTCCGGCTGCCACGCCGAGGAACACGACCAGGTCAAGCCAGCTGGGACGCCCCCGTGGACGGGGGCTGCGAGCGAGTGGGTGCGACTGTTGCCCCAATGTGTCCAGAGGCGAGCCGAGGTCAGGCAAGAACAGGATCACCGCCAGCGGCAGCGCCGCGTAGATCAACAGCGGGTGAATCAAGATCGCTCCTGCGTAGGCCGCGCCCGAGAGCGCCATCCATAAACGTCGCCCGTTGCGCCGGAAGGACAATGCTGCCCCCAACGCGACCAGCGCAAAGGCCATCGCTGGCAGGTCACTCATCACTGCGTGCGCCCGCACGGGCACCTCTGGCAGTCCCAGCAGCACCAATACGGAGGCCAACCCGGCCCACCGTCCCCACAACTGGCTCGCAAGTGCCCCCAGAGCGACAAAGCACAGCAGCGCCAGGCATAGGCTGGTCAGCCGGGCCACGACGATAGTCTGACCAGCCATCTGGAAGGCAAGTTGTAGTATCCAGATGAGCAACGGCGGCTTATTCAGAAAGGTCTCTGTATACAGGGGATAGCCCGCGTTTGCGAGGGCCGCCCGCTGGACGTACAGCCCTTCGTCGTTACTCCAGGCGTAGGCTTCCAGGTGCGCCAGGGGCCAGGCCACGTACAGGGCCACGGCCACGCCCCACAAAGCCCAATAGGCTACGTCTGTCCATCTGCCGCTTGAATGGCCGGACATTGGCTATCTCTTCCCTGTATCAGCGAACTCGATCACGCGAGGAGCATACCACGAGGGCCGATCGGTGTCAAGGGTATCCGTCACAACTTTGGCAGGCATGCGGTTGAAACCGCGCCTGTTGAGCCTTCGGCTGGCCGTCCACCTACGTGGACGGGGCGTCATCCGCGTAGGCGGATGACCGGCTTTAGCCCTTAAGGGGCGACCTCGGTCGCTAAGTTGTGACGAATAGTCAAGGGTAAAGTTCAGGATTTGGGGCTGGTCATCAGTCATTCTGCGAGGGGGTATTGGCCTCAAGGTGGTTTGCCGAAATCACAAAAGGGTCGGGGAGGGGGAAGTAGTTGTCAGGGTAGCGTTCGCCATCCGGCCCTTGCACGGGCAGGCGTTCCTGCGTCTCCTCGACGTAGAGTCCCACTGCGAGCAGGTATTCTCCTGGAGGCACTCCCCCCAGTGGGATGATCGCCCGGTCTGCGATGATTTCGCCGGTCTGCCACTGGCTGGTGGGGCATTGCCAGTTGCAGGGCATTGCGTCGTACTGCCGTACTATCTTTCTATCGGCGTTCAGGAGGTGGAGGAAGACCTTGTAGTCAGTGCGTGGATCCTGCAGCGCTTTCCACCGGAGCATAACGTGGAGTTCGGAGCCTACCGTCCGCCACCGATATCCCAGGAGACGGATGACGTCACTGTATCGGACGTCTACCAGGGGGCGCAAGTAGGTGATGTGGCCATCTGGCTGTGATTGCTCCCCCGACTTCATCAGGGGCTTCTCTGGATGCACTTCAAGCGTTTCGGGCGCGGTGTAGGCTGCTGCTCTTGGACATACTACGCCCCAATGATATGCCCCTGGCTCCAGTTCTTCGGGAAGCACAGCCGCAACTTCTCTCACCTCCAGGTCTCCTATTTCCCAGGTTTCTCTACCTGGCAACCTTCCGAAGAAGGTTATCGCCGATGCCCACACGACGCTTTCTTCACCGGTTAGTTGGACCTGGCAGGTGCGCGGGGGTATGCGCGCGACGAGCGGGTTGACGAGGATCTCAAGTTGCCACTCCGCGCTCATATCGTCGTGTTGAACGTCAAACCGGGTGAGGGCTACGTCAGGGGTGAGCAGAACTGGAAATCTGTCGTAATATACAGGCATAGGGTGGGCAGTATCGTACACTGCCAGGGTGGAGTCCTCGTAGGTGGGCACAACAGGAAGTGCGCGCCGGAAATGGGTCTCGAGAGTGGCGTCCAGATCAGGCTTGTGGAGCAGGATATAGCGCACACCGGAGGTGTTCAGCGAGCGCAGCGCCGGACCCAGCGCCGAGATGGGGGTGGAATCGCTACTGAACGCATCCCCTGGAAGGCGCGGTGGTTTGGTGGCTGTCCGGTAGAATGTCCGCAGCAAGGGTTGTGAGGTGACAAAGGCGTAGTCTTCCAGCGTGTAGCGGGAGACGTGGCCCTCGACCAGTGGCTTGCCATGAAGCGTCTGGTAGTAGAGCCATAGTTTGGAGACTTGGTATCCCATCGGATAATCCACCACGCCGTACATCTCTGGCTCCTGCGCCATCTGCTCGAAGAAGGGGGAGGCAGGAGGAAGGTCCCACATCGGCAGGGGGATGCACAGGTACTCGGCGAAGACCAGGAACGCCAGAGGAACCAAGAGCCAGCGCCGCCGTCCCGCCAGATAGGCAGTTCCCAGGCCGGCCGACACGGCCAATGACAAGACTACAAGCAGGTTGAAACGGTCAGGCGAACGAATCGTAGAGATGGGAAAGAGACATCCGATGTAACGGTACGGCAGCGGGATGTGGGTGTATACGATGCCGTTCAGGCGAGGGGAGGAGCCGGCGGCCAGCACTATCCAGAAACCCGTGCTAAGAAGCCAGAACTTGGCCTCTTTTCGCCCGGAGAGGGGTGAAACCAGGGCCAGACCCACCACTGTGTAACCCAGGTAGGGTATGTACTTCCTGTTATCCCTGAGATGCTCGTAAAAGCGAAGCACGTACGGACCTGCGAGCGGGTTGTAGTGGGGGGGCAGCAGGTACGCGAGGAGGTCGGTTTGTTTGCTCATCCCCTCCTCAAAGGCTGTTGTTGCCTCTGTCGTTCTGGGGAGATCTTTCAAGACAGCGAGAACCATCGGAGCACTCAGCACCAATGCGATGACCCCAACCAGGCCAGCAATACCGGCAACGCGAAGGCAGGAGTGCCCGCGCCGGGCGTGTGATCCTGTCTCCCGCAAGAGGTGCCAGCCGGTGTAAAGCACCGTCCACAGCGCCAGCAGCACGACCAGTTGAAGGCCTGACCAGAGCGTCAGTGCAGCGAACAGGCCCGCGCACGCCGTGTCCCAAATATGTGGAAGAACGCGGTGGCTGCGCAGTGCACGACGCAGGAACAGGACGTAGAATGGCCACCAGTGGATTGACCCAAGGTGAGCATGGGCCAGCAGTTGGGTCAGATGGTAGGGGGCGAAGGCGAAGATGAAGCCTGCCAGAAGCGCGGCGTAGGAACGACGGGTCAACTCGTATACCAGCAAGAACATTCCCACCGCGCCCACCCACAGCCCGAAGAGGAAAACGAGATTGTAGGCGGCCACGGGTCCCATCAAAGGTTTAAGGGCGAAAGCCGCCAGAGAGTTGAGAAAAGAGTTTGAATGTGCAACCAGGCTTGTCCCCTGGGGATAGAAAAGGTAAGGAGTGAAGAACCAATCGTGCCCTTCACCGATGGCTCGTTCCAGCCACCAATTATTCCAGTAGAAAATCCAGTCGTCAATGTTGTTGCCGATCAGCCGCCGGGAGAGATGGAGTGAGGCCGGAAGCGTCAGCAGGCCAACGGCCAGTGCATAGGCGATTCCTACCCCCAACGCGGTTTGCCACCGGATGTGCTTGTTCAATAATGCCTTTCTCCTGGCACGTCTCTCTCAACGCCGTACCGTGGTCAGAGGTACAGCATCGTCGGGATACCGTCCGCCGTCGTCAGAGTAGGCTGGCAGCCGCTCTCCCGTTGCAGGGTCGTAAAGTCCTACCACCAGGCGGTATTGGCCTGGCGGCACTTCATCCAGTGGCAGGGAGATCGCATCCTCTACCACCTCATCGCGCTCCCAACAGGTTGTCGGGTACGTCCAGTGGCGAGGTATGGCGTCGTCCTGGGCGACGATGTCCCCGGTGGTCAGGTCAATGAGGTGCACGAAGACCTTATACGAGATGTCCATCCTCCGCCGGGCCTGCCAGTAAAGAGTCAGCCTCAGCGACTCGGCGGATAGTTGCAGATCGTATCCCCGCAGAAGAATCACATCTCCCCAGAGCGCGTGCAGCGGATGCGCTGGTTGCAGCGGTTCTACCTGTACCAGGCCCAGGGCGGCCGGATGCCCTGTCGTCACCCCTGTCGCGCCGTCCGCCAGCATCAACGTCAGGGAATACACTCCTGGCTCCAGAGAGTGGTCCACGTGCAAGGCGTAGCGGCCACGCACGACCTCATTTGCGTCCCAGCGGGACGTGGGCCAGGCTGGAGAGAGCGGCTCGCAGCGCGATTGGGCTACCTTGCCGGCAGCGTTGACCAGATTCAGGCACACGTCATAATCCCGGTCAGGAGCGGCAGTACTTCCCCAACAGGCATCTACCTGGATCAAGGCCCCCTGGAGCGTGCTGGTGGGCGTGAAGGTGGCCCTGATGAGGCCGATTTCATCTGTCATTCCATCAGCCAGGGCAAAATCGAGTCCCAGACGCGGATCGGTGCTGTAGACAACCAGGTCTGTATCCTCGTAACGCGGCTCAAAGGTCAGCCAATCCTGCCAGGCGGCCAGTTGCTCCGAACTGGCCAGTCTTTTGTGGAGAATGACGTAGCGAATATCAGCCCCGGCCAGCAGGCGCAACTGCTGGGATATGTCTATCAGAGTCGGGTCCACAGCGTTATGTTGGCGCAGTTGGTCCAGGAGAGGGATGCTATCCATAAAGGCAAGAGCCTCCCGGGGAGGACGGGAGACATGCCCCTCCACCAATGGTTTGCCGTGAGTGATCTGGTAGAACATATACTGTTTGTCGAAGGTTTGCATCTGCATCGGCAGATCCAGCACGGCGAAAGGCCCGGGTTCCTGAGCCAGTTGGCTATACCAGGCGGGAGTAACGGGACGCACAGTGGGGTATGGTACGAGGCAATACTCGCGTAGAATCAACACTCCCACCACCGCCACCAGCAAAGCCGGTTTCCGGCTGAAGGGGCGTTGGCGCAGCAGGGCCGCCACGCCTAGAGACGCCAGCATCCCCACCGGAAGCCCTAGAAAGATGTTGAAGCGATCCGGCTTGCGCAGAAGGCGGATGAATGACAGGTCACCCACCAACCGGTAGGGCATCGGGACCTGGGGATAGAGACGGCCATCAACCCGCAGTTGAGGGCCGAGAGCGAGGGCGATGTATACCATCGCTGCCAGTAGCCAAAAGCGGGCCTGCTTCCAGTTCCTGACAGTGCCATAGAGCGCCAGAGCGATGGTCGTGTACCCAAGAAAGGCGACGTAGACCTTGTTGTCAACGAAGTTGTCGTAAATTCGGAGGGCTGCATCACTCCACAGGGGGTGATTGCGACTGGGCAGCACGTAGGCCAGCAGGTCGGTCTGCCCCCTGGTCTGCTCGTATGTGAAGACATCTCCCGGATGGGGCTGCGTCAAATGAGCCATAGCCACAGGTGCTGCCAGGGGAGCCATCAGTGCCCCTGCTACGAGCCCCACCAGCGCCAGCAACCCCAGAGTACGCCTGGTCCGGCAGGCTTTCTCCCCCAGGCACCTGTAGAGCAAATACAGGCCGATGACCACTCCTCCCATAATCAACAGTTGCCAGCGGGTCAAGCCCGTCAAGGCCAGGAACAATGCTGTCAGCAGCGCATCGCGCGTTTTTCCTCTTTCCAGCGTGCGTCGCAGGTATAGGAGGGTCAAGGGTATCCAGCAGACAACCATCATGTTTGGGTGGCCGTAATGAGACAGGGCATAGGGCCAGAAACCGTAGACTAACCCGCCGACGAAAGCGGCCGGCAGCGAGTCGGTTAGTTCGCGGGCTAGCAGGTACATGGAGAAGCCGTTCAGGGCGAAGACGGCGATGAAGATCAGACTGTAGGCAGTGCCGCTGCCCACTATCGCCTGTAGAGGTAGCCACAGGGCAATGTTGAGCCAGGCGACGTTTTGATAGGCCAGCGACACGCCCTGAGGATGGAATAGAAGGTTGATATGAAATGGGCTATGTCCCTGCATAATGGACTGTTTCACCCACCAGAATGTCCACTGATGAACCCACAGGTCATCCGCTCCCCCCGGTAGATGTGTTCCCAGTTGGGCGGCGACCGGCCAGGTCATCACTACCGCCAGCAGACCGTATGCTAGCAAAATCAAGAATGACGAATGAC
>DAOUEC010000155.1:0-12000 GCA_034430655.1 Anaerolineae bacterium
CCTGTGTAAGGTCGGCAGCCGCAGGTCACCATCCACTGCGATGACACTTCGCCCGGATTGTGCTATGGAGAGGGCCAGATTGGCCACAATTGTTGATTTGCCCTCCCTCGGCTCGGCGCTTGTTACCAGCAGCGTCCGCATAGGCGCATCGTGATCGAGGGCGAAGATATTGGTACGCAGGCGGCGAAAGGCCTCTCCCTGGGAAGAATTGCCGTTGGACAAGGCGATTTGCCGCTGTCTCCTGGCGGTGGGAATCTGCCCTAGAACGGGTAGTTCGGTAACTTTCTTGATCTCCTCCGTGGCGTACAGCCGGGTATCCAGATTCTCGAACAGGAAAGCCAGGCCCACACCCCCCGCCAGGCCAACCATGAACCCCAGGGCGATATTCAGTTCCTTGCGCGGTTTGGACGGAGCATGGGAGGCCATGGCCGGCTCGACGACAGAGAGGGTGTTAGACAGTATAGCCTCTCTGATACGGACCTGCTCGTATTGGTCCAATAGCATATTGTATGTATCTTCTTTCAACTCGATAGATCGGCTGGCGGCTGTGATGCGCTCGACATCATCAGGGAATTGAGTGACCAGGTTTTCGTGTTCCTTTCGTGCCTGCTCTAACTCGTGCCCAATCTGATCCAGTTGTGCGCTTAGAATCTCCTGAGCGCTCCTTCCGCCCCCACTGTATAGCTCTTTGCTTCGGAAAGCGAGGATTTCGGCCAGGGTATTGGCCGCTAGCGCAGCCAGAGTCGGATCCGTCCCCTCGACCTCGATGCGTATCAACTCGGTATTGGGTACAATTTCCACGTCGATCTGAGGAGGCCGATCAAGGCCGAGCCTCTCCACCAGGTCTTCCAGCACGGGGCTGCTGGTGGCGATTTCGACGTAAGTGTTCATCACCCGCTCGGCGTACTTGATGTCGTAGGTTATCCTATCGAATGTCCCACTGGTGGCTGTCAATACTCGCAACGTCGTTGAAGCCACATACGTGGGCGTCTGCATGAGCGTAGCTATGATGGTGAAGGTCATCGTCACAGCCAGCGTGACACCGATCACCCACTTTCGTCGCCAAAGGATGGCCAGATAGGCTCTAAGTTCCATTGGTACTCCCCACGTGTCCGGTGCGCCTACAGGCGCAAAATGTGCCGGTTGCTGCCGGGGCTATCTTCTGTCTCCAGCCCCGGTGGTGCTGACCACCCGGGGCTGGTTAGTCAAAAACCCAGGTTCTGCTGTTGGTAGTGGCGTACTGAGCCTCTACGGCTCGCTGTCGGGCTACACTCAATGATAGCAGATGGAAGTGGACTTGCGGTGAGGAATTTCCTAGTGTTTTGTTAAAATGTGTGAGAACTTGTGTGAGGGATCGAGGGGATGCTCAGTGTGCACGGCACCACCGGCCAAGCCTGGTACCACATCTGGCACGGCCGGTTCATCCAGGTTTTCTCGTCAATGCCTTGACAAGCGGCGATTTTGGTGTTATAATTTACTTACAAACTGTTAGTAACTAAGTGCGGATTCCATCCTGCGCGATGGTCTGTGTGATGGCTGCGGGCCTCACACACCCGGCCCCACGCTCCTCACCGCTCACCAACGAGTCTATGATTGTTATGAGAACAACCGTTACTGCCAGCCTGATGCGTAGCATCAATCGCACAGCCATCCTGGACCTCATTCGGCAGGATGGGCCTATCGCGCGTTCCCAGATTGCACGGCGGTTGAACACAAGCCTTCCGACCGTGATGCGTATTGTGGATGAACTTATCGAAGAAGACTTGGTGCGGCCTCTCGGCAGCAGTGAGCCCACAGGGGGACGGCCCCGCTCCCTTTTGGTGTTCAACGGCAGTGCCTACGCCGCTGTGGGTGTGGATCTCGGGGGCACCAAGATGTTCGGCACGGTGGCCGATCTGGCAGGTAACATCCAGCACGAGGTTTATGTCCCCTGGGAGGATATGGATCCAGGGGACAATCTGGAGCAATTGTGTGCGCTGATCGAGGGATTGCTGGATGCCCCAGGGCCAGCTGGCCAGCGGATCCGGGGGATCGGCGTCGGGGTTCCGGGGATCACCCTAAGTCCAGAGGGGATCATCACGTGGGCACCCAGTCTGAGTTGGCGTGATCTGCCGCTCAGAGAGATCCTTATTGAGCGCTTCGATGTGCCGGTTTTCGTTGAGAATGATGTCAACCTGGCTGCCCTGGGCGAGTTGGGGTTCGGCGCTGGCCGCGGTGTACAGGACCTGGTGTGTATCGCTGTGGGCACAGGGATTGGCGCTGGCATCATCGCCGGTGGGGTACTCTATCGAGGCCACAGCCAGGCTGCTGGCGAGATTGGCTACCTATTGCCGGGAGTGGAGTTCCTTGGGCGGCGTCACGATCAATTTGGCGCATTGGAGAGCCTGGCCTCGGGGACTGGAATCGCCAAGCGTGCGCGCCAGTTCCTGGAGCAGGAAGGCATGCCTGTTCCATCGGAGGGACTGAGTGCCGAGGACGTGTTCGATGCTGCGCGCAGAGGTGAACCTTGGGCGCAGCAGGTGGTGGATGGGACGGTTGACTATCTCAGTCTGGCCATTGCTGGCGTCAGCGCTATGCTTGATCCGGAGGTTATCGTGCTGGGCGGCGGGGTGTCGCGTTCAGCCGATCTCTTGATTGAGCCAATCTTGCACCGTCTGGAAGGCGTGATACCCTCTATCCCCCGGCTTGTGGCATCCCCACTGGGACGTCGGGCTGCTGTCATGGGGGCCATCATGCTCGTCTTGGACGCGACCACGGAGTATTTCATGGTCAGGCGACTTCCGTAACCGATAGGAAGGAGGGGTGAGGTGTACAGGTTGGGCGCTGCTGTGGCAGGTCTAGGCTTTATGGGCTCCACCCACATCGAGGCACTGCGTCGTCTGGGGATTGAGGTGGTGGGCCTTCTGGGCAGCACACCGGAGAAGGGAAGGGCGGCGGCTGAGAGTCTTGGTGTGCCTCACGTCTATGCCAGCTTCGACGAACTGGTTGCCGACTCGACCGTGGACGTCGTGCACATTTGCACGCCTAACTACCTCCACTATCCCATGGCCAAGGCTGCGCTGCGGGCGGGTAAGTGCGTGGTTTGTGAAAAGCCGCTGACCACTAACAGCCGGGAATCGTCGGAGCTGGTCCAGATGGCGTGGGAAGCCAGATTGGTGGCCGTGGTCAACTACAACCTCCGCTACTACCCTCTCTGCCATGAGGCCCGCGTCCGGGTGCAGGTTGGGGAAATTGGCGAAGTGCGTCTTATTCACGGCGGGTACTTGCAGGACTGGCTATTTCTGTCCAGCGATTGGAACTGGCGCCTGGACCCAGCCCTGGGCGGTGAACTCCGGGCCGTGGCCGATATCGGCACGCACTGGCTGGACATGGTTACCTGGCTGACTGGCCGAAAAGTCACTGCTGTGATGGCCGACTTCGCTACATTCATCCCCAACCGGCTGAAGCCGCGCCAATCGGTGGACACGTTTGCCGGGAAGATGCAAAAGCCAGAGGAGGCTGAGGAGGTCGAGGTGCGGACTGAGGATTACGCTGCTGTTCTCCTGACCTTCGAGGGCGGGGCGCGCGGGGTGCTGATTCTCTCTCAAGTCAGTGCCGGGCGCAAGAATCACTTCTGGTGGGAACTAAATGGTTCCCGGGCATCCCTGAGTTGGGATCAGGAGCATCCCAACGAACTGTGGATTGGCCACCGCGATCGCCCGAACGAACTGGTTATCAAGGACCCAGCCCTCATGCACCCCGATGTGCGCTCCGTTGCTGGCTACCCCGGCGGCCATGCTGAGGGTTATCCAGATACATTTCTTCAACTCTACAAAGACGTCTATGGCTACATCGCCGCTGGCGACCTCTCGCGACCACCGACTTTCCCCACCTTTGAGGATGGTCATCGCGAGATAGTGCTGTGTGAAGCAATTCTAAAGAGCGCCCGCGAGAGGCGCTGGGTTGAGGTACCTGATCAGTAGGGAGATATTGCTATGGATAAACTGGCCCTGCTTGGCGGGGACCCGGTCAAGGAGACTCCTTTCCCCTCCTGGCCCCAGTACGACGAGCGTGAGCGCCAGGCGCTCATAGGGGTGCTGGAGAGCGGCGCTTGGTGGCGGACGCCTGGCACATATACCTTGCAGTTCGAGCGCGACTTTGCCGCCTATCACGGTGCGAAGCATGGCATCGCTGTCACAAATGGCACAGCCGCTCTAGAGGTGGCCCTGACCGCACTGGACATCGGCTTGGGCGACGAAGTGATCATCCCGGATTTTACCTTCGTTGCCACGGCCAGCGCTGTCCTATTTACCGGTGCGCTGCCTGTTCCGGTGGACGTGACAACCGATACCTACTGTCTCGACCTGGACCTGGTGGAGGGGGCAATCACAGAGCGCACGAAGGCCATCATCGCCGTTCACCTGGGCGGTCACCCTGCCGATCTGGATCGCCTTTCAGAGATCGCCCGTCGGCATAACCTGCGCCTGGTCGAGGACAGTTCGCATGCTCACGGGAGTGAGTGGCAGGGACGGAGGGTGGGGGCTATCGGCGACATCGGCACCTTCAGTTTTCAGCAGAGCAAGTTGATGACAGCGGGTGAGGGCGGGATCATCGTCACCAACGATGACGCACTGGAGCGCCTGGCACGCTCGGTTCACGACTGCGGCCGTATGCCTGGCGAGTGGTTTTACTCCCACTTTATCTATGGCTCGAACTATCGGCTCAGCGAGTGGCAGGGGGCCGTTCTCAGCCAGCAGTTGGCCCGTCTGGACGAGCAGGCTGCTGTTCGCACCCGCAACGCGGCCTACCTGGACCGGGAGTTCATAAGGGTCAAAGGGGTTACACCGCAGGCACTTGATCCCCGCTGCACGCGTCGTGGCTACTATGCTTACATCTGTCACTATGACAAGGCGGCCTTTGCCGGTGTGCCCACCCACTGCTTCATTCAGGCACTCAATGCGGAAGGCATTCCCACCCAGGCCAGTTACCCACCGATCCACGAAATGGGTCTCTTTCAAAGTGGCGAATATCGCAAGCGTCTGTGCCCTCAGCAGCGCAGTGAGGAGCATGCCTTCCTCCAGGCTGAGTTCCCCAATACTGCGCGGGGGGCCTGGGAGACGGTATGGCTGCCGCAGCCGGTGCTATTGGGGAGTGAGGAAGATATGGCGCAGGTTGTGGAAGCCATCAAGAAGATACAGCAGCACGCCAAGACTCTCGCGCAAGAAGGGATAGGCTAGCCACAGGGTCATTTAGTTTTTGGGGGTGATGGGCACTTGCGAAGGGACTTTTGGGAAAGGAGGTGATGGAGCGGGAGAAAAGGTGGGGTTCTGTTGGCCAAGGGCAGGACCTCGTGCGAAGGCGAGGTCAATCTGCAACGCTAAGTCTAAGGAGGAGGAAAATGTTTGCTAACAAGAAAGTGTTCTATAACCTGATGGTTCTTCTGATTGTGGCTGCGTTTCTTGTGGGCTGTGGCCCACAAGAAGCAGCGGAGCCTACTGAGGAAGAAGCGCCCCCGGAAGAAGTAGCTACTCCCATCGAAGCATGGGCAGCAGAGGTACATGCCCAACACGAAGGAACCAAACTGCGGGTTTCCGCGGCGACCCATCCCTCCATTGAAGCTTTCAAGGCAATGACACCCCGCTTTGAGGAACTGACCGGCATTGACGTCGTCTGGGACGAAATGGAAGAGGGTGCTCATGGGCAAAAGATGCTGCTAGAGGCGACATCGGGCACGACTAGCTATGACGTGATCATGAATTGCCCGGAGCGCTTGCCCAACCTGGCCGATTTAGGCTACCTCGAACCACTGGATAGCTGGCTGAATAATACTCCCGATTGGTTCGACAACGACGATATTCTCCTCGCATATCGGGAAATGCTTGCCTATGAGGATGTGAACTATGGTGTACCCTTCGCCGGCGAGACTGTATTCCTGTTCTACAGGAAGGATCTGTTCGACAAGTACGATGTCGAAGTTCCGACGACGTTCGACGAAGTCATGGAAACGGCGGAATTCTTCCACGGGAAAGAGGATGGCCTGTCAGGTGTTTCCTTCCGGTGTCGATCAGGCTGGGAATTCACGTACGAGTGGTCCATCTTCATCTTCCCCTTCGGCGGGCTGATGGTCGATCCCGCTACAGGGAAACCTGGTCTGAACAACTCCGGGACGGTTGACTCCTTGGAATACATGATCGAGCTGTCCCAATACGCTCCCGTAGGCATCGAATCCTACTCCTTCCCAGAAGCATGGGACGCGTTCATGCAGGGGAAAGCCGCGATGATGATCGAGGCATCTGCCGCCGCGCCGGAGGTGGAGAACCCCGACAGCTCAGTGGTAGCCGGAAAGGTGGGCTACGCACCGATGCCGGCTGGTCCCGCCGGGGCCTATTCCGGGGTTTGGGGCTGGGGCTTCTCGATGACCGTCGGGTCTGAGAACAAGGATGCTGCTTGGGCTTTCATCACCTACATGACCGGCAAGGCCACGCATCAGGAGTATATCGAAAACGGTGGCATCGTTTCCCGCGCCTCGATGTTGTCTGACCCCAAGCAACAGGCGCAGTACTCCTACTATCAGGCCATACTGGAGACGCTTAAGCAAGCTGCTGACTTACAGAAACAGGGCTTGGGCGTGGTCCTCATGATCCCCGAATGGTCCGAGATTAGCGAGATCATGGGAACTGAGGGCTCAAGGGCCTTTGCTGGCGAGATCACAGCACAAGAGGCCGCCGACAGCATGCAGGCCCAGGTCGAAGAAGTTTTTTCACGCTAACGTTAGGTACTCAGGGGGGCGGTATGCCGGGTGCTCTACTCACCTACCGCCTCCCTAATGTCCCAATCCAGGATATGAAGATGCGTGGATTTCTAAGCCGGAGCCAGCGAAGCAAGGTCGTTCCGTATGTACTGATCGTGCCCGCTTTTGCCGTTGTCTTCGTGCTGGCAGTTTTCAGTGTTTTCTGGCTGATACGGATGAGCCTCGTGCAGTGGACCTTCGGCGTAGAGTGGCAAGAGGCGGCTTGGGTTGGGCTGGATAACTTCCAGTGGCTCCTTTTCAGTGAACACAGCACTTTCAGGGACTCGGTTGGGCTGACGACAGTTTATGTCGCGGGCACACTGATACCTGAGTTGGTCATCGGTTTCGGGTTAGCCCTTCTCCTCAACAGGCAAATCATAGGCCGCTCAGTCTATACCGCCATTCTGATCATTCCCATTGTCGTGATGCCTTCTATGGTCGGCTTGGTCTGGCGCCTTTATTTCTCCTATGATGGCCTGGTCAACTTCTTCGTTGAGACGTTCTTTGGCGTCAAGCCCAACTGGTACGGAGCGGAACTTGCCTTACCGGCCGTTATGCTGGTTGATATCTGGGAATGGACTCCCTTTTTCGTATTGATCCTGCTGGCGGGTTTACAGGCCCTGCCCCGGGAACCTTACGATGCTGCCTTAGTAGATGGGGCCTCCAACTGGCAATTATTCCGCCACATTACACTGCCGCTTATGGCTCCGTTAGTGCTGACGGCCACCATCCTGCGGTTCATGGACATCTTGCGCATCTTCGCTGTGATCTTTGTCATGTTTGGAGGTGGCCCGGGCGACGCGACGACAACGCTGCCGATCTACATCTATAAAGCCACACTGGTCGCTCGCAATGTGGGCCGTGGCTCGGCGGTGAGCGTAATGCTCATCATCATTATTGTGACGCTAACGTTCCTGCTTGTCCGGCTGCTCGAACGCGCCAAGTTCGAAATGTGAGGACGAAATGATTAACTGGAACAAACTGCGCAAACGGCTGGGGGGGGGGGCTCTAAAGGTGATCACGCTTATAGCGGTCCTTCTATTCCTGTTTCCCTATCTCTTCATGGTTACATCAGCTTTCAAGTCCCGGCAGGAAACTTTCGCTTATCCCCCGGTCTGGATCTTTCGCCCCACCCTGGAACATTTCCGGTCGATTCTGGCCGATCTAGACATCATGTTTTACATGAAAAACAGCACCATCGTTGCTGTGGCGAGCACCCTCTTGACAATGCTGATTGCCATCCCCGCCACCTATAGCTTTGCTCGCTACAAGTTTCCCTTCAAAGAGCCCATTGCCTACGGATTCCTTTTCCTCCAGATGGTGCCGGGCATCTCGATGGTGTTTTCGCTTTTCTATATCGCACGTAGACTCCAACTATATGACACGTACCTCTTCCTAGTTGTCTGCTATTTGCTGTGGAACGTACCATACGCCATATGGATGCTGCGGGGATTCATCGAAGCTATACCGGTCGCACTAGAAGAGTCCGCAATGGTTGACGGGTGTTCAAGATTCAGAGCTTTCTTGCTCATCACGCTGCCCTTGATGGCAGGTGGCCTGGCTGCTACGGCCATTCTGATTTTCATCGGCGTGTGGAACGAGTTTGCTCTGGCCTTCTTCCTGACCTCCACTCAATCCAGAACAATGCCGACGACGATTGCTTTCTTTATGACACACGCAGGAATCAAATGGGGGCCTATGTTTGCTACGGCAACCCTTGGAACTTTGCCAGTAGTCGTCTTTGCCTTACTGGTAAGGAAGTATTTCATCTCAGCCTTGACGTTCGGCGCTGTCAAAGGATAGGTGGACGATAGGTTTCTCTTATGGTTCAGAACGGTCTTATTCTCTGCGGAGATACTGAGAAGATGGAGGTCTAACCATGGATCTGAAAGCGAGAATCAGTGATGCTGTCGAGAGCCAGCGCCAGGAAATGCTTGGTTTGCTTCAAGCCCTGGTGCGTGTGCCTTCTCTTGCAGGCAACGAGAAACCATGCCAGGAGATCGTCGCTGAAAAGATGGAGGCAATGGGCCTGGAAGTCGATATGTGGGATCCCCCAGACGACGAGTTGGAAGCCCATCCCGCATACGTACCAACTGGCATGTCTTATAAGGACCGACCGAACGTGGTGGGTATTCATCGTGGCAGTGGAGGCGGCCGTTCGCTGATTCTCAACGGTCACGTCGACGTCGTACCAATCGGCCCAGAGGGACTCTGGTCCAAGCCGCCATGGAGCGGCCACTTCGAGGATGGCAAAGTATATGGCCGGGGATCCGCCGACATGAAGGGCGGCGACGTCAGCATGATCTTCGCCGTCCAGGTTTTGCAAACCGCCGGGATCCACCTGAAAGGGGATGTGATCATAGAAAGCGTCGTAGACGAAGAGTTGGGCGGCAACGGCACACTAGCCTGTGTCATGCGCGGTTACAAGGGCGACGCATGTGTCTTCACTGAGCCGAGCGGCCTCGACGCTGTCGCTGTTTCCAATCGGGGCGCACAGTACTTTCGCATCACGGTGCCCGGACAAGAGGGCGGAACGGAGTATAAGCACGACCTTGTCAACCCCATCACTAAAGCCATGGAGATCTTCCAGGCAGTTGAAGCATACTCTATTGTGCGGGAGTCGTCCGTCTCTCATCCGCTCTATGACTCCATATACAACACCAAGGTCCCTCTGGGGATTTGCAAAATCTCGGCGGGTGAGCATCCCTCGACCGTTGCGTCACAATGTGTGATGGAAGGAACTATCGAATGTCTGCCGGGTGAGGACATTCACGAGGTAAAAGAGGCCTTCAAGTCCTACTTGATGGAGTGGGCCGCGAAAGATGTCTGGTTAAAGGATCATCCCTTAGAGATCGAATGGTTTGGCCTGTGGTTTGAAGCTGCACAAATCGAGCCTGACCACCCCTTTGTGTTGACATTAACGGGCGTCGTCGAGGACGTTACCGGCAGAAAGCCGATTGTGGCAGGGGCAGGGGGATGTGATTTGCGGTTGCCCGTACTGTACGCTGACACGCCCGCGGTCCTGTTTGGTCCAGCGGGAGGGATGATCCACAGTACAGATGAGTACGTTGAGTTCGAGCAAGTACTCACCTGTGCCAAGATCCTGGCCCTGACGGCCGTCGAGTGGTGTGGGCAGGCTTGATTCTCAGAAGAAGGGTGATTGGCACTATTGGAGTAGGAGGGCAGCGATGAGCCTGAGGAACGTGCGCTACGGGTATGAAATAGTGGAAGAAATCGGGGCGATGCTTCCTGCCCCTTTCCTGGTCACGACAATGGCTGAACCCTGGGCGGTCGTCGCCCGTCGGCTAGGGCGAGGGCCTGATCACATGATTGAAGTAACTAGCATGGATGAATATGTCGTGTCTGAGTTGGAGCGTTCTATTCCCTCTGCCGAAGCGGTGCTCGGGGTTGGAGGCGGCGCAGCGATGGATATGGGGAAGTATGTTCATTGGAAACGCGGCGTTCCCCTATATCTGATCCCAACAATCGCTTCTGTTGATGCGGCGGTCACGTCGAGTATCGCGGTACGGATAGAAGACAAAGTTCGATACATCGGAACGGCAGAACCTATAGTGGTGGGAGTGGACTTTCCGGTGATCCGGGGTGCGCCGGCAAATCTCAACCGGGCTGGTGTGGGGGATATCCTGTCCATCCATACAGCCCTATGGGATTGGAAACGCTCTTCCGTGCGCGGGAAGGATCTCTATTCCGAAGAGACAGCGGCCGCTGCATCTGCAATGTTGCGTAGAATGGAAGAGAAGGTTGCTGACTTGCGGGATGTCACCGAAACTGGCGTCAGGCTTCTGTTCGACCTGTACAATGAAGAAAATGACCTATGTGAGAGGTGGGGCAATAGCCGTCCCGAGGAGGGTTCCGAGCACTTCTTTGCCTATAACATGGAGTACCTGACAGGGCAGCACTTCGTGCATGGGGAACTCGTTTGCCTGGGCGTCTATGTCCTCTCATACATTCAGGACAATGACCCCGAGTGGGTACATAGCTTTATCAATGCAGTCGGTGTGCGATATCGGTTGCACGAACTGAATATTCCGACTGAGGCATTTCGCAATACCTTGCTTACGCTCAGAGATTACGTCGAGAAAGAGGGACTGTTTTGCTCTGTGATCAATGAGACGGACTTCGACGAGCGGCTAGTCGAAAGCGTTCTCGCTGACCTTGATATACTCTAGAATGGTTCTGCACCGGAAACTGCTCTAGTTCCAGGGAGTGGGCCTGCGAGTTCGAGCTGATAGGAGAAAGGGGAGGTAAGAGATGGAAGCCTGGTGGAAGGAACCCATACGTGCCGTGACAGTGGAATTTCCAGCGTCCGATGTGGCAACAATTGATGTCACTGGCATTGTCAACGAAACTCATCGAGGGGCGGTCAACACGCTTTGTGTCTTTGCAATTGGCTATTGGCCGGGTGGTACGGCTTTTTACCAGAGCAGGTTGGCTCCACACTATCCCGGTCTGGGAGACAGGGATTTGTTGGCAGAAGCAATTGAGATTGGGCACCGAAACGAGCAGAGGGTTGTCGCCTACGTTGCCTCAATCTGGGGCGAGCGCGAGCTGTTTCATGCGCACCCAGACTGGGCCCAACGGAAAGCAGACGGTTCGGTGACAAGTTGGGATGATGCTTACACGACGGTGGCGATGTGCCCGAACAGTCCCTATCGAGACTACTTTGCTTCGGTGGTGCGCGAGATCAGCGACAACTACGATGTGGATGGTTTCTACTTTGATGAGCCAAGCTTCCAAAGTTGGTGCAGTTGCGATTACTGTCGGGAGAAGTTCTACGACGAGTATCATCAGCCATTGCCGACGGAGGTGAAGTGGGGCGATCCTCTCTTTCAGAGGTTCTTGGCCTGGCGGTACCAGCAGATCTCGAGCTGGCGCCAGGAGCTCTATGATCTGGTTAAGCAAGAAGATCGGTGTGTCTTCTTTCAGGGTGCCTTTCCGCTTGCCTTCTTGATTCCAAAGCCTATCGAGGTATCGGGGCTGCAATTTGAGAACCCTTATCAGGAACGTTTTGGTGTGGCGTGGTACGTGCCGCTGGCTCACGCTGCCCACCTGCCCCATTCGGCGGAAGTGGGCGACATTGTTCACTTTGAACTGTATCGCCGTGCTGTGCGTGAGCCACTGTGGTGGTACGGGGTTAGCCTGCGTTATGGACAGGCCATCGGTCGAGGCAAACCAGTGCTCGTTCTGAGCATGATGGCTCAGTCTCCCTT
>DAOUEC010000156.1:0-38317 GCA_034430655.1 Anaerolineae bacterium
ACAATGGTAATCGTTCCTCCCAATCGCTCCCAACGCCAGGCAATGCCCAATCCCAGGACACTCAGAAACATAAAGATCGGGGGTAGGGCTTCTATGGGGGGATAGTCCTCCACCGCATGCGGGTCTGCTACACCGGTTGTCACCCAGTTCCATGCATAACCGATAAGCATAAGTAGAGCGTAAACTATGATCGGAAAGCCCCAGATTCGGGCAATCCAGCGTATCCATTTCGTGACCCGATTACGACTGTCATTACCCTTCGTCATGATCCACCCTCCTTGCTTCTAACACGGTGCCTAACGGACTAGCTCACCCGCTGCGCGGCTCTAGCGTGAGAGCCTTCGTCAGAAGACACCGTCGTTGACCACGGAGCCGCCGATTTGCGGCGCGGTCGGGTAGCCAGGGGCCATTACTGGCCCCCAGCCCCCTAAGAACCGTGCGTGAAAGTCTCCCTTCACACGGCTCAAGCATCTCAAACGCCCCTCCGGTGGGACGCGCCGCGACAAATGCTAACTGCCGCAACTTTACGATACACGCTTGGAGCTGCCACGTAAATCATTCTACTAGAGGGCGCACCAGCTAAGGCCATAGGCCCGCCGACATTTGCTTTCCCCCTTTGAGGCAGTTCGCCAAACTTTCTCGTGACGAGACACCAGTCGGAAGTCTGCACCCTTTCGGGTTGGGTATCTCCACCTTTCGGTGGCCCTATCCGTCCCATTATAGGACAGCCTTCGCTTTCTCCGACATCCTCTACCCGCTGCACCGTCCCCTTCCCTTGCGGTCAGGATACCACTCCCCAATGGGGTGGGGCACATCGGGCTTACCCAGTTGACTGCTGTGGAGATGCGCTCCGGTTAGGTTGGGGGCTCTCTCCCGGTGGGGACTATGGGTGTTGCTGCCTGCCGCTATCTACAGACAGTCCGCCCCACGTTACCATTTTGGTTACGGCCTATCAGCCTCTTTGGCCGCTTCCGACTGACGAGATGTACACCCCTTCACTTATGTTCAACCTTCCGGTGCTTCCCTGGACCGCCCCCGCCTCGAGGCTGGCAGGTTATGGCCGTCGTCCCCAGGGCTTCGCACAAAGCCGTTACTGGCGATGCACGCCTGGGTAGGAACACCTGAACACCACAGGGCCTACCTTTCGTAGTACTCCATCAACAATCCTTTACTGGTCGCACATAGGCGCGGTCGGCTCCATGCGCGGGTTAGGGCGCGCTTTTTCTTATGCGACACTCCTTGCTCTTACTGATACCCTTGGCAGTAGCAACGCACAAAGTGATATGATCAATAGCGGCAGATGCAGAATGCCCATCCACCTAAGTTGCGGGTTGAAGAAATGAGTCATGTTGAAAAGCCCGTAAAGCAGCCCATTGAATGCCGTAATTCTATACGCAAAGGCATCGACCTTGGGATAGAACAAGACGAGGAGAAATAAGAACACCGGAGTGGTGAGGCAGAAGGTTAGGCCATAGTCTGGCGATGTAATCAACAACATTGGGTTGAAGCAGGGTTGCACTTCACTGTTGTATGGGGACCAGAAAGCCAAGAGGGCCAAAGGGAGTAGGAGGTATCGCAATGAAGGTACGTTCTCGTATGATGGCTCGAGAGTGCCTCGAACTGCAACCACGATCCAAGCAATACCCAAGAGAACCGAGGTGATCAGAGAGCCAGTCTGGATGACAAAACCATATTTCTCTGTCATTCCCATTGTTTGAGCAAAGGCAATGGCCAGATAATCCAGCCCCATATAGGCGGCCAGAATACGCCCCATCTTATTTCCAAACACGACGATGAGCGCAACAATGAGCAGCGTCGCGATATGGAAAACTGGGCCAAACTGCTTGTATGGGTCTAGGGACACCATTAGCAAGTTGAGAATGACATCTTGGGTATCCTGGGGTGCATATGGCTTTTCTGCGTAAACAGGGAGAAAACTGATTACGACAAACAGCAGGTAGACGACCGGATACAACCACTTTCGTCTTTTCGGCTTTGTGTGATTGGTATTTGTCACTTTGATGTTCTTCCTCTCGTTGCCAGGACGGAGCGCCCTAACGGTTTGCGTTAGTGGCGTGTGGGCGGGCGTGGATTCTGTTTGGGAGCAGAAAAAATTCGAAGCCAGAAAAATGCTCCTAAATCGCGCAGACTCCCACACGTCCACTGCACGCGGTGTTGGGCGCTTTTGAACTACAACGAACACCCAGTCTTACTGTCACTTTTTTTCGATTGTGACTTAAGGATGCGTGGCTATATTTGCGATGATTTGGATAACAAAAAGAACAAGCAGGATGATCCCGCCTCTCACGGAATAATATTTCCAAACCATTACCACAAATCCATAATTCATCGAGATGTAGAGCGCGACATATGGCGCCAATTGTTTCCAATCCATTGTATCTCGGAACGGAATCTTCAATATCCAGTCATACAGAGCTTCGATCGCCAGAAATGCCAAAAAGATTCCCAGAAAGATAGTGTATCGTGGTGTCTTCTGTTCCTGTTGGACGAGGAAAATCGCATAGATGGCTGGAATCGCTAAAAAGAAATATACCCATCCGATTCTTTGCAGAAGAGCAAGATGATTCTCGCGAATAAGAAAGATAAAAATCAGAAACCCACTGTTCACAAGACCTAGCGTGAAAAAGAATGGTTCAAGCATTTTGAAGCTCCTTCTGTCCTTATCTCCATTTGACTTGATTGTGCAGGGGTGCGCCTAACGGTGGAGCTGAGCCGCGCGGCGGCCCATGCCCGGCGCCCACAACAACTCTCAAGGTAGCTTCCCAACCGCCCGCGGGTTCATCGCGGCGACAGCCGCGTCGGCTCCAGCGATTGGTTATGCGGCGCAGATGGCCTTGTGATGAATCATTGTAATTGTCCACAAAGTGATGTCCCAAGGGATGGTTATGACGAAGGGATCATAGGCCGGTGACTGCACGTTGGACAAACCCCAGGACGGCTACAATGAGAAACAGGATTATCGCTGATATTGTCCACCCTCTCCCAGCCAGGGCTGCGATGCCAATCATGCCTCCCATCCCCGCATAAGCTAGGACCACGAAACTTATGACCATCCATTGTGTCTGACGGAAGTCGTATTTAAGGATATAATCCACTAGAAAAAGCACTATCAGCCAAACAAGCATTGCGCCGATCTGAACGTAGTATAGAAATGGACGATTGAATTCAGGAGCCCTTAGAAGGAGGTAACCAAGCGGGAATGCCATGAGCAAAATGGGGACCCCGACCCAATGCCCCGGTTGCAATTTGAAAATCATGCGAGATGCAAATGTGATGATGCTTGAAATGAAAACAACATGTGCAACGACTGCGCCAAGGAAATCCAACTTTTCTTGCATGATTAAGCTCCTTAATGGTAAAGTCGGCGATGCTTATGCTGCACAACGCCGCATAACGGCACGCGGTTCAGCCGCCGCCGATTCTGGCAAGACTCGCTACGCTAGCCAGAGCGAAACACAGGCAAGACGCGCCACGCATACCCGCGTCGAAGGCGGTCGGCTGCAACCGCTTGTTGGGCGGCCTAAATGCGCAATCTACCTTCTTCTCGATATCGCAATACTTATCAGACCGAGCACACCAATCCCAATCGCACCAGCAGTAGAGTAGTCCCCCTGAGCAAACAGAAACATCAGAACTGCTATGACCACCAAGACTATGCCAACGATGAAACGAGACTTGTTCAACTGAGAACTCTTCATTTCTGACCTCCTTGGATTGGCCGCCCAACATGTTACTAGGCCGACATTCTTCCGCGTAATCTCACGGTCTGGTTATGCAGAAATTCTTCCATATAATCTCCCTCTCGCTTGCATTATGTGGAACTTGTCCTATAATATCCCCCGAGCGGTATATGCGGAAAACTCTCCCGCAACATCCCCCTCGTCACATATACAAAGTATAAGGCAAGAATCTCCATAAGTCAAACCCGAAGGGTGCACCAATGCAAAAACGTCCCAAGAAACTCCTCGACCAGGTTCGTGAAGCCATACGGCTCAAGCACTACTCGATCCGCACTGAGGAAGCCTACGTCTCCTGGATCAAGCGCTACATCCTGTTTCACAACAAACGACACCCGAACGAGATGGGGCGCGCCGAAATCGAAGCCTTTCTCACCCATCTGGCCGTGAACAAAAACGTCGCTGCCTCAACGCAAAACCAGGCCCTTAGCGCCCTCCTGTTCCTATATCGTGAGGTACTGAGGAAAGATCTGGACTTTCCGATTGACTCGATCCGCGCCAAAAGACCAAAACGGTTGCCCACCGTTATGACCAAAGAAGAGGCGTTCAAAGTCATCGGATGCCTGTCGGGCACGCACCAACTCGTGGCAAAGTTGCTCTATGGCAGCGGCCTGAGATTGATGGAATGTCTGCGGCTGCGTGTCAAAGACGTTGATTTTGCCCAGCACCTGATTGTGGTACGAGATGGAAAAGGGATGAAAGACCGGGTGACGGTGCTTCCCGATGCCGTCATCGCCCCACTCCGGGAACACTTGCAGCGCGTCAAAATGCTCCACGAAGAGGACCTGGCCAAAGGCCATGGGGCTGTCTATCTGCCCTACGCTCTGGAAAGAAAATATCCCAACGCCAGCCGGGAATGGGGTGGCAGTACGTCTTTCCTGCCAAACGTGTCTCCAAAGACCCCCGCACCACCTGCTGGAGAATGGCTACGATATCCGCACCGTGCAGGAACTGCTCGGGCATAAGGATGTGAAAACGACGATGATTTACACTCACGTCCTCAATCGAGGCGGCCAGGCCGTCCGCAGCCCGCTGGACCAACAATGAGAATCCTCTTCCTCACCCCCCAACTCCCCTACCCGCCCCAGAAGGGAACAGCCCTGCGCAACTGGGGGCTCATCTCCGGCCTGGCGGCGCGGCACGACGTGGCGGTGCTTTCGTTTCTTGCGCCTTCCCCCCCTCTTTCCCCCCCAACAGGGGGGATGTCCTCCCCCTCTCTCCCCCCCGTTGGGGGGGATGAAAGGGGGGGGATAGTCTGTCGCGTCGAGACGGTGGAGCCCCCGGTGCGCACCTTCCGCGACCGCTTGCGCGGCATGCTCACCACGCGCCAGCCTGACATGGCGCTGCGGCTGGCGTCGGAAGCGTGCGCCCACCGTCTGGCGGGCTGGCTGGCACGCGAGTCCTTCGACATCGTGCACGTCGAGGGGATCGAGTTGGCCCCCTATCTCGACGTCATCGAGGCATCTCCCCCCCGCTTCGGGGGGGTTGGGGGGGGTGCCCCTCCGCGCCCCCTCGTCGTTTTCGACGACCACAATTGCGAATACCTGCTTCAGCAGCGGGTCTTCCTCACCGACCTGCGCTCCCCGGCCCGCTGGCCCGGCGCAGCCTACTCGCTCGTGCAATGGCAGCGGCTGCGTCGCTACGAGGCGCAGGTCTGCCGCCGCGCCGACCGCGTGCTGGCGGTCTCCGAGGCGGACGCGGCGGCGCTGCGGAAGTTGGTGCCGGGCCTCGGCGTGACCGTCATCCCCAACGGGATTGACACGCGGGCCTATCGGCCCGACCGAAAATTTCGCAATTCGCAATTCGCAATTCGCAATTCCACCCTCGTCTTTACAGGGACGATGGACTTCCGGCCCAACGTGGACGCGGTGCTGTGGTTCGCGCGGAAGGTGCTGCCCCGGGTGCAGGCGTCAGTGCCGGAGGCGCGCTTCCTCGTCGTCGGGCAGCGGCCTCACCGGCGGCTGGATGTCCTGCGGGGCGACCCGGCGGTGACGCTGACGGGCTGGGTGGAGGATGTGCGCCCCTACATCGCGCAGGCGGCGGTGTACGTCGCGCCGCTGCGGATGGGGGGCGGGACGCGGCTTAAACTGCTGGAGGCGATGGCGATGGGCAAAGCGATGGTCGCCACGCGGTTGGGGGCGGAGGGGTATCCGGTGGCGGGTGGGCGCGAGTTGCTGCTGGCCGACACACCGGCCGATTTTGCCGCTGCGGTGGTGGCGCTCTTGCGTGCGCCGGAGCGACGGGCCGAATTGGGCCGGGTGGCGCGGGCCTTCGTCGAGCAGCGGTACGACTGGCGGGTCATCGTGCCGCGAGTAGAGGCGGTGTATGAGGCCAACCCCAGGTGGTGAGCGTTTGAAGTTTGGGACCCTGGCAATTTGTTCGTAGTTGTATGCGCAGTTAGCCCTCCGGCTGGATGCGGCGGGCGCGTCGCCGGCGAACGATGGCGCGCACCAGGTAGAACAACCCGGCCACGGGCACGGCGATCACGATCAGAATCGGGATGATGAGGACGACGATGACGATGGCCGCGTCCACCAGGAACTGCAGCACGCGGATGAGGGATTGGAAGGCGTTGCGCAGCGTGCCCTCTGGATGCCAACCACCGATCTGGATGGGCTGCGCCAGTTCGTCGGGGGTGACGTCGAGGCTGACTGTCGCCATCGCCGCCGACTGCTCCAGGTACTGGATGCGTCCCTTGACCTGTTCGATCTCGCCTTCGACCTGGCGCAGTTGCTCGTAGACGGCGAGGGCAGCCTCGGTGTCTTCGGCTTCCTCCAGGAACTCCAGCAGCCGCTCCTCGGTCGCCTCCAGGTGGCGCAGGCTGGACTGGAGGTCCACGTACTCCTCGGTCACGTCCTGGCCGGAGATGTGCTCGCTCCGCACCTCGGTCGCCAGGCCGCGGACGCGCTCCAGCGCGGCGTCGAGACTTTCGGCGGGGATGCGGAGCGTGACGTGGGCCCGCAGCCCCTCCTGGTACTGGTCCACGTTCGACTCGACGATGTAGCCGCCCAGTTCATCCACCAGACCGTTGATCTCGTCGAGAGCCGCCTCGGTGTCCGGCACCACCAGGTCGAGGTAGGCGTTGCGAATGACCAGGCGCTCGATGGTGGCGTAGTCGGCTGCTCTGTGGCCTGATGTGTCGAGAACGCTCATCTCTTTCTCGACCTTGACCTCGGGAGGGGCCTCACCGTACCCGAGCTCTGGCATGGGTGCCGCAGCCCGGCAGCCCCCGACGACCAGCGCCAGGATAGAGGCGATGACACCGTATGCTATCTTCTTACTCATCGTTGCTCTCCTTTCCTCAAGTTGCGATCATCGCTCTCTAGACGTCGGGACAGGCCCCAGAGTTCCCGCATCAGCGCCCCATCTCCAGCCGCTCGATGAGGCGGCGAGGAAGGCCCCGGGCGCGCATGCGCTCCTGGGTGATCTCCACCGGGTAGGCGACGCGGCGAAATTCCCAGGTCATGTTCTCCGCGTCGAGCATGGCGTAACTGGCACGCGGGTCGCCATCGCGGGGCTGCCCCACGCTGCCCGGGTTGAGAATCATGCGGTGCGGGCCGAGCGCCAGAGGACCAGGGAAGGGAGGTATCAGCGTGTCGCAACGCCGGCGCTCCTCGTCCAACTCGAAGACGATGGGGATGTGGGTATGCCCCACCAGGCAGATAGGGGTGGAAAAATGCGCAAGATTGGCGTAGGCCAGATTGGCGTCGAGAATGTACTCCCACACTGGTTCGCGGGGGCTGGCGTGGACCAGGTAGAAGCCCTCGTGCTCCATGTGAGTGGGGAGTCCGGCCAGATACTCGCGCGCGGCCGGCGTCAGTTCTGACTGCGTCCAGGCGTTGGCGGTGCGGGCATCGGTGTTGAAACTGTTGAGGTCGAGTTTCCCCAGCACGGCCCAGTCGTGGTTGCCGACTAGGCTGATGTGGGGGAGGTCCTCAATCCGTTCGATGCACTCATTGGGATTCGGGCCGTACCCCACCAAATCACCCAGACACCAAATCTCGTCGTAGGCCGGTGCATCGGCCAGCACGGCTTCCAGGGCCGCTAGGTTGGCGTGAATGTCGGATATGATCAAGTAGTGCACAGTGTCATCACTCCGTGTGAGATTAGCGATATTATATACCGATTCTCCGCTTTGTGCTAGCCGCTTGTCGAGCCCGGGTAATGGTTGTATAATCGCTTGCGAGTTTGCCAGGCGTTGCCAGGAATTATTCCCAATGGTCCCGATCCTCGATGAGCATACGTTGGAATTTGTGAGTCGCAGCCCCGATCAGACGCGGCGGCTGGGGGCACGCCTGGGTGCGCTGCTGCAAGGCGGGGACGTGATCTGTCTGGAAGGGATGCTGGGTTCGGGCAAGACGTGTCTGGCGCAGGGTATAGGGCGGGGATGGGGGATAGGCCGGACGCTCATCAGCCCCTCTTTCGTCCTGGTGCGCGAGTACAAGCGCCCCCAGGACGGCGTGCGGCTATATCACATAGACCTCTACCGCATCTCCGACGCCACCGAAGCCTGGGGGCTGGGACTGGGAGAGTTCGTTGGGGCTGAGGACGCAGTTTGCGTCATCGAATGGGCGGAGCGGGCGCGACCCCTGGTGCCGACCGAGCATCTATGGATCAGGCTGGGATTTGCTGACCGGACTCAACGGGCACTGCATTTCGTGGCGCAGGGGGAGCATCATACCGCGCTGCTGCGGGAATTCCGTCGGGTGGCCTTCGGAGCGTAGGCAGGAAGCAGGAAGCAGGAAGCAGGATGAAAGATGTTGGTCGCGATTGATACTGCCACTAACCACGCTAGCCTGGCCCTGCACGACGGATTCCGGGTGCGGGTGGAGCAGACGTGGGAATCGCCGCGCAGGCACACCGTCGAGTTGTTGCCCCGCCTGGTGACCGCGTTGGAGCAATTGGACCTGGGAGTCGAGCACCTCAGCGGGGTGGCGGTGACGCGAGGGCCGGGCTCCTTCACCGGGTTGCGGGTGGGCATGGCGGTGGCGAAGGGGCTGGCATTGGCGCGGGGGCTGGCGTTGATAAGCGTGCCGACACTGGACGTGGTTGCGGCGGCCCAGGGGCGGGATCGCCGGCCGCTGTGCGCGGTGTTGCAGGCCGGACGGGGACGTATCTGTGTTGCCACCTACCGCTGGCGGGGAGGGGAGTGGCGCGCTCGCGAAGCACCACGCCTCACAACCTGGCCGGCCCTGGTGGAAGAGATGGCTTCCCCGACCCTGTTCTGCGGCGAGGTTGACCTGGTGGGAGCCGAGGCCCTGGCCACTCTCGGCGAACTGGCCGTGCTCTTGCCGGCGGCCGCGCGGCTGCGCCGGGCCGGTTTTCTGGCAGAGTTGGCCTGGCGGCGATTGAACCGTGGCGAGGTTGACGATCCGGCCACGCTGACCCCGATTTATCTTCAGTATCCCGCGTGATGCACCAGCCCTTGCCCTATACCATCCGCCCGATGGAGCCGGGCGACATCCCGGCGGTAGTCGCCATTGACCGGCTGTCTTTCCCCACGCCGTGGCCCGCGTCGTCCTATTCGTATGAACTGAGTCACGGCACGCGATCTTTCTGCTATGTCTTGTTGAAGCCGAGGATGAGCGGCGCTGCGTCCTCTGGGCAGGGGTGGCGTCGCTGGCTGCATGGCCTGATCGGCCTGCCGGAAGAAAGCCGGGTGATCGGGTACGTGGGCCTCAGACTCCAGGACGCGGAGGCGCACATCAGCACCATTGCCGTACATCCCGACTGGCGCGGGAAGGGATTGGGGGAACTGTTGCTGCTGATGGTGATGGAGAAGGCGCTGGAACTGGAGGTCAGCGTGGTGACGTTGGAGGTGCGTGTCTCCAACCGGGTGGCCCACCGCCTCTATCGCAAGTACGGCTTCCGATTCAAGGGCACACGGCGGGGATATTATCGGGATGGCGAGGATGCCTGGCTGATGGAATTCGAGGTGAACAGAGACGCTTGTCAGGCGCGATTGGCCAGGTTCCGCCAGGCGCTGGCGGCGCGCCTTCGCTGCCAGCAGACGAGCGTTGGACAAAACGATGGGGATAGGCTATAATCATCCACAAGATATGGCTGGGAGGAAACGATGGGGCTGATCAAGTTCGTACGTAACTACGATGACAAGAGCACCGAGCGGGGATTCCAGTTCGAGTTTTTCTGCGACCGGTGCGGGACAGGTTACCGTACCCCGTTCGATGCCTCGGCGACGGGTATAGCGAGCGAAGTCCTGGACGTGGCCAGTGGCCTGCTGGGCGGCGTATTCGGCACGGTGGCCGACGTGGGCGAGCGGGTGCACTCTGCAGCGTGGGAAACGGCGCACGACAGGGCGTTTGCTGAGGCGGTCGAGCAAGCCAGGCCACATTTCCGGCAGTGTCCGCGGTGCAGTAAGTGGGTGTGCGTGGAGATGTGCTGGAACGAGGCGCGAGGGCTGTGCAAGGACTGCGCCCCCGACCTGGCGGTGGAGATGTCGGCGATGCAGGCCGAGGCAGCCATCGAGGGGGCGCAGGAGGTGGCTCACGCGGCGGCGAGCGAGCAGGTGGCGGCGCAGGCGTTCGACGAGGTGATCAGGGCGGTTTGTCCCAGGTGCGGCGCCCCGGTCAGTGGGGGCAAGTTCTGTGCCCAGTGCGGTGCGCCGCTGACAGCCGAGAAGTTCTGTGCGGAGTGTGGGGGCAAAATCCCGGTCGGGGCGAAGTTCTGCCCGCAGTGCGGCGCACCTCAGACGTAGAGAGTACAGGAGGGAGAGCGTGTCAGAGTTGGAGACGCTGGCGGTAGAGATTGCCAGGTGTACACAGTGTCTTTTGCACAGGGGACGGACCAAGGCGGTGCCTGGGGAGGGGCCGGCGGACGCCGAGATTATGTTCATCGGCGAAGCGCCGGGGTTCCACGAGGATCAGCAGGGGCGCCCGTTTGTGGGAGCGGCAGGCCGCTTTCTCGAGGAATTGCTGGCAAGCATCGGCCTGACGCGGGAGG
This sequence comes from Anaerolineae bacterium, assembly GCA_034430655.1. Lineage (GTDB taxonomy): Bacteria > Chloroflexota > Anaerolineae > B4-G1 > B4-G1 > JAUWNP01. Next base: position 10,719 of record DAOUEC010000156.1, read on the forward strand.
AGGTGTACATCACCAATGTCATCAAGTGCCGTCCACCGTCCAATCGTGAACCATTGCCCGACGAGATCGAGGCCTGCAAGTCGTTCCTCAATCAGCAGATCGAACTGATCCAGCCCAAGTTGGTGGTGACGCTGGGGCGCTTCTCGATGGCGCGGGCCTTTCCAAAAGCGCGCATCTCCCGCATTCACGGTCGGCCGCGCAAGGTCGGTGGTGTGCTCTATTATCCAATGTATCACCCGGCAGCGGCGCTGCACCAGCCCAGTCTACGCCGTACTGTTGAGGAGGACATGCGCCGCATCCCTGAGTTGCTCCAGCAGGCAGCGCAGATCGCCGAATCTCCGCTCCTTCCAGAAGCGGAGCAGTTGAGGCTGTTTTGAGATTGCAGGTCGTGGCTTGCGAGAGGCTGGCAGGCAGTAAGTGATCGAGTTTATCTCCATCGTCGTGCTCACATTCGCGCTGGCGCTGATCGTGCTGGGGGGCGTCACGGTGTGGCTGGAGCGAGGGCGAGGGCGTCTCCAGGGTGTCGCGCTAACCCTGGTCGGGCTGCTCGTCGGCACCGGGTATGCCTTTCTGGGCAGTCGCTTCTCGCTGACGCTCTTCGACCGTCTGATCGTGCTGGTGGACCTGCCGGCTTTGATGGCCACGGCCTTCACCTACACGGCAGGTGTGTTGGGCGGTACATCGCTGGCCGCGGGGCTTTTCCTGTGGGCCACGGGCCGCTTCCGGCACCGGGTTGAGCGGACGGCGGTCGCCTTTGTCGTGGTCGGCGTGCTGGTGGCGTTGGTGGCGACTTTCCTGGCCGTTGTCCTCAGCACACCGTAAGGGCGGGGTCGCCCCGCCCCTACGCCATCCGGTGGCGTGATCGGGGCGCGGTTACCGCGCCCCGACGTAGCACAGGATGGCCATCCCCGTCGGCAGGGAACGCCCCAGCAGGTCAATGCATCAGGTTACTACTCAGGCAGGCGGTTGAAACCGCGCTTAGAGGGCTGAAGCCGGCTGTCCGCCTGCGCGGACAGGTGCGTCTGCGTAGGCAGACGCTCGGCTGAAAGCCCACGAGAGGCGATTTCAATCGCTGAAAGAGGCAGACTGTAGTCACTGCATCAGCAGGTAATGGTAGGCCGAGATGGCTGCCTTGGCCCCCTCGCCGATGTGCACCAGCGCCTGCTCCGAAACGAGGGTCACGTCGCCGGCGGCGAACACCCCCGGCCAACTGGTGGCGCAGTGTACGTCCACGCTGATGTGCCCGGCCCTGTCGCAGTCCACCCATTCCCGCACCAGGTCGGAGTTGGGCGTGCGCGTTAACTTGACGAACACGCCTTTGACCGGTATCTCACGCGCCTGGCTGTCGGGCATCGCCACAACAATGCCCTCCACGAAGTCCTCGCCGCGTACTTCCCTCACCGTTGCGTCTTCTGTTACTTCGAGGTTCTCCATCCGGCGGAGCTTGGGGGCCAGAGGGGTCGTCACCAGCGGTTCGGGGGCCAGCAGATAAACCTGGTGGGCCTTGCGGGCCAGGTTTGCAGCGGCCCATTGGGCGCGCCGTCCATTGCCTACCACGGCCACGTCCTTGCCCAGGAACAGGCCTGCGTGGGTGGCCGCCGAATAACTCAGCCCGCGGCCGACCAGCCGAACCTCGCCCGGGACGTCGAGGCGCTGTGGCTTGGCACCCGTCGCCATAATCAGGGTTCGCCCTTTAAAGCGACCGCCCTCGGCGGTGTCTACGACGAAGTATTTTTCCTCGGGCATCACCTGGGTTACGGTGTCGAAGCGGCGCACGAAGTCCAGGTAGTCGAGTTGGCGGCGGAAAGCGTCCAGCAGCGTCTCGCCAGTGATGACCTCCCGCCCCTCCATCTCCTCCAGTTGCATCGCGTAGGTGGTCTGGCCGCCCCAGCGTGCTGCGATGATCAGCATGTCCAGCCGCTGGTTGATGGCCGTTGCAGCGGCAGTGATGCCTGCCGGTCCACCGCCGATGATGATCAGATCGTACATTGTCTGGTCTCCTTTTAAGGCTCCTCGTCATGCCCACTCCGCCGGCACGGGCGGGATGAGCCCCTTGTCCATCAAGAAACGGGTCATGTCCTGCGCCTGACGGATGGTCGCTTCCGCCTTGTTGAGCAGTTCGTCGTGGGAGATGCTGATGCGGGCCACACCCTGCTCCTGCGCCTTCACGCCGACGGCCGCTGCCTCGCGGGGGAAGATCTCCCATTCGTCCATCTTCGGCACGATGTGCTCCTCGTCGAGCCCGCGCTCAAGAGCACAGCGGGCCAGTTCCTCGGCGGCGGCGATGGCCATCTCGTCGGTGATGGTCGTGGCCCGCACGTCCAGCACGCCACGGAAGATGCCGGGGAAACCCAATGAGTTGTTGACCTGGTTGGGGAAGTCGCTACGGCCCGTGCCCACGATGCGCGCTCCGGCCTCCTGCGCCTCCCAGGGCCAGATTTCGGGGATGGGATTGGCGCAGGGGAAGAGAATGGCATCCTCAGCCATATCTGCCACCCACTCCGGCAGAATCGTGCCGGGGCCGGGCTTGCTGAACGCGATGCAGACGTCGGCGCTGCGCATCGCCTCGGCGGGGCCACCGCGCCGCCCCCCGGCATTGCTGTGTTGACAGATGCGCCACTTGTCCACGAACTCGATCTTGCGCTGGGCGATATCTTCCCGTTCCGGGTGCAAGATGCCCTTGCTATCGCAGGCGACGACATTGCCGAACTGCACTCCCCTGGCGAGTAGCAATCGCAGCACTGCCACGTTAGCCGCGCCAACTCCGATGAGCGCGACCTTGGCGTCCTCTATCCGCTTGCCCACCACCTTCAGCGCATTGATCACTCCGGCCAGCATGACCGTGGCCGTCCCCTGTTGATCGTCGTGCCAGACAGGGATCCCGACATCGGGGTCGCTGCGCAGCATGTCGAGCACGCGGAAGCACTTGGGCTGCGAGATGTCCTCCAGATTGATCCCGCCGAAGGAGGGCTGGATCAGTTTGACGGCCTGGATGATGGCATAGGGGTCTTTGGTGTCCAGGCACAAGGGCACAGCGTCCACGCCGCCCAGGTACTTGAAGAGCAGCGCCTTGCCCTCCATCACCGGCAGCCCGGCGGCGGGGCCGATGTCGCCCAGGCCCAGCACCCGTGTGCCGTCGGAGACGATGGCCACAGTGTTGCCCTTATTGGTATATTCATAGACCAGGTCTTCGTTCTCGTGGATGGCGCGGCAAGGGGCAGCCACGCCGGGCGTGTACCAGATGGCGAAATCGCTGAATTCGCGAACGGCGCACTTGGGCGCTATCTGCACCTTGCCACGGTAGAAAGGGTGCAGCCGCATCGCGTCTTCCGCCGGTTTCTTGGCTTTTGCAAGCAACTCCTCTTTGGTAAGCATCACCCCTCCTGGGTTAGAAACCCGGCTTTTTCTGAAAAATCGGGTTTCTCTATTTCCCCGGACACTGCCTTGCGACGGCCGGGGCAATGTTCTTGTCGCCATAAGCCTTGTCGAAGTGAGCGCTGAAATCGCCCGCCAGTTTGCGCGCCTGTGCGTCGTAGGCCTCCTTGTCCGCCCACGTGTTCCTGGGGAACAGCACTTCGGGGGGCACGCCGGGGCACTGTTTGGGGACGAGGATGTGGAAGGTCGTGCCCTCGACGTACTCCACGTCCTCCAATTGCCCGGACAGGGCGGCGTTCACGATCTCCCGCGTCAGGTTGATGTCCATTCGCTCCCCCACGCCGTAGGATCCGCCGCTCCAGCCGGTGTTGACCAGGTAGACCCGGGTGCCGTGCCTCTGCATGCGCTCGCCCAGCATTTGAGCGTAGACGTCGGGGTTGCGGGGCATGAAAGGCTCGCCGAAGAAGCGGGAGAAGGTGGACACGGGGTCCACGATGCCCGTCTCTGTGCCAGCCAGTTTGCTCGTGTACCCCATCAGGAACCACAGCATGGCCTGCTCGGGCGTCAGCCAGGAGACCGGGGGCAGCACGCCGTTGGCGTCGGCGGTCAGGAACAGAATGGTCCTGGGATGGCCGCTTTTGGAGGAGGGCTTGATGTTGGTCAGGAATGTGAGCGGGTACGAGGCCCGGGAGTTGGGGGTCAGCCGTTCGTCGTCCAAGTCGAAGGTCCCATCGGGATACATCATGGCGTTTTCGACGATAGCGCCGTGGTCCAGGTAGTGGGCCTCGTGGAGGACGGCGTTCCAGATCTCTGGCTCCTTGTCGGCGCGCAGGTTGATCAGTTTGGCGTAGCAGCCGTTCTCGAAATTGGCGATGCCGTTGTCGCTCCAGCCATGCTCGTCGTCTCCCAGCAAGGCCCGGCGCGGGTCGGCCGAAAGCGTCGTCTTGCCTGTGCCGGAAAGTCCCAGCAGGAGCGCACTGTCGCCCTCCGGCCCCTCGTTGGCCGAGCAGTGCAGGGGCAGGAAGCCCTCACCGGGCAGGATGTAGTTCATGACTGTGAAGATGAGTTTCTTGACGCTGCCGCCGTAGGCTGAGCCATAGACGACCCCCAGGTGGCGGTCGAAGTCCATCGCCACGGCCATATCCGAGGTCCGGCCATCGGGCAGTTTCTGGAGTCGCCCCTCGTACCGCGCCCGGTCCAGTTTGTCGTAGGGGACGACCAGCAGGGTAAAGCCCCGCTGTGCGAAGGTGCTGCGTCCGATGTCGTCGGGTACAGGGCGGAACATGTTGTCCGTGAACAGCGCCGTCAGCGCCTGGTCCGAGACCGTCTGCACGGGCAAAGCGTAGGAGGTATCCGCGCCCACCACCTTGTCCGTGACGTATACCTTCGCTTTGCCAGACAGGGCGGCCAGCGTGTCATCGAACACCATGTCGAATGTCTCGGGCTCCAACGGGATGTTGTTGGGGGAGTCCCAGTCAATGTTCCCTTCGCTCTCCGGGCGGCGCACGATGTAGGTGTCTTTGGGGCTGCGGCCGGTGGATTCGGGGGGCGTCCAGGTCGCCAGTGCGCCGTTGGCAGAGACGATGGCCTCCTTGCTGTCCACCGCAGCCTGGATCATGCTCCTCCGATCCGGGTTGCGCAGGACATTCGAATGTTGTCGCAGAACCTGTGTCAGATTGCTTCTGTGATCACGTTTTACCACTTATAACCTCCTTGCAAATCTCCCATCATCTTTTGAGGCCGGAAGTTTATACACTTTCCCCTCAAGCCATCCGATTTTCTCTGCCTCCCTCACATCAAATTCTGGAACGTATGGCTTGATGTCCAGAAGGGGAGTTCCATCTACAATGTCTACGTCTCGGATATGGAGCACGTTCCCTTCAATCCCGACGAGACGTACCGTGGAAATGCCAATTGGGTTCGGTCTACTTGGGCCTCGCATGGCAAAGACGCCATGTGCTTCGTTATCCATATAGGGTTTCACCTTCAGAGGCGACCTCTCGGACAGATGAAAGTGGTATACCAAAATAATGTGGGAGAAGCCCTCCACATCTTTCAGCCCCTCGGCGTATTCTGGAAATACCTCGATTGTTCCATCAACACCTTCAGCGCCCGCCGGTTGTATCGGTGTTCCTTTGGGCTCTCGGAACGGGGAGTGGATGACGCCGATGGGTTTATATCTTATTTCATCCATTTTTTCTCTACTGGGCACGGTTCTTCAGATCGGTGTGCCGCCAGGGATCAAGTCGGCGAGAAAATCTTCCCCGGATTGAGAATGTTCTTCGGATCCCAGGCCTGCTTGATGCGCTTTTGCATCTCGACGGCCACCGGCCCCACGGCCATTTCCAGGTAGGGGCGTTTGAGTACTCCCACCCCATGTTCGCCGGAGAGGGATCCACCTACTTCGACGGCCGCGCGGAACAGATCGCCCACCGCCGATTCCACCCGTTTAGATTCCTCTGCATCGCGCTTGTCAAAGAGGATGTTGGGGTGCAGATTGCCGTCGCCAGCGTGACCGAAGATGACGATGGGCAGGTCCCACCTGGCCGAAATCTCTTTAATCCTGGCGATCATCTCCGGGACGGCGCTGTGGGGTACGGTGATGTCCTCGCCCAGTTTGTTGGGCCGGATGCGCCCCAGCGACCCGGATATAGAGTGTCGCGCCCGCCACAGTTCCTCGCTTTCCTCCGGGGTAGCAGCCACGCGCACTTCGCGGGCCCCGTTCTGGCGACAAACCTCGACGACGGTTTCAATGCCGCGTACCACATCTGCTTCATCGCCGTCGGTTTGGATGATCAGGATGGCCTCGACGTCGAGGGGCAACCCCAGATGTAGATAATCCTCCACGCTTTTGATGGCCGTCTCGTCCATGATCTCCAGCATGGCCGGGCCGACGCCACTGGACAGCACGGCGTTGATGGCTTTGCCAGCGTCGGCCAACCTGGGGAAGACCGCTTCGGCCGTGCGCTCAGACTTGGGCGCAGCGATGAACCTGACCGTCACCTCGGTGATGACAGCCAGCGTACCCTCGGAGCCCACCAACAAATGCACCAGGTCGTAGCCGGTGACGTTCTTGGTCGCCTTGCCGCCTACGCGCATGATCCGCCCATCGGCCAATACCACTTCCAAGGCCGTGACGTAATCGCCGGTGATGCCATACTTGAGGCAGTGGGCGCCACCGGCGTTGCAGGCTACGTTGCCGCCGAGAGTGGAGTAGTGGTCGCTGGAGGGGTCCGGTGGATAGAAGTAGCCCTCTCTGGCCACGGCGTCCGCCAACTCCGAAGTGATGATCCCGGCCTCGGCCGTGACCATCATGTTGTCGTAGTCAATGTCTAGCAAACGGTCCATGCGAGTCAGGGGCAGGGCTATTCCCCCACCGAAAGGAATAGACCCCGCTGCCAGGCCGCTGCCCATCCCACGAGGCACCACGGGGATCACCTCTCGATTGGCCACCTTGAGAACCTCCGAGACCTCCTGGGTGTTGGCTGGCAGCGCGACCAGGTTGGGCCTGGCGGAGGTGAACGTGGCGTCGTAGGAATAGGCCACCAGGTCCTCCGGCGAGGTCAGCACGTACTGCTGGCCGACGATGGATTTCAGTTCGTCAATGACTGGGGGTAACTTTGAATCAAGCATCGGTCTCTCCCTCGGCTTGTCTCAACACCACCTCGGCCAGGTCCATCACGCGGAGGCGCATTCTTTCGCGGCGGGCGGCACCGGCCAGGGTGCGCTTGCACTGTTGGCAAGAGACGACGATGTACTTGGCCCCTGCATCCTGGGCCTGCTTTAACCTCCGGCGGGGCAGTGACTGGACCAGTTCTCGGTTGTAGGTCTCCAGGTTGCCTCCGCCTCCGCAGCACAGTGAATTCTCGTGGTGGTCGGCCATCTCCACCAACTCCAGTTCGGGGATGGCTCGCAATACGTCGCGCGGGGCTTCGAAGATGCCACTCTTGCGGCCCAGGTCGCACGAGTCGTGATAGGTCACGGTGACCGGCCAGGGCTTGAAACGCAGCCGCCCTTCGCGAGCCAGATCTGCCAGAATCTCCGTCTCGTGCAGTATCTCAAGATGGTCCAACTCCACATTGTCGAGTAGTTCCGGGTAGGTGTGCTTCCACATGTGATAGCAGGATGGACAGGCCATCACGACCCTGGTCGCGCCGGTGGCTCTTACTGCCTCGACGTTGTACCGCGCCATCTCCAGAGCGCGCTCGGCCTCTCCGTTGAGGAGAAGGGGATAGCCACAGCAGTGCTCATCATTGCCCATAAGGGCGTAGTTCACGCCGGCCTGCTCAAAGATTTGGACCAGCGACTGCGGGATGCTGTAACTGGCCGGGAACAGCGACGACACACAGCCCACAAAGTAAGCCACCTCGGCTTGCCCGCCGTGGTCGAGGCCAACAGGCTTTGATTCCAGGTTGGCGGTCCAGCCCAACCGTTGTGCGTTATCCTCGCCGGAGATGTTGCCCGCGGCGACGGTGGTCTCGCTCAATCGTCGCAGGGAGTCAGGCATCAGGCCGCTGTGGGCCAGGTCGGCGCGGACCTGGTTCAGGATCACGTCCAACTCGACTCCGCTGGGACAGACTTCCCGGCAAGCCTCACACATCAGGCAGGTATAGAGCCTGCTAGCGTAGACCTGGCTGACTTCCAGATCGCCCTCGCCGACGGCGCGATAGAGAGCGACCTTCCCGCGCGGCGATAGCGTCTCGATGCGCGTCTCCCGGTAGACCGGACAGACCGACAGACATTCTCCACAGCGGATACATTTGAGGTACAACTCGTCGGCAACGGCACCGGCAGTGCGCGCGGGTGTTTCGACTTTGTCAGTTGTCATTCAGCACTCCAGAGGCCAGAGATTTGTGAGCGGCAATTTGACATCGTTCGAAACTGCCTGCAGGCTGGCGGCGGCAAATTGGTCATTAGTCATTGGTCATTGTACTACTGGCAGCGTCAACAACGCGTGGGGCACGATGAGTACGTCCAGATTGTCCCCCAGTTCGTGGGAGGCCAGCGATAGTGCCTCATCCATCGTCGCGGCGGGGGTCATCTTGCAGGCCGCCACCACGTCCGGGCACTCGCTGCCGACGATGACCACCCGCGCCTGCTCCAGCACCTTCGCCATGACGAAGGCCCGCTGCTGGCCCGGTGGGTAGCCGTGCTGGCGGGCGTCGTCCAGGATGAACTGAACATCGGGGGCGTCCCGCATGGCAGCGAGGAAGCGCTGCTCACCCACCCCGTCGCCCGCGCCCTCCTCGCAGCGGGCGGGGACGATGAGAAATCCCCCCGGTTTGACGACCGGCGTCGGCGCGAAGAAGAGATAGGACGCGGCCCGGCTGGCCTGGTAGAGGTTAGCGTCCTTGGGGAAGCCCACCCCACCGATGGCGACGTCATACTGCTGGGGAATGTCCACCTCGTAGACAGAGCGAGCGAAGGCCACCAACTGTTGGTGTGTCTCCACTGGCTCTCCGGCCGCCACCTTGAGCACTCGCTTCTCGTCGTCCAGCACCACGTTGAGGATGAAGCGCAAGCCCGCGCGGCGTGCCGCCTCAATGATGGCCTCGTGGAAAGGGTTGCCCTCGATGCGGCCCAGCCGCGTGCCGGGGTGGTCCACGAAGGCGGGGCCGTGGGTGTGAGCGATGAGCGGTTCCCCGGCTGCCCCCACCGCCACTGTCTTGCGGCCGCCGGAGTAACCGGCGTACTGGTGGGGCTCGACCAGCCCGGTGGCGATCAGCAGATCGGCTTTCACCGCCGCCCGGTGGGCTGAGACCGGCACCCCGCCGGGAGTGACGCCCAGGTACACCAGCGCCTTGGGGTTCTGCGGCTCGTTGTCAATGACCCGGTAGCGGTCCACTACCGCCTGGCCCAGTTTAGCGACCTTCTCCTCGTAGGTCGAAGGCCGGTGCATACCGATGCCGCACAGGAGGGTGACGTCCTCGTCGCGCACTCCCGCCGCCTCCAGTTCCCGAAGCAAAGCGGGCACCAGCAGGTGGTCGGGGCTGGCACGAGTGACGTCGGTGAAGACGATGCAGGCCCGGTCGCCCGGCCTCGCCATCTGCCGCAGCGGCGGTGAGCCGATGGGATGGGCCAGCGCCTCGGCGACGGCGCTCTCCACATCGGCCAGCGGCTCCACCGGCCTGGACACGACCACGGTGCCGCGCATGGTCGGCGGGAGGTCGAATTCAATGGTTGATTTGCTGTATGGGACTTGGTATTCTTTGGTTTCAGGTTTCATGGTTTCAGGTTTCAGGTTCGTTGAGGTACCAGACGGGGCCAGGTTCGCGCAATTTTGGCCCTTCAAAGGGCGTACGCTTTAGGTACTCGATGAAGTTGTAGAGGCGGCGGGAGAGCGTCTCGCAACGTCGAATCAGGTCGTCGCACTCGGCTTGTGAGATGTAACCCAGGTCGAGGGCCACATAGGCTTGCGAACGGACTTCGCCGTTGGAACCCTTGGCCATGTACAAGAAATTGATGAACTCTTTGTGAGAAGACTCAACCTGAAACTTTGAAACTTGAAACCTGAAACTATTCCAGATCGTACTCCACCCCCACTTCATCCCCAATCGCCCGCAGGTCTGCCGCCACTTTGGGGTTGAGGGGGATGCCGTCGCGCAGGCGCTGTTCTGCCTCCTCGTACTCCTTCTCACCGTGGACATAGATGCGGGTCTGGCCCTCCGCCTTGGGAGCGTTCTTCAGCCGCCGCTGCAGGTCATCCATCGCCGTCTTGAACTCATCCACGGGCCGGAACCCGTCCACCCGCCACGCGCCGAAGAAGTGGCCGATGGCCGAGGGGAGTGGGTTACCTTGCTCATCTTTGGGGTAGACCAGGTCGGCGTAGGCCGCGCCGGAGAGGATCGCGCAGAGAACGTCCACTAAGAGCGCCAGGCCGTACCCCTTGTAGCCGCGCAAGAGTTCCCCGGCCCCGCCCAGCGGGAGCAGTCCCCCACCGGCCCGCTGCTTGAAGTTCTCCAGCACCCGCCCGGCGTCGGTCGTCGGTGTGCCGGTCTCGTCGGTGGCCCAGCCCAGGGGGAGGGGCTTCTCCAGCCGGTGGTACACCTCCAATTTGCCGCGCGGCACAGTGCTAGTGGCCATATCCAGCACGAAGGGCCGTTCCTGGCTCGCCGGAGCCGCTACCGCGATGGGGTTAGTGCCCAGCATCGCGTCCCGCCCGAAGGTTGGCACCACCAGCACGGCGGCGTTGGTCATCGAGATGCCGATGCAGTCGTGTTCCAGGGCCATCATCGCGTAGTAGCCAGCGATGCCGTAGTGGTTGGAGTTGCGCACCGTCACGAAGCCGGCTCCCACGTCCAGTGCCTTCTGGATGGCCTTCTGCATCGCCCGGTAGGATACCGGCTGGCCCAGCCCCGCGCCGGCGTCAATGGTCGCCGTGGTCGGGGTCTCCGTCACCACCCGCACCTGGGGCCGGGCGACCATCACACCGTCCCGCAGGCCATTGACGTAGCGCCGCAGCCGGGCGACGCCGTGGCTGTCAATCCCCCGCAGGTTGGCTGTCACCAGCACGCCGGCTGTGATGCGGGCGTCCTCTTCTGGGATGTCCATCTTCTGAAATACCTGCACGCAGAAGTCCTTTAGAGGCTCTGCCCGCACCCGCAGTTCAGTCTCCCTTGACATCTTTCCTCCGTTGATTGCCATCTCTCGCAAGGCTAATGTAGCACAGGCCGCCTATCGGGGCAAGTGACGATGCTCACTCCCGGCGGTGCATAACGTCATCTTCGTCCCCTACGACACCAGGGGCGTTTGCCTCCCATCTATCTGCTGGCGCGATAGGTTCTGATGACGTCGTCAATGGATTCCACGAACAGCGGTGCGACGGTCTGGTTGGCGGTGATAGTGGAGTGAGAGTCCTCGCTGTTTGGGTTGCGCCGGTGAGATGAAAGACAGTGTAGCGCAGAAGCGGGCGGAGGTCAAGTAGCGGTTAGCGGTTGGCCAATGGCAAATAGCCTTGCCCGCAAGGAGACTTGTCGAATGACGCGCTTGCGCGTATACTCAAGCAAGTCGTCAAAAGGTCAAAGAACTTTTGCTTCCGACCGATGGTGGCGCGAGCACAGCAAGCGGCTGCCGTGGATTTTGTAAGGGGGTAGGTGCGATGGGCAGGAGAGCATCGTCGAGCAGTGGTGCGCCGAGGTCCAGGAACAATCCAAGCCCAGGAGGGGAAAATGAGCGTGTGCATCGGAATTCGCCGTGAGGACAAGAACATCTGGGAGCGGCGCGTGCCCATCGTCCCGGAGCACGTGCGCCAGTTGCAGGATGAGCACGGCGTCGAGATATGGGTGCAACCGTCGGAGACCCGCGTCTTCCGGGATGAGGAGTTCGCACAGGCCGGCGCCCGGGTCGAGGAGGATATCTCCTCCTGCCCGGTCGTCTTCGCCGTCAAGGAGATCCCCACCGACTTCTTCCAGCCGGGGCACACCTACGTCTTCTTCGCCCACGTCATCAAGGGCCAGCCCTACAACATGCCCATGCTCTCTTCGTTGCTCGAACTGGGATGCCAGTTGATTGATTACGAGAAGGTGACCGACGAGCAGGGCCGGCGGCTGATCTTCTTTGGCCGCCAGGCCGGGCTGGCGGGGATGATTGACACGCTGTGGGCTCTGGGCTGGCGGCTGGATTGGGAGGGCATCCCCAATCCCTTCAGCGACCTGCACCAGACCCGCCATTACGACAGCCTGGCCGAGGCGAAGGCGGCGGTATCGGCGGTCGGGGAGCGCATCGCGCGGGAGGGGCTGCCGGGGCCGATCACTCCCCTCATCTGCGGCTTTGCCGGGTATGGGAACGTCTTCCGTGGGGCGAACGAGATCATCGAACTCCTTCCGGTGCGGGAGATCGAGCCACATGAGGTCGTCGCTGTGGCCCAGAGCGCCGACTACGCCCGTTATGCCCTATACAAAGCGGTGTTCAAGGAAAAGCACACGGTCGAGCCCATCTCCCCGGAGGACCGCTTCGAACTGCAGGACTATTACGACCATCCCGAGAAGTATCGCTCCACCTTCCACACCTATCTGCCCCACCTGACACTGCTGGTCAACTGCGTCTACTGGGAGGCGAAGTACCCCCGGCTGGTGACCAAGGCAGGCCTGAAACGACTGTATGGAGGAGCGGAACCGCCGCGCCTGCGGGTCATCGGCGACGTCAGTTGCGACATCGAGGGGGCCATCGAATGTACGGTCAAATGCACTGAGCCCGGCGACCCAGTCTACGTCTACGACCCGTTCGAGGGTCGTGCGGTTGACGGGTTCGAGGGGCGGGGGCCGGTCGTGCTGGCGGTGGACATCCTGCCCAGCGAGTTGCCCCGTGAGGCCTCGGAATACTTCAGCGGCGTGTTGATGAAGTACGTCCCCGCTGTCGCCCAGACCGATTATAGCGTGCCTTTCGAGAAGTTGGCCCTACCGCCGGAGATCAAACGGGCGGTCATTGCCTACCAGGGAGAATTGACGCCAAACTATCGCTACCTTGAGCAACATCTTCGCGTCTAGCGAGACTGTTTCAAGTTTCAGGTTATAAGTCCACCCAACCTGAAACTTGAAACCCTGTAACCTGAGACTCTAACATTAGGAGGGTTCTGTGAAAAACGTTCTTGTTCTCGGTGCGGGCCTGGTCGCCAGGCCCCTGGTGCGTTGCTTGCTCGATCAGCCCGACTTTCGCGTCACCGTTGCCAGCCGCACGGTGAGCAAGGCCAAGGCGCTGGTCGGCGACCATCCACAAGGGGAGGCGGTCGCGTTCGACGTCACGAAAGACGGCGCGGCGCTGGGCGACCTGGTCGCGCAGGCCGATCTGGCCATCAGCCTGCTACCCTACATCTACCACGTGCGGGTGGCCGAAGAGTGCGTCCGCCGTCGGTGCCACTTGGTCACCACGTCCTACGTGAAAGACGAGATGCGGGCGCTGGACGGCGCGGCGCAGGAGGCTGGCGTCATCCTGCTCAATGAAATGGGCCTCGACCCCGGCATTGACCACATGTCGGCCATGCGCGTTATCCACCGGGTGCACGACGCCGGCGGGGAGGTCAAGTCGTTCCGCTCCTATTGCGGCGGCTTGCCGGCCCCCGACGCCAACGACAACCCCCTGGGCTACAAGTTCTCCTGGAGCCCGCGCGGGGTGGTGCTGGCGGGGCGCAACGAAGCCCGCTATCTGGAGAACGGACGCATCGTGGAAGTGCCCAACGAACGTCTCTTCGCCACCCACTTCGTGACCTGGGTCGAGGGGCTGGGCGATTTCGAGGCGTATCCCAACCGCGACTCACTCCCTTACATCAATCTTTACGGCATCCCAGAGACCGACACGATGTACCGGGGCACGCTGCGCAACCTGGGCTGGTGCGACGCGATGCAGAAATTAAACGAACTGGGCTACTTCAGCCTGGACGAGCGGCCCGACCTCCCTGGCAAGACCTTCCGGCAGGTGATGGCGGAACTTGTCTACAAGGTAGGGGCGCGGTCACCGCGCCCCTACAGCGTGAACACGACCAACCTGGAAGCCGACCTGGCGGTCTTCCTCAACCTCGCCCCCAACTCCGGGGTGATGATGGCGCTGGAGTGGCTGGGGCTGCTGAGCGACGCGCTCGTCCCGGACAGGGCGACGCTGCTGGACGTCCTGGTCGATCAGATGCTGGTCAAGATGGTCTATCGTGAGATGGAGCGCGATATGGTGATCCTGGTTCACGAGTTTGTCGCCGCGTATCCAAAGACCCCCTTCCCCGGCCCTCACGAGGAGGAGTGGAGACGTGAATACATCACCTCGACGCTGATTGACTATGGCGAGCCAGGTGGGGATACGGCCATGGCGCGCACGGTGGGGTTGCCGGCGGCCATCGGCGCACGGCTGATCCTGGAGGGGGAGATCAATCTGACCGGTGTCCACATCCCCGTCCTCCCGGAGATTTACGAGCCGGTGTTGGGGGAACTGGCGCAACTGGGCATCGCCTGCGTGGAGAAAGTTGAGGTGCTCAAGTAAAAACGGAAACGCCAACCTGCTGGCATCTTGAAGCGGCGTTGGGATCGCGAACCCCGGCAGAGCAGCGGGTCACCCGTTCTCGCGGCCCGTCTGCAAACGCCGGGCGATTTCATCCAGCACCACAAATACGTTGACCAGCTGGCCAGGGCTGGCGGTGTTGGCATGCCCGTCGTAGATGTGGTGCGGGAAGCCCGGTAGATTGGGGAAATGAGGCGTGTTATCCCAGCGCTGGATCAGGCGGCCTTCCGTATCGGCCCAGTGGTAGTATACGTAACGACGTGAACGCTCCCTGAAGGGGAGCGCTGCACGTACTCAGAGAACTCCAGCAGGCTGCCGTCGGTCAGAGTCAGCCGCGCCCGCAGATGACCATCTGTCAGTGTTGCCCGCTTGCGGACGATGTGGAAGCGAAAGATCAGCGGGTCGGTCAGCAAGCGCCACTTGATGGAGTCAAGGTATTCAGCGACCGTCACGCCGGGACCTCACTGGTCAACAGGCGCAGCCGTTCCTGGAGATTGTTGGCCATCTGCACCAGCGACGCCCACTCCACAAAGTCCATCCGGTCGTCGGTCTGCCCGGCCTGGAAGCGGCGATAGAATTCCTCGGATGGGAGGCTGTACCGCTGCTCGAACTCTGCCAGATCGGCCTGCAACTGGGCCAGTTGTGTGCTGCAGACTTCGGCTTCATGGGCCAACAATTTATCCAGGGTGTGCTCCATCAGCGCGCTCGCCTGGCCCTGCTGGTAGAGTTGCGCTAGAGTTCACAAGTGTTGAGCCACTGCGCTAGTAGCAGACATTCGTTTCCTCCTGTGGCTACCTGGTTATTTCATTGTACCATGCCCGGCTTATTGTAGCAAGGTGTGTGGCCTTCGGCCTTTCGGATCGGCCCTTAATCGCCTTCTTCGCCCTCTCCAAACGCCAGCGCCAACGCATGGTCGGTGACGGCGGCGTAGGCCAGGGTGAGCGCGCCGACGAACGCCTCCGGGCGGCGGGAGAAGGGGGGTGGGCCCAACCGCTTCAGAAGCGCGGTCTCCACCGGCGGAGGCGCTATCGTCACGTGGAAGTAGGGACGCGGTTGCCGCGCCCCTGCCTGCGGTCCCCAGAAGTGGGATAGACTGTCCTCCAGTGGCTCTACTTGCTCCGGTTCCTCTTGTATGGTCTCCTCAATCGAAGGAGCGCCGGCAGCGCGGCGGGCCCGCAATGCCTCCATCACCTGCTCACGGGTGCGGCCCCGCAGCGTGAACAGGAGGAACGGGTCACGGTCGAACTCCTCCCCCAGCAAATAGTAAACGGCGGCAATGTGCTTGCAGGGGACGGCCCAATCGGGGCAGGAACAACTCATTTCGACGTCGCGCTTGGTGGGGAAGAGGGAGACCCCGGCGGTTTTGAAAGCCTCCTCGATCTCCGGCGGCATCTCGCCGGCCAGGAGTTGGGCGGCGAAGAGGGCTTGCCCAGCCATCGCGTCAATCGCTCGCCCCCACTCATCGTCGCCCAGTGGCGCGATCTCGATGCGCACGCTGTAGGGCTTGCGGCGGGAGCCCTGCACGCGAGCAGCGACCCGTCCGGGGTGCACGTCAATGTTCACAACCTGGCCTTTGCGGGCGTAGGTGCGGCCACGCTGGAGGCGGTTGCTCCAGCCGAAGGACTCAAGCACCGCGACCCAGCGCTGCGCCCACCAGTGTTCTCCGAACCGCCCGCGCTTCGTGCGCGCCTTGATGCCATCCTCGACCGGGATGGGGGTGGATTTGGGGAAGTAGCCCCAGTAACTGCTGTATCTTCTACGGCTCATTCGGTGTTCTCCCGCACTATACTCCGGCCTATCATCGCACACTGATTGCCCAGAGCATCCCATGCCAAAGTGAAATCACCCACCGGAACCGCGATTGGTGCACGCTCAAACGCCGGATCGTTGACGTATACGATTCCCGCTGTCGTGTCCATCCCAACCACAACGACAGCGTGCGGCACATCTTCTTCCCAGTAAGGCAACTCGCCCGTCCGTACAAAAGCGATAACCGCGATGCCTCTCTCGAGCCCCTGTTGTAAATCGTTCAGATCGGCCCATGGGGAATAATGAACATCAACGCTCCAATCTGACAGTCGGGCGACGTTGGGCGCGGGCGTTCCAGCGGCTTCAATGTGCCCGATCAGCGCAGCGATCTGCCTCTGGGTACGGATGATGCCCAGGAACGCCAGTGCCATCTGGCAGCACGCTGGCAGACACCCCCCGACGAATTCCTCAGTTCGATGTGGGACTGCCAACCAACGCTCTGACATTGGAAATAATCTCCTGCGGCGTTTGCTCGTTCACCAACAATGTGCCGCTCTGGGCATCCACATCCACGCAGGCGGCCTCCCCACGACGGCCGTAACTGACCACCACCGGCACGCGCCATACGGGGCGCTCACCTGCAACATAGCGTGGTTCTCCTCCCATCAGGAGGTTGCCCACCTCCTGTACCAACCATGCGCTGACCTTACGCCGGGCTTTGTGGGCATCTACGATGCGTGCGCGCCGCTGGGCCAGGAAATCGGCGAACTGTAACACCATCTGGCTCTCCCCAGGCGTTAGTTTCTCCAACACTGCTGAGAGTTGTCGTTGATCTACGCTCATCTTGACCTCCGATCCAGGTTAATCTCCTACTGCTTCACGACTCAAGGTAACCAGTTCCCGCAATTGGTCGGTGTTCAGTTCCGTCAGCCAGGCCTCCCCTGCCCCGATGACGCTCTCCGCCAGTGCCTTCTTGCTTTCGATCAATTCGTCAATCCGCTCCTCCAGCGTGCCGCCGCAGACGAACTTGTGCACCCACACGTCCCGCGTCTGCCCGATGCGGAAGGCCCGGTCGGTGGCCTGGTTCTCCACGGCCGGGTTCCACCAGCGGTCGAAGTGGAAGACGTGGTTGGCGCGGGTCAGGTTCAGCCCCAGGCCGCCCGCCTTGAGCGAGAGGACGAAGATCGCCGGGCCGTGCCGCTGCTCCTGGAAGCGGGCGATCATCCGGTCGCGCTGCTTGGCCGGTGTGCCGCCGTAGAGGAACAGCACCTCGCCACCAAAGAGGTCCTGCAAGTAGGTCTGGAGGAGCGCGCCCATCTCGGCGAACTGGGTGAAGACCAGGGCCCGCTCGTCTACCGAGAGCACCTCCTCCAGCATCTCCCCCAGCCGGGCCAGTTTGCCGGAACGGTCGGGCAGCGCGGAGCCGTCGCCCAGGAATTGCGCCGGGTGGTTGCAGATTTGCTTCAGCCGCAGGAGCATTGAAAGCACCAGTCCCCGGCGCTGGATGCCCTCCGCCTCCTCCACCTGGAGCATTGCGTCCTCGACCACCGCCTGGTAGAGCGTCGCCTGCTCTGGGGTGAGTGTGCAGTAGACCTTGTGCTCCAGTTTATCCGGCAGGTCCTGGATGATAGTCAGATCGGTCTTGACGCGCCGCAGGATGAAGGGCCGGACCAGTTTGCGCAACCGCGCCGCTGCCTCCGGGTCCTGGTAGCGCTCGATGGGCCGGGCAAAGCGGGTGTGGAACGATTTTTGTGACCCCAGGTATCCGGGGTTGAGGAATTGCATGATGGACCACAGTTCCGAGAGGCGGTTTTCGACCGGGGTGCCGGTGAGGGCGACCCGGTAACTGGCCGGCAGGCGCCGGATGGCCTGGGTCTGCTTGGCGCTGGGGTTTTTGATGTTCTGCGCCTCGTCCAGCACAATCCCTGTCCACTCGACCGCCCGCAGCGTCTCCTCGTCCCGGCGGGCCAGCGCGTAGGTGCTGATGACGATGTGGGCCTGCCGGGCCTGGGCGGCGAACTCCTCCCCGCTGGCCCGGTCGCTGCCGTGGTGCACCATCACCTGCAGCGAGGGGGCGAAGCGAGCAATCTCCCGTGCCCAGTTGCCCACGACGGAGGTGGGGCATAAGACCAGCACCGGCCCGTCGGCCTGCCCCTCCTCCAGGTCGTGCAGGATGAGGGCGATGGTCTCAATAGTCTTGCCCAGGCCCATGTCGTCGGCCAGGCAGGCCCCCAGTCCCCAGCGGTGCAGGAAGTCCAGCCAGGAGAGGCCGCGCACCTGGTAGGGGCGCAGTTGGCCGACGAAGCCTTGCGGTGGAGGGAGTTCGGCCAATGGCTCGCCGCCGCTCAGCCGGCGCAGCAGGTCGCGCACCCACCCCTTGGCCTCGACGCCGACGACCGGCAGGTCACCGGCCTTGCCCTCCTCTGCCAGCCCCATCTGCAGCGCCTGGCGCAGCGTCATCTCCTCCTCGGCGGCGCGCTTCTCCCAAAAGCGGATGGCGGCCTCGATCTGCTCCGGCTGGAGTTCGACCCACTCGCCGCGCACCTGCACCAGCGGCAGTTTGAGCGCCGCCAGGTGGGCGAATTCCTCGGCCGCCAGGGTCTGATCGCCAAGAGCCAGTTGCCACCGGAAGCGGACCAGCGCGTCCAGGTTCAGGATGCCTTTGCCGTCGGCGGGGGAGAGGGTGGCGCGCACGCCCAACCGCTTGTGGCGCTTCTTCCACCACTGGGGCACCAGGACGCCGAAGCCGCTTTGTTCCAGCAGTGGGGCCGCCTCCCGCAGGAAGGTATACGCCTGCTCGGTATCCAGGTGGCAGGCCTCGGGGCGGGCGGTGCGCAGGCTAGACTCCAGCGGGGGGAAGAGAGGGGCCGCCTGCCCCAGCCCGGCCAGGAGCCGCTCCTGGGGGTTATCAAAGCGGCGGTCCAGGTAGCGCAGCGTGGAACCTCGCTCCCGCCAGACCAGGCCAGCGGGAACGAGCAAACTGGGGTCGTCGCGGGCCTGGAGGAAGAAGCGCAAGGCCCACTCGTCCGGCGGCACCCATAGCGTCGCCTCTCCCTCGTCCTCCGGCTCCGGCTCCGGCGGGGCGGGCGGCTCCAGGCGGAAGCATAGGCGGAACGGCTCCTCCGCTCCGGCCAGGAGTTGCTCCAGCCAGCGGCCGACCTCGGCGTGGAAATTCTCCAGGTCGCGGGCAGGGGCGTCTACCGATGGGTCGGTGCAGAAGAGGGCGGTCAGCCAGGCCCGCAGGGCGGGATCGTCCCGCCGGGTGACGACCTGGAGCAGCGGCGGGGCCCAGGCCCGTACCGCGGCGTCCACCAGCGCGCCCAGGAAGTCCTTGAGCAGGGCGCGGGGCGCACCCCCCCCCGCCCCCCCCTCCAGGGGGGGGATAGAGTGCTCTTCCCCCCTGGAGGGGGGACAGAGGGGGGTAAAGGCGCGACAGACGGGGGGCATCGCCTGTGCCAGGCGCTCCACCCGCCGCAGGTCCTCGGGCCGGTCGAGGACGGGCACCCAGGCGGCATAGAAGGCCCCGTTCTGGCGGATCGGCGCGATGCCCTGAGCCTTGTCCTGATCTTTGTCGAAGGGCTGTAGAAGGGTGGGGGCGAACTGCTGCCGGGCCAGGAGTTCCAATGCCAGTTTGCCCGCCAGCGACCAGAAGCGCAGGTCGGCCCCCAGCGCGAGGCGGGGGGCCAGGTGCTCAGGGCGCGGGAGGTCGTTCAGGAAAGCCAGTGCCGCCAGGGGTGGGAGCGCCAGCCCGTCCACCCGCCAGAGGCCGAGGGACTCCGGCTCGACGGGCTCTTCGGCCAGGAAGTCGCGGATGAGTTGGGGGCTGGGCTGGGGGGCGTGGCCGCTCGCTGGCAGGCGGGCCAACGCCTGCGCTTCATCCGCATTGGATGGGATCAGGCCAGGCAGCGTGTCGCGCAACGCGACAGGCAGCAACTGGAATGGGTGAGGCGGTGTTTGGGGAGTGTGCCCTCGGCGTGGCTGTAGGGGCAGGGTTACCCTGCCCCTACCCTCGCCCCAGAGGAAGAGGCATCCCCCCCCTGTAGGGGGGGTGAGGGGGGGTAGCCATGTGGCGTGGAGCACCTGCCGGCCGGGCAGGTCGCCGTTGGCGGGAGGCGTAGCAGGGGCAGTCTCTGTTTGAGGTGTTTCCGTCTGCCCGTGTGCCCGTGCTGCCAGCCGCTCCCGCACCTGTGCCAGCGAGGTGGGACCGAAGCCGCGCAGGGCCAGGAGTTCCTCGTCGCTGTGGGCGGCCAGTTCCTCCACCGTGGTGATCCCGGCCCGCACCAGCGCGTTGCGGGTGCGGGTGAGCAGGTTTAGCGCGTCAATAGAATGGGGCATACGCAGGTCAGTCATCGGAGCATATAGTAACGCAGAAGGGCATAACTGGCAAGGGAACGCTCCCTACCGTGTGCTAATTCCGCTGCAGGGGCGAGGTCACCTCGCCCCTGCCGTTGGCTAACGCTTGCCTGCTACCGGCTATCCTACAGCGGCTCAAATCGCGCCGTGAAGTGGCGCAGGAGGAGCGGCGCGTAGGTGTAGCGCATGCCCCGAATCTGGTCGCGCTTCTCGTAGATGTGCTTGCAGACCTCCACCACGTAGTCCAGGTGTGCCTGGGTGTAGACGCGGCGGGGGATCGCCAGCCGCACCAACTCCAGCGCCGGATAGACCATCTCGCCCGTCTCCGGGTCCTCGTGGGCGAACGCTACGCTCCCCATCTCCACTCCGCGAATGCCGCCCTCCAGATAGAGCGCGCAGGTGAGCGCCTGGCCGGGCAGTTCGCGCTGCGGAATGTGCGGCAGGAACCGTTTGACGTCCGGGTAGACCGCGTGGCCGCCGGGTGGCTCCAGGATGGGGATGCCCTCCTCCACCAGCCGGTCGGCCAGGTATTTCGTGTGGGCGATGCGGTAGGCCAGGTACCGCTCGTCCAGCCCCTCCCACAGCCCCCGCGCAATTGCCTCCAGGTCGCGCCCGGCCAGCCCACCGTAGGTGAGGAACCCCTCGCGCAGGATCAGTTCCTGGCACACGCGCCGGTACAGCGATTCGTCGTTCATCGCCAGGAAGCCGCCGATGTTGACCAGCGCGTCCTTCTTGGCGGACATCGTGCAGCCGTCGGTGTAGGAGAACATCTCGCGGGCGATCTCGACGACGGGCGTCTCGGCGTAGCCCGGCTCGCGCAGTTTGATGAAGTAGACGTTCTCGGCATAGCGGCAGGCGTCGAGGAAAAAGGGAATGTCATGCCGGTGAAGCACCTCGCTGGTGGCGCGGATGTTGGCCATTGAGACCGGCTGGCCGCCGCCAGCGTTGTTCGTCACCGTCAACATTCCCAGCGGAACGTTCTCCGACCCCACCTGCTTGATGAACGCTTCCAGTTTTTCGACATCTATGTTGCCTTTGAAGGGCGCGTGGCTGGTGGGGTCGAGTCCTTCTTCGACCAACAGGTTGACCGGTTCGCCGCCCCGGGCGATGACGTTGGCCTGGGTGGTGTCGAAGTGCATGTTGCTGGGCACCGACTGGCCCGGTTCGACCGTGCAGGCGAAGAGCACGTTCTCGGCGGCGCGGCCCTGGTGGGTGGGCACGAAGTAGCGAAAGCCGGTGATAGATTTGATCGCCTTCTCCAGATTGAAGAAGTTACGACAGCCGGCGTAACTCTCGTCGCCGAGCATCATTCCGGCCCACTGGCTGTCGGACATCGCCGCCGTGCCCGAATCGGTCAGCAGGTCAATGTAGATGTCCTCGGCCCGCACGGCGAAGAGGTTGTAGCCGGCCCGCCGCAGGGTCTCCTCGCGCTCGGCGCGGGTGGTCTGGCGCATGGGCTCGACAACCTTGATCTTGAATGGTTCAGGGGGAAACTTGGCCACTATACACTCCTTTGCGGTGATTTAAGAACTCAAAATAGGACACGGATAGTCACGGATCAGACGGACTCTCACTGATTTTTCTGTGTTTATCCGTACAATCTGTGTTGATCCGTGTTCCATTCATCTGCCTGTGTCGTCAAAGAAGGAGTTCTTAAACTACCCCTCCTTTGCTTGATGCTGGATGCTCGATAGCGGCTGATAGTGTACTACTGTTCTGCGCGGAGGGCAATTGACAGTTGGGCCGTTCTCATTTAGAATATGGCTACGGCACATTCTTCGGGGAGATAGAAGACAGGAGCGTGCGATATGGTGACATCTGAAGTCGTCGCCGAGATGGTGACCAGAATCCGGGAGGCGGTTCGTCCGGATAAGATCATTCTGTTCGGCAGCCGGGCACGCCGGGAAGCCCGACCGGATAGTGACTTTGACCTGCTGATCGTAGCGCCCTCGGCCCTGCCTCGCTGGCAGCGAACCCCTCCTTTGTACCGGCTCCTGGCAGGGCTGGGCGTGCCCAAGGACATCGTATGGTGGACACCGGAGGAGGTCGAGGAATGGCGCGGGGCGAAATCGCACTTCATCAACACAGCCATGCGGGAAGGGAGAGTGCTCTATGAAAGGTCCGCGGCGACACGACCTGGTAGAATTCCTTGTCATCCGGCGCTCAGATACAATTTGGAGATAGTCAGAGATTATGTGCTTGGATGCGTGGAAGCCGCACCGGCCTGAAGCGCCGGTGCTGGGTTGCCTCTTACCGGTATAGAAAACCACCCAGCACCGCCTGTTTACGGCGGTGCTGGGCTCAAGCACATAATTCGAGACTATGTCACAATTTGAAAGGGGATTGTAGTTTCTATGAAAGAATATCACACCAAGCAGTTGCGTAACATCGTCCTGCTGGGACACGGCAGTTCTGGTAAAACTTCGCTGGCGGAGGCGATGCTCTTCACCAGCGGCGCGGTCAACCGTATGGGGCGAGTCGAGGACGGCACCACCGTGGCCGACTTCGACGAGGAGGAGACACGCCGCCACATCTCGCTCAGTCTGGCGCTCGTCCCCGTCGAGTGGGAGGGTTGCAAAATCAACGTGTTGGACACTCCCGGCTACACCGACTTCGTCGGCGAGGTCAAGAGCGCGGTGCGGGTGGCCGACCTGGCGCTGGTACTGGTGGACGCCGTATCCGGCGTCGAGGTAGGGACGGAGTTGGTCTGGAACTTCGCCGAGGAGCAAGGGCTGCCCCGGGTGGTGGTCGTCAACAAGATGAACCGGGAGAACGCCAACCTGGGCCGCACGCTGGAGGCGCTGCGGGATGCCTTTGGGAAGAACTTCGTCCTCATCCAACTTCCTATCGGCATAGAAGGGGAATTCGCGGGCGTGGTGGACCTGGTGAAGATGCAGGCGCTGGTGGGCCCCGATGGGGAGGTCGCCGAGATTCCGGCTGGCCTGGCTGACCAGGCGGAGGAAGCCCGTGTTCAGTTGATCGAGGCCGCCGCCGAGTCGGACGATGAACTCATCATGAAGTACCTGGAAGGAGAGGAACTGACCGGGGAGGAGATCCGGCGGGGCCTGCGCGCTGCGATCCTCAACGGGACGGTCATACCGGTGCTGGTGACGGCGGCGACGGCGAACCTGGGCACGCGAGCGCTGCTGGATGCGCTGGCCGCCTACGCCCCCTCCCCGATTGACAGGGGGGCAATCACGGCACTCACGGCCGCGGGCGAGGAACAGATCGAGCCCAACGAACTGGCCCCGCTGGCGGTGCTGGTCTTCAAGACGACTGCCGACCCCTTCGTGGGCAAACTGACCTATTTCCGCGTCTACGGCGGGATGATGCAATCGGATAGCCGCGTCTACAACAGCCGGGCCGAGGAAGAGGAGCGGCTGGGCCAACTCTACGTCATGCGCGGCAAGGAGCAAATCCCGGTGCCGTCCATGCACGCTGGCGACATCGGTGCGGTGGCCAAGTTGACCCACACGCTCACCGGCGATACGCTGTGTGACAAGGGCCACTCCGTGAGCCTGTCCGGTCCGGTGTTCCCATCCCCCCTTTTCGCCGTGGCCGTCAGTCCCAGGAGCAAGGCCGACCAGGCCAAATTGGGCCCCACGCTGACCCGCATCTGCGAGGAGGACCTCACGCTGCGCTGGCACCAGGAGGCCAGCACGCGGCAGATGATCCTGGAGGGGATGGGGGATGCTCATGTGGACATCGCCGTGCGCCGGATGGAGAACCGCTTCGGCGTCGGCGTCGAGACCGCGACCCCCAGGGTGCCCTACCGCGAGACGATCACCCGCGTTCACGCCGACCAGTACCGGCACAAGAAGCAGACCGGCGGCGCGGGCCAGTTCGCCGAGGTGCACGTGCGACTGAAGCCATTGCCCCGAGGCACTGGATTCGAATATGAATGGGAGATCCGGGGTATGGCCGTTTCGCGCTCCTTCGAGGGTTCCATCGAAAAGGGCGTCAAGCAGGCTATGGAGCAGGGAGTGATCGCCGGCTACCCGGTGGTGGACGTCAGGGCGGCGGTCTACGACGGCAAGGAGCACCCGGTGGACTCCAAGGACATTGCCTTCCAGATTGCCGGGCGGGAGGTGTTCAAGAAGGTGATGCTGGAGGCCGGGCCGGTGCTGCTGGAGCCCATCTACCGCATTGCCATCACCGTGCCGGAGGAGTACACCGGCGATATCATGGGCGATCTGAACACGAAGCGGGCGCGGGTGCAGGGGATGGACCAGCGCGGCGGCAAGAGCATCATCACGGCGCTGGTGCCGCTGGCGGAGATGCAGCGGTATGCCACCGACCTGCGCAGTCTGACGCAGGGGCGAGGTATCTTCTCAATGGAGTTTGATTATTACGAGGAGGTGCCAGCGCACCTGGCGCAGGCGATTATTGAGGCGCACCAGAGGGGGAAGGGGACAAGGTGACGGGGGGACGAGGGGACAAGGGGACAAGGAGACAGGGGGACAAGGGGACAGGGAGACGAGGGGACAAGGGGGAGGGGGGCATAAGGGGCGGGAGGGGCTCGCTCCTGGATGGGGGCGGGCCTTCTCATTCGAGTGTGGCTAGAACGAGTTGGAGGTTATGCGGGAAATGCTGTCAACGGATTTCTGGAACGGATTGAACGGACATCCTCCTATCCGGCAAGATTTCCCCCGCCTGGTCCGGGCCTGAATTCGTTCAATCCGATCCCTGAATCCGTTGACAGTTCGGGCACTCTGCGTTTGACAGGGGGGCGGGGCTGGTGTACAGTTGGTCTGCACGAAGAGCAGGGGGTGTGTAATGGCGACAGCGGTTCTCCCGGACCTGCCCACGACGAAAGACCACCTCGATTTTGAGGCCTCGGCGGCGACGTTGGCGGGCATCATAGGCGGCAGGAACACGGCCACGCCTATCACCGTGGGCGTCTTCGGCACCTGGGGCACGGGCAAGACCAGCCTGATGCGCATGATCGAGATGGCGCTGATCAAGCAGTCGCGCCGCAGGCGGAGGCTGAAGGCACACACTATCTGGTTCGACGCCTGGAAGTACGACAAGGAGCGGGAACTGTGGCGGGCGCTGCTGATGCGCGTGCTGGAGGCGGTGCGGGCTGTGGCCGAGGGCCGCCCGACCTCGGAGCACGATGTGCGGACTGACGGCGGGGAATCTCCTTACTCTGAGGAGGAGCGCGAGAAGATCGTCCAGAGGCTCGACGACATGGCCGCCAGCCTCTACCGCGAGGTGGAGCGGGAAGAACTGGGCCGCGTTGAGGTGGACAAGGCCGAGTTGGCTAAGGCGGGGGTCAAACTGGCCGGGCGGCTGGTGCTGCCCTTCGTGCCAGGCATCGGTTTTCTGGCCGAGTTCGTGAAGGCGGCTCAGGGTGAGGCGGCCAAAGGCGCTCTCGATGCCCTCTTCGACGCCGTGCAGCGGCAGAAGATCGCCGTCCACCGCGACCAGGTGCGCTTCCTGGCGCAGTTCCAGCACGATTTTCGGACGCTGATCGCCGAGTACATCGTGGCGCACAAGCGGCGGCTGGTCATCTTCGTGGATGACCTGGACCGCTGCCTGCCGGAGAAGGCCATCGAGGTGCTGGAGGCGATCAAACTCTTCCTCGACGTAGAGGGCTGCGTCTTCGTCATCGGTGTGGACCGGGAGGTGATCGAGCGGGGCATCCAGGTCAGGTACCGGGAACTGCAACGGGCGCTGGGCGTCGAGGGGGAGGAGACGCGGCAACTGCCGGTCATCAGGGGAGCCGACTACCTGGAGAAGATCGTGCAACTGCCTTTCATCCTGCCGCCGGTGGAGGCGGGCCAGGTGGCGACCTTCATCCGCGAGACGATGAAGCAGTTCCCGGAGGACGACGATCGCTGCGTGGACGTCTTCGCGCTGGGGGTGGAGCGGAACCCGCGCAAGATCAAGCGCTGCCTGAACGTGTTCCTGCTCCTGTGGAACCTGGCGCTCAAGCGGGGGAAAGCGCCGGGGGTGATCCGTCCCGTGTTGCTGGCGAAGGTGGTCGTCATCCAGCAGCGGTACAGCGACTTGTATCAGTTGTTGATCGAGGAGCCGGAGCGGCTGGCCCGGCTGGAGGTCTACTTCCGCGAGGAGAAACGGCGCGAGGAGGAGCAGGCGGCCCGCCGGGCCGAACTGGTGGGCCGGGAGCGGCCAGAGGCGGCGGAAGAGATGGCTGCGGCAGAGGCCCGGCCGCGCATCGAAAAGGCGTTGGAGCCCTTCGTGACCCGCCACGCCCTGCGCCAACTCTTTACCCTGCCCGACGAGGGGAAGCCCGACGCCTACTTCACTGACGTGCCTCCCGGGCAACTGCGCGACTACATCTATCTGACCCGCGCCACCGCCGAGCCGCCCCCTGAACCGGAGCGGAAAGCGACTGTCCCTGTCCCGGAGATGGTGTCCGTGCCCCCTGGCCCGTTCACGATGGGCACGCGGGGCAAGGACGTCCCCGCGTTGGTCAAGAAGTACGGGGGCAAGGCGGAGTGGTACGAGCGAGAGGTGCCGCAGCACCAGGTGAACCTGCCGGCCTTCGAGATCGGTAAGTACCCGGTGACGAACCGGGAGTACCAGGCCTTCGTGCGCGGGGCCGGCTACCGTCCGCCCGAAGGCTGGGATGGGGACGAGTACCCGCCTGGCAAGGGGGATCACCCCGTTGTCAACGTCATCTGGCGTGACGCGGTGGCCTACTGCCGCTGGCTGAGCCAGGAGACGGGCCGGCCGTTCCGCTTGCCGACGGAGGCGGAGTGGGAGAAGGCGGCTCGGGGCAGTGACGGGCGGCAGTACCCCTGGGGGAACGAATTCGACCCGGCGAAGTGCAACACCCGCGAGAGTGGTCCCGGCGAAACGACGCCGGTGGGCCAATATCCCGATGGAGCCAGCCCCTACGGGGCGCTGGATATGGCCGGCAACGTCTGGGAGTGGTGCAGCAGCCTGTATGAATCCTATCCCTACGATCCAGGCGACGGGCGGGAGAACCTGGAAGCGGAGGGCCGCCGGGTGTTGCGTGGGGGCGCGTTCAACGGTGGGGCGAGGTTCGTCCGCTGCGCCTGCCGCTATGGGGACTTCCCGTACGGCCACTGGGACCACGCCGGTATTCGGGTCGTGGCGTCCCCCGTCCGCCTCTGACCTCTGGTCACTCTGGAATCTGGCACTCTGGAATC
>DAOUEC010000157.1:0-18466 GCA_034430655.1 Anaerolineae bacterium
TTGACCGGGTGGAAGCCGTCCACGTCCTTCTCCAGCCCGATGGCACCCAGGACCGCCTCCTCGTCCAGGTGCTTCGGCAGCGGCAACTGCACCAGGATGCCATGCACCTCCGGGTTATCGCTCAACTCCGCCACCAGCCCCTCAACCTCCTCCTGGGTGGCGCTCGCCGGCAGCGTGTGGCCAAAAGAACGAATGCCCACCTCGGCACAGCGCTTCTGCTTGGAGCGCACGTAGGACTGGGAGGCGGGGTTTTCGCCCACCAGCACCGTCGCCAGCCCCGGCACAATTGCCTGCTTTGTCTTAAGCCACTCAACCTCGGCCTTGATCTCCTCGTGGATCGTGGCCGCCATCGCCTTGCCGTCAATCAGTTGTGCTGTCATATCTCTCCTTTAGTCGGGTAGTCGTGTAGTCAGATAGTCGGGTAGTCGTGTAGTCGTGTAGTCGTGTAGTCGTGTAGTCGTGTAGTCGGATTATGCGACTACGTGACTAAATGACTAAGTGACTGCGTGACTAAAATCGGCTATAACCGCAGGTACGAAGCCGTATAGATGACCTTGTTCAGCAGTATCTGCACCGTCTTCCAGATGTCCGCCTGCTGCGGGTCCGACATGTCCACGTCCTCGGGCTGCAACTCCTCCGTCGCCGCCACCCGGTCGTAGAGTTTAACCAGCAGCCGACCGGCGGGAGTACTCTCGTCCCGCTCCTCTACGACACGGATGAACTCTCTCATGCTTTTGTCAAGTGGGTTGGCGATCACCATGTCAATCCCAGCCCCCATCAGCATGACCATGTAGACGCGGTTGAGCAGCGGACGAAATTCGGCCGGCACGCCGTTGGAGACATTGGAGACACCCCCATTGGTCAGCGGTGGCGGATCCCAGGCGTACTTAAGCGTGTGCACCGCCTCGATGCACTCCGGGCAGTACTCCTGGGTACCGGAGACGGTCAGCACCAGCGGGTCAATGATCAGGTCGCTGATGGGGAAGTCAATCTCCAGCATGTACGGGATGAGTCGCTCCAGCGCGATGCTCACCCGCTCGCCAGCGCTGACCGGGATCATGCCCTTCCCCATCGTCAGCGCGATGAGGCGCGTGTTGAATTTCTTGGCCACGGCGGGCACAGTCGCCAACCGCTCGGCCCGTGCGTCGGTGGAGTTGATGATAGGCTGCGCCTTGCTCACCGTCTCGCAGGCCGCTTCGATGGCCGTCA
This sequence comes from Anaerolineae bacterium, assembly GCA_034430655.1. Lineage (GTDB taxonomy): Bacteria > Chloroflexota > Anaerolineae > B4-G1 > B4-G1 > JAUWNP01. The sequence goes on from DAOUEC010000157.1 coordinate 1,210, forward strand.
GGTTGGTGGTATCGAAGCACAGCGGCACGTCCACCACCTCCTCGACGACCTCAACCAACCAGGGCAGAATCTCGTGACCGTGCTTCTTCTGCGGGCCGATGTTGAGGTCTACCGCGTCCGCCCCGGCGTCCACCATGCGCACTGCCAGGTCCTGGAAGAACTCCGCGTCCCGCTCGGCAATGGCCCGCTTGACCCGAGGGGAAATGATTTGGATGTTCTCGGCAATTATGTACATTCTGATTACCTCCTATTGACCAATCTTACTACGTACCCATTCATAGAAACGCTCCACCTGCTTCATCAACTGGTGGGCATCGGCTTCACTGATTCTCCGCGCGCGGCACTCTGAGATGCCATCGCTGATGCAACTCGGCGTCATGCATCCCAGCAAAGCACTCTTCAGCATTGCGCCAGTAATGGACGCACTTTGTTCTGGAGATGGCAGCGGTAGGGACTTTAATCGGTGCCATGCAATACATCCCACGGAGACCGGCCGGTGATTACCCGGTCCGTACTCAGAACCTCGCGCAGAAAATCGTCTCCTTCCCGATAGTCCTGGCGGAACTCGTCAGAGGACATCACGATAAATGAGAGTAAGTTGCCATACCGCCTCAAGAAAGCCACAGCTCTCTCTTCCAGTATCTCCTCTGCCTGGGCTCCGTCATCGGTCACAACCAGAAGATCAATGTCGCTGAACGGCCCTTCCTCCCCCCGGCTCACGCTGCCGTACAAAATGACCGACAGGATGTCAGGCACATTCTCGAACACTTCGGTGAGCGCCCGATTTAGCAGTTCCTTCTCACCTTCAAACAGAGGAACGACGAGTTCCGCCACGAGCCGGTTGTTGCGGTTCAGCCGAAAGAGATACACACGGCCTATGTTGCGCTGCAGCAGCAGCCCTTCGTCTGTCAACTGGGCCAGCACTTCGTTCAATGGCTTGGGCGATAAACCAATGGCCCGCGCTATCTCCCGCCCGCTCTGTTCCAAGTCATTCTGTACCAGGTGTCTCAGCACGGCGACTTTGGATTTTGTTCCCAGAACGTGGTCAAGGGGCCTATGGAATCTCATCTCAAACCTCCCTACTGTAGTGTTTATACTACAATTGTAGCATAAACACCACACACCGGCAAGCCCCTCTATCCCACCACCCTCTTCGCGATCTCCCGCACGGCCCGATAGACGGCCGTTTCCGCCGGCAGTTCCACCAACGGACGGCCGGTGAACTCGAACTCGGCCATCGTCGAATCGTCGGGCACCGTTCCCACCAACTCCAGCCCGGTCCGCGCGATGGCCTCGACCAACGGCGCGGGCATCTCCCCCTGCCTGTCAGCAGACACGGCCCCCCTGCGAGAGGAGGGGCCGGGGGAGAGGTTCCGCAGCCGGTTGACGACCAGGTACACATGACCCACGCCAATCTTCAGTTCGGGCACCATCTCATGCATACGCTGCGCGGCGATGAGGCCCCGTTGCGTGGGGTCTGTCACCAGCAGCAGGACGTCCACATCGCGGGTGGTGCGGCGGCTGAGGTGCTCCATCCCGGCCTCGTTGTCCATCACCACATAATCGTAATTGGCCGCGATGCGATCCAGAATGACGCGCAGCATCTGATTGGCCGCGCAGTAGCAGCCAGGGCCCTCGGGCCGCCCCATCGCCAACAGGTCCACCCGGTCGTCCTCGACCAACGCCATCTGTATCTGGTAATCTAAGTACTCCTGCTTACTCATCCCGCCGGGCATCGAGCCAGCCAGCGCGCCGCTGGACTGCACCATGTCCAGCATGCCCTCGCGGATATCGCCGACCGTCTGGCCCACCTCCATCCCCAGCACCAGGTTGAGGTTGCTGGATGGATCAGCGTCAATGGCCAGGATGGAGCCGCTGTGCTCCTCAACCAGGTAACGGATGAGAAGCGCGGCGATGGTTGTCTTGCCAGTGCCGCCTTTGCCAGCCAGGGCCACGGCCACGGTCATCCCGCCCCCCCGTCCTCACTCAGGAGCGCCGCTACCGACGGGAACATGGTCATATCTGTGTGCGGCAGGAACAGCGCGGCGTTGAACTCGTCGAAGAAGGTGTTGTCGGCTGAGAGTTCCAGATAGGTCATCATCTTCGCCACCTCGGTCACGCGCTGGCGCATCTCCCGCGAAAGGAGCGCCATGTACGCCCCCCGCACCGAGGTGTTGCCCAGGAAGTGAAAGCGGTCGTAGGGCATGTCCGGCAGCATGCCGATCTGGACCGCCTTCTCCACGTTGATGTACTGACCGAAGGCCCCGCCGATGAGCACCTGACTCGCGTCGCTCAGGCTCAGCCCCACGCTGCGGGCCAGGACGGAGAACCCGGCGTAGATAGCCGCCTTGGCCCGCATCAGGTTGTCAACGTCCACCGCCGTGATGACGATGTCTTCACCAATGGCGGTCTCGTTGGCCCAGGCCACCACGTACTCCGGACCATGCTTTCCCTCCCGCACCCGCTTCGTGGGCAGATTCAGATTGACATTGCCACCCTTGTCAATCACCCCGGTGACGAACATCTCCGCCAGCAAAGAGATCAGCCCGGAGCCGCAGATGCCCCGGGGCTTCTCGTCGCCGATGACACGATAAGTAGCCTCGTAAGCCTCCGATCCGCCATTCGCCATTCGCCATTCGCTATTCGCTATTCGATCTTTGATCCACACCTCCTCAATGGCCCCCGCCGTGGCGCGCATCCCATGCACCACCCCGGCCCCCTCGAAGGCAGGCCCGGCGGAGCAGGAGCAGGCGACGAGCCAGGTACAATCCCCCAGCACCATCTCCCCGTTGGTCCCGATGTCCACGAACAGCGTCAGTTCCTCCGTGCTACACATCCCGGAACTGACCACGCCCGACGTGATGTCGGCCCCCACGTAGGAGGCGATGCCGGGCAGGCAGTCCACCGTCGCCTCGGGATTGATCCCCAGGCCAACTTCCCGGGCCGAGAAGCGGGGTAACTGGTTGACGGCGGTAGTGAAGGGCATCAGGCGGATGGACTCCGGGCAGATGCCGGCGAAGAGGTGGATCATCGTGCTGTTGCCGGCCACCACCGCCTTGTAGATTTCGTCGGTGCTGATGGACCGCTCCCTGGCCGCCTTCTTCAGGAGACGGTTGAAGGTCTCCACCACCAGCCGCTGCAGTTCCTGCAGGCCGTTCCCCTTGGAGGCGTAGATGATGCGGGAGATGACGTCCTCGCCTCTGGCGATCTGGCCATTGTAGTCGACCGCCTGGGCCATCACCTCACCGCCGATCAGGTCCACCAGCCAGACCACATTGCTGGTCGTGCCGATGTCAATCACCACCGCCCACAGGCTCTCCAGGTGCTCCCCAGCCAGGACGTCTATCAAGCGGGGCGGACCATCGGGGCAGTCCCAGGCGTCCAGTTCGACCACCACCGTGACCGTCCATTCCCCCTCTCGCAGCGCCTGGCCCAGTTTACGCAGCACCGGCAGGGAAGCCTGCAATCCCCGCAGATCGTAGCGGCGGGCCAGTTCCCGCTGCAGGCGAGACCAGTCGTCGGTCTGGTCTTGCAGGGAGGGCGGCTCCAGAGTGACGGTGTACTTGCGCAGCGGCTGATCGTGCAGATCGTATGGAAAGGGCAACACGACCTTTGCCGCTCGCTTGCTCTCCTTCAGCCGCCGCTCGATCTTCTCCTGCGGCGGCACGAGAACGACAACGTCCCCCTCGACGACCGTCTGGCAGGCCAGGGCATAACCGGCTTCCACGTCCGCAGGGGAGAGGCGCTGCGTGGTACGCCGCCGAACCTTGCCCTCCTGGACGACGACCGCGCAGCGGCCGCAGCGCCCCTGGCCACCGCATGGCATATTGAGCGCTACCCCAGCCTGCTGGGCAGCGTCGCCGATCAACGCCCCGGCAGGGACCTCTACCTCGCGGTCGAGGGGCAGGAAGCGGACCTTACACATTGTCATCGCAGCAATCAGCCATTAGCAGTCAGCAGTTGGCAGTTGGTGGCTGTCGGCTAACGGCTATGGACTCCATAGTTTCAGGTATCCAGTCAGATCCACCGCCTCGCGCGGCCCGACCTGGATCTCCCAGCCCGGAAGTTCCTCCTCCAGTTCACCCATCAGGACCGCCACGTGACCGGGGATGATCAGTTTGCGATGGCTGATCTTCCCCTCAATGCCGGTCGTCTTGACCGATTTGGCGATGCGCTCGGCGTCGAACTTGCCGGCCGCCCAGGCAGTCAGGACGCTCATGCCTTCCGCATCGGCCACCAGCAGCCAGCTCGGCATCCCACTTCCGTCAATCTCGTTAGCCACGGAGAAATAGGTAATAGAGAAGTTGGTCGTCACCATAAGCGGTGAGTCTGGCTTGGGATCGTTGATCTCGTAAATGCCCGGCTGCACCTGGATCGGTTCCTGCGGGTTGGTGTAGATGTTCTCCCGCAGCACCAGCAGCGCATAGGCCGAGGCCGGCGTGAAGTGGTCGAGCACGACGAAGCCACCATACTTGGCGACGTGTTGGCCGGCCAGCATGACCTCCTCCGTCCGGTCGGCTGCGCCCTCGCCGGGGAAGGTAATGATGGGATAACCCAGCGGGCGGAAGTTCTTCTTAAGGGCCAGGCGACGTAGTTGCGTCAACGTGACCAGCGTGCCGATGGGATCGCGCACGCCGGGGTCCAGCACCATGTCCTGCACGCCTTTGCCCTTGATTTGCTCCGTCATCTCGGCCAGGTCGCTCAGACCACCCCCCCCATCCCCCCCTGGGAGGGGGGGGGTGCGCACGGCCAGCGGAGCCTGCGCCTTCTTCGCCAGTGCCGCCATCGTCTCCCAGTTGTCGGAAGTAGCAGCGTAGAGAAGCGGCGTCGCCCCTTCAGCCGCCTTCACCCCCGCCTCCATGACAGCGGGGGCCTCAGCGATGAGGATAAGTGGCCGGTCGGTCGCTTCCTGAACAGTCTGTACCGCTGACGCGAAAGTGCCCGCGTCGCCGGAGGCCACCTCGACTGCGATGCCGTCCAGGAACAAGTCCATCCCGACGTAATCCACGCCGAAGCCCATAGCCGCCTGCACTGCTGCCCTCAACTCACCCGCTGGCATCGTGTCATGGACGCGCACGAAGAGACCAGCCTTGTGATAGAAGGTCTTCTCGTGGCGGAAGAGGATGGTCTCGTTGCCAACCTCGACCTTGTGCCCCGGCCCCTTCACTGTGACCAGCCGGATGGGTGGAGCGGCAGCGGCCGCCAGTTGTGCCTTCGCCTCCTCAGAGACGTAGGGGCAGGCAGCAAGTTCCGCCTGCTTGGCCGCCAACTTCATGGCGAAAGCCAGACAGGTGGGATAGCCGCACTCTTTACAGTTAGTTCGCGGCAAAAGTTTGTAGATTTGCAGTCCGCTTAAAGCCATTTTATCCCCCTACTTCCCCATCAGTTTCTCGATAAACGCTTCCACCCGCTTCACCGTCTCCGGGTGGCGCATAACGAGGATGTCGGCCCCTGACTCGACGAGAGCGGTCGCCGTCATTGTCTCCCACAGGACTGCCCGCTCGTGCCAGTCGCCCCAAGCATCCGGCACCCCCTCGCCGACCTTGGCTTCTTTCTGCCGCCAGGCCTCGTAGCCAGGGGTGACCAGCATGGGCAATTGGGTCATCTTATCGCCCTGGAGCGCCGCGATGCGCAGCCGCTCCATCACCGAGTAGCCGTACTCTATCCCGTAGCCCAGGCCAGCCGTCGTGGGGTCCATCAGAATACGCTCCAGCGGCAATCCCATATCGGAGATCAGGATGACTAATTGCTTGGACAGGTTGACGTCCATCGGCGTGCAGGAGTTCACCAGGTGGCCGTGGGCCAGCGCCGCCGCGACGATGGTGCGGTAATTCTTCTCCTCGCAGAGGCCCAACACAATTCGCTCCCCAGCCGCCTCCTCGGCCACAGCCACCAGGAGTTCGTTGTCGGCATCTACCTGACCAGGGCCGAAGACCAGGATTGGCATCCCGACCGCCTCCAGCACGGCGCGGGTAGCAGCGCGGGCATCGGCCGCCGTCGTCGGTGTGTCGCCATCCTTTGTCAGGCTGAGTTGCAACAGAATCAGGTCTGCGCCGGCCTCCTCAGCCGCTTTGGCCCAGGTCGCCGGGTCGTCCACCACGTCACCCCAGGCCTCCATCAACAGCGGCGACCAGTCGTCGGGCCGCCGACTCGCGATCTCGATGGCGATGCGCGGCGAGTTGGGGATCTCACCCTCGAAGTGTAGGAAGGGCAGCGTCGTCTCGCCACCGACAGTGACGGTGTGGCTGCGGGTACCGCCATCGTCAGGCGTCGCGCCCAGCGTCACCTCCCGCACCTTCCCCCTCCACTTCTCGATCGGAATCTCAACTGTGACAGGCATATAGAGTCCTCCTTAGATTGCTTGTTTTAGTTCAAGGTACTCTTCAACCACCATCAGCCTTGGTGACTACTCAGCCATTGTCATTCTGAGCGACCGAAGGGAGCGAAGAATCTCATTGCCGGCGAAAGCTCGACACCTCCCAAGCGAGATTCCTTGTCGCTTCGCTCCTCGGAATGACACATCATGGGCAGGCTGAACTCCTTGAAGCCCGAATTTCTTTACAAACGAGTCAAAATTCTGGACGCAGATTAACGCTGATCCACGCTGATTTTTGTTTTTCATCTGCGAAAATCTGCGTGAATCTGCGTCCTATCTGATTTGTCGGTTTGAAGCGAAGCTCCGCTGGGTAATTACCAGCCTCGGCTGTAATGATAATCCTTAACTGACTGATAGTCAAGTAATAGCCGTAGCACCCGGCGCATGACATTCCTCACAAGACGCAAGGAGCGGGGGCCGCCACCAGGCGCGACGGCCCCCGGAGCTTCGACCGGCTGCCCCTTCCCTACTCCGCCATATCGCGCACGATGTCGCTCATCGAGAGGATACCCACCGGGCGCTGCGTGGCGGGCCTTTCGTGCATAATGACGAGACGAGAGACGCCCCTGTCCAGCATGATAAGGGCTGCAGCCTCCACCGGAATATCAGGGATGATCGTCGCCACGTCGGAACTCATCACGTCCTCGGCCACCATTTTCTCATAGTCCTGGTTGTAGACCTCAACCAGGTCCTCGCGAGAGATGATGCCGCAGACTTCGCCACCTTCGTCAACGACAACCATCGCCGTGATCTTGTTCTCGGCCATGCGCCTGGCCACCTCCGGCAGCAGGGTGTCGGTGTGACACGTAATCACCCCCCGTCGCATCAGGTCGCGCACGAATTTAGCCATTCCTTGCCTCCTACATTCGTTCCCGCTAGTACCTCACCACAGTGAATGTGATAGGTTGTCATTCTGAGCCGGAGCGTAGCGGAGGCAAAGAATCTCGTTCTTTGCACAGGAGAACGCTTGTTCACCAACAACGAGATTCTTCGTCGCTTCGCTCCTCAGAATGACAGGTTGTCAAAATCAGCGTGGTAGAGTATTAGAAAAGCGGCGGCATCGTCAGTGCCGGATGCCCCTTCTCCTCCAGGAAGGGGAGCAAACCTTCCACGTCGGTGCATACGGTCTCGTCGGCGATCTTATCCAGCAAGTCCGGGTCGCCCTCCCGCTCGCAGGCCACCTTAAACTCTTCGGCCATGCTCTCCTTGAGGAAGGAGGACATCCAGACAATGCGTTTAAGGCCACCATCGGCGGGGATAAACTTGGGGCTGATGAGGTAGTACTTGCCGATGCCCATGACACCCGGCGTCTGGATGCCGCCGCCGCACATGCCGGCCAGCGTCGAGAAGGTCATCCCGGCCGGCGTCATGCTGGGATCCTCCCGGCTGACAACCATGAAGCCGTTCGCCTCGGGGACGACCATCATGATGCACTCGAAGCAGCCACACGCCGTCATCGGGTTCTCCATAATGGAGTACATCGCCACATCTTCCACTGTCCCGTGAGAGGCCGACCGCGCGTACTCATTGATGCCGGTGAAGTAACCCTTGTCCGGGTCCGTACAAGTGCCCTTCTTGATCGGCTGGTTGGGGCCGGTGGGGTTGATCTGGTAGGAAGCCTTGCAGTCTAGCCAGTTGTAGGCCCCGCACAGCCCCAGCCGCTGCGGGCTGACGACGCAGACGTGGTTGGGTGCGAAAGACTGGCACAGGATGCAGGAGTAGAAGGTATCTACCGCCTCGTCGGTCAGATCGGCCACGCGCCGGTTGCGGAAGTCGTAGGCCACCCGTGCCTTCTCCAGCCACTCGGCGTGCAAGTTCCGGTCGGTGATGATCTTCACCTGTACCTTGTCCACGATGGCGCCGAAGTCGGCGTGGAACCTGGCGTAGAGGATGTCACCGAAGTGCTTGAGATTGAACCCCTTGTCGGCCGCGGTCTTGCTGATGCGAATCCAGGTGATGTCACGCTGGCCGATGTGCTGGATGCCGGAGGCAGCGTTGACGAAGTAATGGAACTGGCGCTCCAGCACCGGCTCGAAGTCCTCCTGCATCTTGCGGCCGGCCACCTCCACCAGGAAGCCCACGTCCATCGAGCCGCCAACCTCCACGTCTTCGAAGCCGGCGCCGTCGGAGCCAATGATCTCGATCTTGCCGTCCTCCACCTCCTCCATCGGCACCATGCGCAGGTACTCCCAGGCACGGCTGTGCTTGCCGCCAAACTCGACCCGCATGTCGGCCCGGCGCACGACCTCGCCCTCGAAGGCGGAGCCGTAAGGTATAGGGATGGGTACCTCGGTGATCTTGATCTTGACGCCGCGCACCTCGATGCAGCGCTGCACCAGTTTGGCGGCTCGCTCCGCGTCGTCCTCCGCCTCGATCTCGTTCCACGGCATCGAGATGATGTGCTCGTAACGCGTCACGCCGGTGGGCAGAATCTCGGGCACGACGGTGTCGGCGATGGCCGGGAAGCCATAGGAGAGCACGCCGGCGCCGGTGGCATACTTGAGGTCGTCCAACTCGCCCAGCACCAGCGCGAAGGCGAAGACGCGGAATTTGTTGTAGAGCAGGATGTCGCGCCACTGGCCGCCCTTCATGCCGCCGAAGGTCAGCGCCGACCGGGTGGCGAAGCCGGCTGCGTAGATGGCAGAGATGGTGTCGGTGCCGAAGGGCACGATGTAGGTATCGTACCCCATCTCCACCCCTTCCTCCTGCAACTGGTCAATGATACAGCGCCCGTTGACGTTGCCGGAGAGGAAGATGAGGATGTTGCGGCGCTGCAACTCGCGCACGATGCTGACCGCAGCCTCGTTCGTGCGCGCCGCCCCGATGACGGCGGCAAAGCCCGGCATACGGCCATCCACCAACTGGATACCCCAGGAACGCAACTGGATGTCGTCAATGGGGCCGTTGAGATGGCCGTCCCCAGCCTCGCCCCCGAACTCCGGGCTGGTGAACGAGGTTCCACCAGCCAGGTGAAACCCCGGGTATGGCTCCGGCTGCTGCCCCAGGGCGAACCGCACGCCCTCGATGGTCTCCTCGGCCAGGAGCGTGGCCATGCCGGAGTCAAGCGTCTCGCCCAGGTAGGGCGTCCACAGCCGCTTGCTGGGCACCGGGTGCAGCAACTTGCGGGCATGCTCCAACACCGGCTTCAGATCGCCCAAAGCGGTGACCTCGCGCCCAAGCATGCCGTAGATGACCGGCAGATAGTAGGCCGTATTGGGGAAAGTGACTGCGCAATCGGCCCCCTTCTCGGCAATGGCCTTTTCCAGAAGCACATCTGCCTCAGCGACGATACCGTTTGCGCCACGGATTGCTCGTGTAGCGATGTATCTTGACATTTCATTTGCCTCCTACACCGTAGACCGCTTCGATGCGCTCTTCAAACGGCAACGCCAGCAGTTCCGGCATGCGCCAGTCACCGCTCTTGCCCCACTTGCTGGGGTCGTATTCAGGCAGACCCAGCGCAGCCCGTTTCTTGTCAATGTGCTCCAGAGACTTGCGCAGGATCTCCTCCGGGTCGGTGATGAACTCCAGTTTACCGCCGATCTTCTGCTCCCAGCCCTCGCTCAGGATGCGCAACACTTCTTCACACCCGCTCACCGGGTTGGTGACGCCCATGATGACGTAGACCCCGGAGGCGACGCAGTAGGTGGCGATGGAGATAGCCTTCTCGCTCATCCACTCTGGCGCCAGCCCGACGGCCGGGATGTCGGCGATGTCCTCGCCCAGCCCGGTCTCGGTCGCTATCTCGCTGAGAACCGTCAGGATGCGGGAGTTGTCCACGCAGGAGCCCACGTGGAGCACCGGCGGAATGCCAGTCGTCTCACAGATTTCGCGCAACCCCGGCCCGGCGAACTCCAGCGCCTCACCCAGCATGCTGCCATCCTTGGCGCTGGCGATGGCCGCGCAGCCGGTCTCCACCACCAGTACGTCATTCTTGATGAACTCCCTGACCAGGTAGCGATGGAGCGAGTCGTGCTGCACGCGCGCGTTGTTGCAGCCAACGTTCCCCACCACGCCACGGACACGGCCCACCATAATAGCGTCGTTCAGCGGGCGGAAGGAACCGCGATAGAGGCCGCCCAGCGCGTAGTTGATGTACTCGTGGGAGAAGCCGGGCACCAGTTTGCCGGTTATGTCAGGGATGCGGGCCTCGCCCCGGTTGGGGAAACGGTCAATCCCCCGCCGCACGATCTCCCTGGCGATCTCCATAGCGCGGTGCTCGTCGAACTCGATGTGCGTCGCGCCGGTGATCTTCGCCTTGGGGGAAGTGGTGATCAGTTCAGTGTGGAACCGGTCGGCCAGGACCGCCAATCCCTGCATGATGCACTGGATGTCCACCACCATCGCCTCGACTGCACCGGTCAGGATGGCTAACTCTTGCTGCAGGAAATTGCCGCCCAGCGGCACGCCCTGGCGCATGAGCGTCTCGTTGGCAGTACAGCAGAGACCGACCAGATTGATGCCCGCCGCCCCCTTGCTCCTGGCGTACTCGATTAATTCAGGGTCCTGCACCGCTGCCACGATCATCTCGGAAAGCGTCGGCTCGTGGCCGTGGATTATGATGTTGACCTCGTCCTCTTTCAACACACCCAGGTTGGATCGTGCGACGACGGGGCTGGGGGTACCGAAGAGGACATCGGAGAGGTCGGTGGCCAGCATCGAGCCACCCCAGCCATCGCCGATGGCGCAGCGCAATGCCTGGTTGAGGATGTGCTCCGCGTCCTGGTCGTTGCCGACGTGGGTACGGTGCATGATCTCGACGATCTCGCGGTCAATGCCGCGTGGTGCGACCTTCTGATCGCGCCAAATCTGCTGTCGCTTTGGCGGCGCTCGCTTGATGCAGGCGACTTCCCCTTCCTGCTTGCCGAACTCGGCCAGCGCGGCCTCGGCCACGGCCAGCGCCAGTTCGTCGAGCGGTCGCCCATCCGTGGGAAGGCCTAGATGTTTCGCCATTTCCTTCAGTTTGAAGGGATCGCGCACACCATAGTCGGGCGCATCTCCCTCGACGGCGGCCTTGAGCGTGAGCGCCAGGTCGCGCCCGTGGTCGGAGTGGGCCGCCGCGCCGCCCGCCACCATGCGGGCGAAATTACGGGCCGCGACCGTCGCCTGCGTCGCGCCACACACGCCGGTCGCCCCCTCCTTCGTCAGGCGGCAGGGGCCCATGGAACAGTTCTTGCAGCAGAGCCCTTTTGCACCGATGGGACAGGGGGCCAGAGCGTCGGCGCGGGAGAAGGCTGTCCCATATCCTTCCTCTTCGGCCCAGCACAGTATCTCGACCGCAGCCGGGTCTGCACTCCACTCCTGTGGAGTTCGTGCTTTCTTCTTTGCCATGTTCATAATCTCCTTATTTCCAGCCTAATCCTGGATGCGGTTTCAGCCGCTCAGACCATGGCTGAGTAAAACGTGAAACGTGAAACGTAACGTTAAAACGTAAAACGCGAATCAAGCATCACGTTTCACGTCCTCAGTACCGCCGGAACTCGCCGGACATCTCGAGGTCGGTGCGGTTCGTCTCGGTCACGCGCATGCCCAGCACATTCCAGGCCGGGTCCTTGAAACGCAGGCCAGCCTGCGCCAGGATGGGGGGGGCCCCCTCGCCGACCGGGTAGCCAGCGCCGGCTAGCGCTTCCTCTATCGTCGCCGGCTCGATCTTGCCGGGGTCGTAGGAAATGAGCGCCTGCTTCCAACCCGAACTGGCGTAGACGTCTTCCACGCCGTCCAGTCCGGCCAGTACCTCCCGCACTGCCTGGACGTGATGGTCGGCCCAGAGGGCAGGTAAGTCCAGTACTATCTTCTCCATATCGTCACCTCCATTGTGATCGGTAGATTGGTAGGTTGGTACATTGGTATCTTCTCAAAAAGTAGGGGCGAGAGTAAGTCGGATTGGCAATCCGACCTACGTTACCCCGGATCATTGAGAAGATACGTACATTGGTAGATTGGCGCATCGGTAACAGAGACCGACTACCAATTTACCAGTTTCCCAATCTATCATCCGTTAATCCTGCCAATCCGTGTTCTACGACAGCCCCAACACCTTCCCCGTCTCCAGGTCTATGTCAATGTCCGTGAAGACTGGCCGGGTGGGCAGGCCGGGCATGGTGCGCATGGTGCCGCACAGCGGGAAAAGGAACCCGGCGCCGGCGCTGGCCCGCACATCGGTGATGGGCAACGTCCAGCCACGCGGCGTGCCCTTGACCGCTGGATCGTGGGTGAACGAGAGGTGGGTCTTGGCCATGCAGAGCGGCAGGTGCGAGAGCCCCATGCCGGTGAAAAGTTTAATCCTGGCCTCTGCCTCGGGTGTGTACGTCACCGCAGCGGCGCGATAGATCTCGTGGGCGATGGTCTCAATCTTCTCCTTGATGGACATGTCGTCGGAGTAGAGGAATTTGAAATCGGAAGGCTCCTCGCAGGCCTTGACTACCGCCTTGGCCAGCGCCGCGCCGCCCTCGCCGCCCTTGGCCCAGACCTCGCTGAGGACGGCGTCAGAGGCACCGGCATCCAGAGCCGCCTGACGAACCACCTCGACCTCGGCCTCAGTGTCGAAGGTGAAGTGGTTAATAGCCACTACCACGGGAATGCCGAACTTGCGGGCGTTCTCGACGTGCTGGGTCAGGTTACTCAGCCCCTTCTTGAGCAGTTCGATGTTCTCCTCCTTGTAAGCCTTGTCCAGCGGCTTGCCGGCGACGACCCTGGGGCCACCGCCATGCATCTTGAGCGCACGGACAGAGGCCACGATGACCACGCAGTTGGGCACCAGCCCGGAGACGCGGCACTTGATGTTGAAGAACTTCTCCATCCCGCAGTCCGCCCCGAAGCCAGACTCGGTGACCACGTAGCCATCCGGCCCCACCAGTTTGAGGGCGATCTTGTCAGCCACGATGGAGGAGTTGCCCTGGGCGATGTTGGCGAAGGGGCCGCAGTGGACAAAGGCAGGGCTGCCGGCCAGCGTCTGCATCAGGTTAGGCATGATGGCTTCCTTGAGCAACACCGTCATCGCGCCAGCCACATTCAGATCCTCGGCCGTGATCGGTTCCACCCGCCCAACCGAACGCATTCCCCCCTTCTTGCTGGTGCCGATGATGATACGGCCCATACGCTCGCGCAGGTCGGCCAGGTCGCTGCACAGGGCCAGCGCGGCCATGATCTCGGAAGCCACCGTGATGTCGTACCCCGCCTGGCGGACGGGGCCGTCGTTTTCCGCGCCCAGGCCAATGATGATGTTGCGCAGCGCCGCGTCGGACACGTCCACCACCCGCCGCCACTGGATGGAGTAGGGGTCAATATTCAGGCGGAACATGCGCTCCTTGTCCTCGTCGCTCAAGTCGGAGGGCTTTTCCGATTTGATGCCCAGTTTTTCCAACCGCTTGCGCATACTTGGCGTATACTCGTCGTCCGGGCAGAGCGCCCGCGCCAAAAAGCTAGTGCTCCACCTGGCTTCCTTCGCCAACCTGTTGTCAATGGCAGCCGCCAGCAGGTTGTGGGCCGCGCCCACCGCGTGGATGTCGCCGGTCAGGTGAAGGTTAAAGTCCTCCATCGGCACAATCTGGGCATAGCCGCCACCGGCTGCGCCACCCTTGATACCGAAGGTCGGCCCCTGCGATGGCTGGCGGATGCAGGTGAAGACTTTCTTGCCGATGTAGTGCAACCCTTGGCTGACGCCGATAGTGGTGACGGTCTTGCCCTCCCCCAACGGCGTGGGCGTGATGGCAGTCACGTCAATGTACCTGGCATTGGGCCGGTCGGCAAACTTCTCCAACACGTCCAGATGAACCTTGGCTTTATACTTGCCGTGCAGGTCCAGGTCATCCTCCGTGAGGCCCAATGACTTTGCGACTTCGATGGCTGGCAGCAACTCGGCTGCCTGCGCGATCTCGATGTCGCTGGGCACGGGGTTTAGTCTCTTGACAGGCATTTCTGTTACCTCCTTGATGTGATTGTAAATGGCTTACTCGATCCGGGGAAGTCCCCCGGGCATTCACGACGTCTCAATATGTCCCTCAGGCACCAGGTAAGTTGTCTGCGGTAGATATGGCGCAATCTCGACTTCCACCGCTCGCCGCATGAAGTTGCCCGAGGCCTGGATCAGCGGCTCCCCCAGGCCGGGGTCCACGCGCATCGTTGCCAGGCAGGGGTAGTGGTGGTGAAACAAGCCGGTCTGAATGATGGCTTCCCGCACGTCCACCCCGACCAATTGGCGGGCCACAGCCTGGGCACACCCACAGGCCGTGTCCCGCCCCACCTCGACTTTCACAATCTGCTGATCGTCGCACTCAATCCGAAACACCGGCCGGCCGAAATGACGGGCAAACTCGCCGATCCAGGGGTCGCTGCAGGCGACGCGCTGCTGGCGCAGATTATACCCACTTTCGTCGAGAGAGCAAAAGGGCCTGGGGAAGGCGGATGCCACTCCCCCCCGCGCTAACTGGTTGGCCAATTGCCGCGCCAGACCCTCGGGCAGCCAGGCGACATTATCCACCGGGGCGATGACCGCCCGTGCGCCACTCCGCCGCACCAGTTCGGGGACGAGTTGGGCGACGGCCAGTCTCTCCCCCAACGCAAGTACCAGGTCAGCGGCAGGAAGGTGCATAGGAAGAAACGCCAACGGGTCATCCACCACCAGAGGAAGAGCAGAGGGGGCACGCCATGCCTCCACCGTCCAGGACTTGGGAGCGAAACGGCGGACGTTTTCCAGGATGCGCTGGCCATAGTAGCCCTGGAATAGAACGAACAGCCGCAGCGCTTCTGGGTGGCGACCACGCCAATCCAACGGCTCCCGAATCGCCTCCATGAGGTCCTCCACGCGGCGGCCTTGTTTCATCTGCTGGTAGTACGTATGGATGCGATTGTCTTCCAGAGTCAGCCCGATGACCTTTGCACCGGGGATGGACTCCAGCACCTTGGCAACCAGGCGGCTCTGTTCTTCGCCCTTGGCCTCAATGATAATCACATCGAGGGCGGCTTCCTGCACCTGGGCAAGCACATCGGGGCCGACAATTGCGGCCCCGATAACTTCGATACCTGGTTGGCCGGAAAGGAGGCTCTGGACACCCTGAGCGAAAAGCGGCTGGCTGGCGAGAATGAATACGCGAGTGGAATGCATTAACTGACTACCGGTCAGTGAATTGATAGAATTATACCCCTGACAGGGCGGTTCGTCCATAGCCCTTCTGAGCCGTATGTGATGCCGGTGTAGCCCAAAGGGACTAGCCCCTGTTGCCACTTGTGGAGCCGCTGTTGTTCGCTGGCAGATACACCAGCCCGTGGCTCACGGCATAAGCGGCCGCCTGGGCACGGTTCCTGACTCCCAGTTTGGCGAGGATGCTACGCAGGTGGTTCTTGACTGTGTTGCGGGCGATGCCCAATTCCGCCGCGATTTCCCGGTTGGAATAACCGTTCACAACCAGCGCCAGTACCTCGCACTCGCGTGCCGAAAGCACGGCTGTGGCCGCTGGCTGAGCGGCTGGCCGGCCCTGCCGCGTCAACTGGCGTAACAGTTTCCCCGTCATCGCCCGCGATATCGGAGCCTCCCCCACCATCAGCCCCCGCAACTGCTGAAAGAGCGTCTCCGGCAGGAGGTCTTTGAGCAAGTACCCGTCTGCCCCGTACCGCACGGCGGTCGTTAAGTCTCGCTCGTCGTCGGAGACGGTCAGCATCACCACTTGCACGTCCTTCATCTGGGCCTTGATACGGCGGGTGGCCTCCAATCCATCGCAGTTGGGCATACGGACGTCCATCAGCACCAAATCTGGATGCAACGCCCGCGTCTGCTCGACCGCCTCCAGACCATCCGCGGCCTCCCCGATAACCTCAAAGTCGGGCTGGGCATCAAGCAGCCGGGCCAGTCCCTTGCGGAACAGCAGATGGTCATCCACCAGAAGGATGCGCAGCGAGTTCATCGCCTGCTATTATACCCGCTTCCGGCGCTCAGGCAACAGCGGGATGCGTGAAATTTGCAACCTCGCGCAATCTGTACTATACTGCCCCCAGATTGTAACTCATCGGCTGAACGAGGTGCGAGGACGGTAGGCCGATTCAGGCCGTTCCGCTGCGCGATCCGTGCCGAGGAATCACAGTCATAGCCGAGAAGGTCTTGATCGTTGACGACGATCTCACTCTGCTGAGAGGCATGCAGGACAGCCTTGAAGACGAAGAATACCATGTCGTCACTGCCAGAGACGGACGAGAGGCAATGCGCCTGGTGTATTCGGAGCGCCCCGACCTGATCATCCTGGACATAATGATGCCCAGGTTGGACGGCTGGCAGGTATGCCGGCGGGTCCGCGAAATGTCCGACGTGCCTATCATCATTCTGACGGCTAAAACAGAGCAGAAAGACATCATCAAAGGGCTCGACCTGGGCACCGACGACTACCTCGTCAAACCCTTCTTAAGACCTTGGAGGTTTCCATAGGGCCTTTCTCAGGCTCAAAAACCGCTCCAGCCGACGCATTTGGTCAAGGAAGACACTGCCTGGGCCTCCGAGGTCTGCTACTCCCAGTCGTCAGGAACAACCACTCATGGTTGTGGCGCAGGCGCGGAAGCCCCCTGGCCTGTTTCGTTTCGAGGCCAGGGGGCTGCTATTCCAAACCAAGGCCCCTATCATTCAGAACCAGATCAAGTAGAATGCGCAGCGATAGCAATTTGACGAGGCGTAATCGGCGGGCGCACGACCTTCTTGGCATAACTTTCCACGTCCTCAGTGACACGGTCCAACAGCCGGTTGACGTTCTCCGCTACATACCCATCTACAAATTCTTGTCCACAGCGGCACAGACCCGAGAGCCCCTCGGTTTGTCAAAGACAGCGGCAGTGAACGCCCCATCAATGAACCAACGAACCAACAGTCAGGAACTTGACACAACACGTAACCTGTGGCAT
>DAOUEC010000158.1:0-2360 GCA_034430655.1 Anaerolineae bacterium
GCAGCCCAAGACATCCGCTCCATCCTGGTGCTCCCTCTCTTCGTCTCTGGCAACTGGTACGGCTTCATCGGCTTCACCGTCTGTGGCCGGGTGCGGGAGTGGCAGCAGGTAGAGATAGACCTGCTGCGGGCCGCTGCCAGTGACATTGCCAGCGCCATCGAGCGGGAGCAGGCCAGGCGTCAGGCACAGGCGATAGCCGAGGCGGCCGCTGCGGTCACCGCTACCCTTGACTTCGAACAGGTGCTGGACTGCATCCTGGAGCAGGTCAGCCGCGTCGTCCCCAGCGACGCTGCCAACGTCATGCTCATCGAGGGCGACCAGGCGCGCATCGTCCGCTGGCGAGGGTACGAGCGGTTCGGCGCGGAGGAGTTTGTCTCCACAGTCGTGTTTCACGTTCCTGAGGTGTCCAACCTGCAGCAGATGGTGGAGACCGGGGAGCCGACGCTCATCTCAAATACCGCAACCTATCCCGGCTGGGTGCACGTGCCGGTGCAGGAGTGGCTGCGCTCGTACGCGGCCGCGCCCATCGTCGCGCGCGGTGAGGTGATCGGTTTCCTCAACGTGGATAGCGCCATACCCGGCTTCTTCACCCCGGCCCACATCGAACCTTTGCGCGCCTTCGCCGGCCACGCCGCTGCCGCCATCGAGAACGCACGGCTGTTCGAGCAGGCCCAGCATCGCCTGGAGAGCCTGGCCAACCTCAACCAGGCCTCGCAGGTCATCACCTCCTCCCTGAACGTGAAAGACGTACTGGAGCAGATCGTGGACCTGGCGGGCTCCGTGGTCAACTCGGACTACACCAGCGTGGTGCTGCTGGACGAAGAGGGGGAACCGGTGCTGGGGACTGAGGACTTCCGGGGCGTGCGTCCCGTGGCACGGCGTATCCGCAGCGACGGCGTCCACCGCTACGTGCTGGATAGCGGGCTGCCGGTGGTCGTGGACACCATCTCCGACGAGGGAGCGATGAGCCCTCCCCTCCGGCGGCCCGATGGGGAGTTGATGGAGGCTAACCCCGACATCGTCGCGGCCGGCATCCGTTCCTTCGCCGCCGTGCCCATCCAGGCCAGGGGGAAGATGCTGGGTGTAACGTTCGTGCACAGCCGCGAGCCCCGTGCTTTTCAGGGGCGACTTCCGCTGCTGACCACCTTCGCCAACCAGGCCGCCGTGGCCATCGAGAACGCCCGTCTCTTCGAGGCCGAGCAGCGGCGGCGACAGGAAGCCGAGACACTGCGGGAGGCAGCCCTGGCCCTGACCACCAGCCTGGACCGCAACCAGGTCATCGAGCGCATCCTGATCCAACTGCGACAGGTAGTGCCCTACGACAGCGCCTCCGTCCAATTGCTCCACGATGGCCATCTGGAGATCATCGGTGGCCACGGCTTCCCCAATCTGGAGGAACTGTTGGGCGTGACCTTCGATCTGGCGGCCGAGGACAACCCCAACTGCGAGGTAATGCGCACGCGGGCTTTTCTCATCCTGGAGGACGCCCCGGCCGCCTACGGCGGGTTCAGTCGCGAGCCCCACGCCAAGGCGGCTATCCGCTCATGGCTGGGGGTGCCGATGCTGGTCGGCGAGCAGCCGGTAGGGATGATCGCCCTGGACAAGCGGGAGCCGGGCTTCTACATCGAAGAGCACGCCCGGCTGGCCCAGGCCTTTGCGGCCCAGGCCGGCATCGCTATCGAAAATGCGCGGCTGTTCGAGGCCGAGCGGGAGCAGCGCGAATTGGCCGAAGCCCTGGAGGAGGCGGCTGCTGCCGTCAGCAGCACCCTTCACCTCGACCAGGTGCTCGACCGTATCCTGGAGCAAGTGGAGCGGGTCGTCGCCGGGGATGCCTTCAATATCATGCTGCTGGAGGACAGCACTGCACGGGTAATCCGCTGGCGAGGGTACGAACACCTGGGCGTGGAGGAACAGATCGCCAGTTCCACGATCCATGTTCACGAGTACCCCAACCTGGTGAGGATGATGCAGGCAGGGAAACCGGTCGTCATCCCAGATACCGCCGCCGACCCCGCCTGGGTCCCGAAGGAAGGCCAGGAGTGGCGGCGCTCCTACGTCGCCGCACCCATCCGAGTGAAGGATCTGACGGTGGGCTTCCTGAACGTGGTCAGCACCCATCCGGGCCAGTTCGGCTCCGCCGACGCCCGGCGGCTGGAGACCTTCGCCGACCACGCCGCCCCCGCCATCGAGAACGCCCGGTTGTACCAGGAGATGCTCAACTACGCCGATCAATTGGAGCAGCGGGTGCAGGAGCGCACCGCCGAACTCCAGGCCCAGTACGCCCGGCTAGATGTAATCCTGCGCAGTGCCTCCGACGGCATCGTCGTCACCGACGGACAGGGTGAGATTCTCCGGGCCAA
>DAOUEC010000159.1:0-3469 GCA_034430655.1 Anaerolineae bacterium
GGTGGGGACCTGGCTCACGTGGGACCTCACCGCGCTGATGCGGGCCTGGCAGGCGGGGGAGGTGCCCAACCACGGTCTTGCCCTGGCCTCCGCGCCCGACCCCGACGCTGACCCGGAGACGGCGGGCGACCTGCTCGTGGCGCGCTGGCTCGCCGCCGACGATCCCGGCACAAGGCCCTACCTCATCGTCGAGTTCGAGGTGCATCCAGTCACGCCCACGCCGGCGGCCACGCTTGTGCCAGTCCTTCCGCACGCAGGGGGACCTGTGGAGTGGGGGGCTGTGGGGCTGCTGCTCGTCGGGGTGGCGCTCCTGGCGCTGGGCCTGGCGGTGCGCAGACGGTGAGCGCGATGGAGGAGCGTTTGCAGAAGATCCTGGCCCGTGCGGGCCTCGGTTCCCGCCGCGCCTGTGAGGAACTGATCCGCCAGGGCCGGGTACGGGTGAATGGACAGGTGGCCCAACTGGGGCAGAAGGCTGACCCGAACCACGACCGTATCACCGTGGACGGGAAGCCAGTGCTGGCGGACCGACCTCACACCTACGTCGCCCTCCACAAACCCCGTGGCGTCCTCTCCGACGAGGGGGACGGCTCGGGTCGCCTGCCCACGGCGCGCGACCTGGTGCCGCTGCCGGGCCGCCTCTACCCGGTGGGCCGGCTGGACCTGCGGAGCGAGGGGCTGATGCTCCTCACCGATGACGGCGACCTGGCCCACCGCCTTACGAATCCCCGTTATGGCCACGAGAAGGAGTACCGTGCCCTCGTCGAGGGCGAGCCGGACGAGGCGACGCTGGAGAAGTGGCGGCGCGGCGTGTTCCTGGATGGAAGGCGCACGGCCCCGGCCGGCGTGACCGTCGCCAGGCGGGAGAAGGACGCTACCTGGCTGCGGGTGACCCTGCGCGAGGGGCGCAAACGGCAGATACGGCGCGTGGCGGCGATGCTGGGCCACCCGGTGCGACGCCTCATCCGCGTGCGCATTGGGCCGCTGCGCCTGGGGGATTTGAAGCCGGGTCGGTGGCGCGGACTCACCGGCGCGGAGGTGAAGGCCCTGCGGTCAGCGGTGCAGAAATCAAAGACGAAAGGCAAGAGGAGCAGGCGACGAGGTTGAAGCCATCCACGATTGCTATTGACGGTCCGGCCGCCTCGGGCAAGAGCACCGTCGGCGAGTTGCTCGCCCGGCGCCTGGACTACCTTTACTTCGACACCGGCGTGATGTATCGCGCCGTGACCTGGGCTTCGCTTTCGCGTGGCATCCCCATCGAGGACGAACTGGCGGTGACATCGTTGGCGGAGCAACTTCGCATTGACGTCACCCCCCCGACGGCGGACGACGGCCGCCAATACACTGTCCTTGCCGACGGGGTGGATATCACCTGGGCCATCCGCATGCCGGAGGTGGACGCCAACGTCTCGCCCGTCTCGGCCTATCCTGGCGTGCGGCGGGCGCTCGTCGTGCAGCAGCGGCGCGTGGCGACGGGGGGACGGGTGGTGATGGTGGGACGCGACATCGGCACCGTCGTCCTGCCCGACGCCGACCTCAAACTCTACCTGGATGCGAGTGTCGAAGAGCGGGCGCTCCGTCGCTGGCGGGAGATGCGGGTGCGAGGGGAGGAGGCTGGCTACGAGGGGGTGCTGGCCTCGATGCGCCGCCGCGACGAGATTGACAGCCGTCGAGCGGCATCGCCGCTGTGCGTGGCCGGGGACGCCATCGTCGTGGATACGACCGACCTGAGCATCGAGGAGGTGTTGGCCGAGGTGGAGCGGCTGATACAGTGACTATCTCAAATGCCGGCGGCGTGATGGCAGGTGCAATTTCTGCGGTTGAGCCACATAGCCTGGCCGGGCGGGCCGGCCTGCAGCCAAAGGATGAACTTCTTTCCATCAACGGCCACCACTTGCGGGATGTCATTGACGCGCGGTTCTACTCCGCCGAGGAACACCTGGTGCTGCGGGTGCGCCGGGACGGAGAGGAGTTCACCGTCGAGGCGGAGCGGCGCTACGACGAGCCGCTGGGCCTGGAGTTCGCCCATCCCACCTTCGACACCATTCGCCGCTGCAACAACCGCTGCGAGTTCTGCTTCGTCTCCCAGATGCCGCCCGGCCTGCGCCGCTCCCTGTACGTCAAAGACGACGACTACCGCTACTCCTTCCTCTTCGGTAACTACGTCACGTTGACCAACCTGGACGAGGGGGACTGGGAGCGCATCGGCGAGCAGCGCCTCAGCCCGCTCTACGTCTCGGTCCACGCCACCGACCCCGACCTGCGCCGTCGGGTACTGTGCAATCCCGCCGCCCCCGACGTGATGGCCCAACTCCGCCGCCTGGCTGGTCTGAGCGTCGAGGTGCACGCGCAGATCGTGGTGCTGCCCGGCCTCAACGACGGCTCCCACCTGGACCGCTCCATCGGCGACCTGGCCGGCCTGTATCCGGCGGTGCGCTCGGTCAGCGTGGTGCCGGTGGGCCTGACGAGGTATCACCGGGGCGGCTGTCGTATCCACACAGACGCCGAGATGCGGGTCGTCTTCGAGCAGGTAGTGGGCTGGCAGGCGCGGCTGTGGGGGCGGCTGGGAGTCAACTTCGCCTACCTCTCCGACGAGTGGTACCTGCGCCTGGGCCAACCCGTCCCGGCGGCCGACCGCTATGACGGGCTGGACCTGACGGAGAATGGGGTGGGGCTGGTGCGGCAGTTTCTGGGTTCCAGGTTGCAGGTTTCAGGGTCTCAGGTTGGGGGTCTGAACCTGAAACCTGTAACCTTGAAACCTGAAACCCTGACCGTGGTGACCGGGACGCTGTTTGCGCCGGTGCTACGGCACGTGACGACAAAGTCCGCAAATGTGGAAGTCGTGCCGGTGGTCAACCGCTTCTTCGGCGAGACGGTGACGGTGGCGGGGCTGCTGACCGGGCAGGACGTGGTGGCGCAGTTGCGGGAGCGGGCCCTGGGCGACGTGGTGGCGCTCCCTCCGGCGATGTTCGGTGGGCCGGAGGGGCAGTCGCTGGACGGAATGTGGCCGCGAGAGGTGGGGGAGGCGCTGGGGCGGGAGGTGGTGGTGGGGGATTGGTCTTCACTTGCGGAGCGGGTATAATGTGGGAGGGTGGGGGGCGGAGGCCGTCACACTGAAGTGTGCGGCAGGAGGGCCTGCGGCCGGGCGTCGGCCTGCGCCGACGCTGACCCGACCACGCAGGTGGTCGGCCGGCGCGGAGCGCCCCCCCAGCCGCGATTTCAATCGGCGGCAAGTGTGGCGGGTGGAGGCCATCACATTGAAATGTGCGGCAGGAGGGCCTGTGGCCGGGCGTCAGCCTGCGCCTCCGCGGACCCGCCCACGCAGGTGGTCGGCCGGCGCGGAGCGCCCCCCAAGCCGCGATTTCAATCGGCGGCAAGTGCGGCGGGCGGAGGCCGTCACATTGAAATGTGCGGCGGGAGGGCCTGCGGCCGGGCGTCGGCCTGCGCCGACGCTAACCCGACCACGCAATCG
>DAOUEC010000160.1:0-11249 GCA_034430655.1 Anaerolineae bacterium
AACTAACCAACCAAATGTCCCCACTGGCTATGCTGTCTTCGGCCTCATCACCTTCGGGCTGCTGGGCTTACTGATCTTCGGGATCACCCGCCGGAGGTGAGCGTGCGCCGGATCGTCAGCGGGTCTATCTATGCCTTCAGCGCTGCCATCGGCGTCCTGGCCTTCGTCTATCCCTTCTTCCTCGACGCGAGGCCCACCGGCCCCCTCGGCATTGCCCACGGCCAGGACGCGCCGCTGGTGACCACGGCGCTGGTGGGACTCTCGCTGGTCGCGCTGCTGGTGGAATTACAGGGGCAGGCGATCAGCGCCAAAATGGTCGCCACGTTGGGCGTGCTGGTCGCCATCACCAGCGTGCTGCGCTTCATCGAGGTCGCCGTCCCTATGCCGGGCGGCTTCTCGCCCATCTTCGCGCCCATCATCCTGGCTGGCTACGTCTTCGGCGGGCGCTTCGGTTTCCTGATGGGGGCCTTCACACTGCTCGTCTCTGGGCTGATCACCGGTGGCGTGGGGCCGTGGCTGCCCTACCAGATGTTCACAGCGGGCTGGGTTGGCCTCACCGCCGGCTGGCTCTCACGTATCACGCATTACGTTTCACGTTTCACGTTTCACGTTTTGCGCACCACGCACCACTCACCATTCACCGCGCAACACGCGACGCGCCTGGACATCCTCACCCTGTCCATTTTCGCCTTCGCCTGGGGTCTGCTCTACGGCGTGATCATAAATATTTACTTCTGGCCCTTCGCCATGGGGCCGGTCGAGCAGGTCTGGAGGCCGGGCATTGGCCTGGGCGAGACGTTGGCCCGTTACGCTGCCTTCTACGTGGCGACCTCGCTGGGATGGGACCTGGTGCGAGCGGTGGGCAACGTGGCGTTGATCCTGCTGTTGGGCGCGCCGACGGTGCGGGCGCTCACCCGCTTTCAGCGCCGATTCCACTTCAAGACCTTCCCGGTCGCCGCCTGTCCCTCGACTGAGGTCACGCCCCCCGAGGTTTCCAGGTCTCCAACCCGTTCCCCGAATCCGTTGACAGCAAATCCATTGACAGCGCTCCGTTCAATCCGTTCCCCGAATCCGTTGACAGCAAGTCCATTGACAGCCATCCGTTCAATCCGTTCTCCGAATCCGCTGACAGCGCTTTTCTGGGCTCTGACGGCGTTGGTGGCGGCCTCATCCACCCGCAACCCGCTCTATGCAGTCCTTTTGCTGCTGATCACATCGGTGGTGGGCGTTGCTTGTGCGCCTGTGCAGAGGCGGGGGGTGGTCCTTTCGCCGCTCCGCTTCGCAGCCGTGGCGGTCCCTCTGGCGGCCCTGTTCAACGGCCTGACCGCCCACCTGGGCGATACGGTGCTCTTGCGTCTGCCCGGTTGGCTCCCGCTGCTGGGCGGACCGGTGACGTTAGAGGCGCTTGTCTTTGGCGCGACGAACGGCCTCACGCTAGCGGTTATCTTCAGCGGTTTCGCCGTCTTCAACCAGGTGACGCCGGTGCACGACCTGGTGCGGCTCACGCCGCGCGCTTTCCACGAGGCCGGCGTCGTGCTTTCCATTGCCCTCACCTTCATCCCGCAGACGACCCGCAGCCTGGCCCGCATCCGCGAGGCCCAGGCGGTGCGCGGGCACCGCGTGCGCGGCCTGCGCGATTGGCTGCCCATCGTCGTGCCGCTGCTGGTGAGCGGGCTGGAGCGCTCGATGGGGCTGGCCGAGGCGATGGTCGCCCGGGGCTACGGGGCCGTCTCCGACCGGGGTAATCCGCTGCGCACGCAAGGGCCGCTGGCGCTGGGGCTACTGGCGCTGCTGGGGGGTTGGCTGGCGTGGTTGTTTCTGCCCTCGTGGGAGGGGGCTGCGTTGGGCGGGATGGTCGTGGGGGCCGGGCTCATCATCGGCGTGCTGTGGCTGGCCGGACGGGCCGTCCCCCGCACCGCCTACCGCACGCACCGCTGGACCGCTCGCGATACGCTCGTCGTGCTGGGGTGCGGGCTGACGTTGGCCGTGGTTCTGCTGCCGCTGCCCCTGCCCCTGACCGACCGGGGGACGCTCGCCTATGCTCCCTACCCGCGCCTGAGCCTGCCCGCCTTCGATCCGCTCATTGGATTGGGATTGCTGGGGTTGCTCGTGCCAGCGGTGGCAAGTTATAACACGGATTTGCAGGATTAACGGATTCAATCCGAGAATCCTGCTTATCCGTGTTCTGAACCGGGGATTGGGCCGATCAAAGCTCAGGCCAGGGGCAGGGATGCGGTGGTGCTTGATGTCGGGCAGGACGTGCTTGTGGTGAGGGAAAGTGCTGGACAGCGTGGGATCGTCAGGATGAGGCTGGGGGTCATACCGATACAGCCGCTGTCCGGCCCGTTCGACAGCATAACTGTATGCCTGGATGATCCCTCGTGCAAAGTTCAGGTCTTCCCACACGCGCAGTACGATATTGGTGGGGAACTCCAGGCTGCCGCTGAGTTCGGCAAAGGCTGGCCCACGCCGGATCACGACAAAGGTCGAGCGTTCGATTGAGGGTATCTTCTCAATAATCCGGGGTAACGTAGGTCGGATTGCCAATCCGACTTACTCCCGCCCCTACTTTTTGAGAAGATACGATTGAGGGATGGGCCGCCTGGAGCGTGTAGACCAGACGCTCGTAGTCGGGCAGGGAGGGAAGCATTAGCCGAATTGAGGAACGAGTTGAATCGGTCGGTCAGGCATCTGGCGGCGTAGCCTTGAGACCCGCTCCTGGCTGAATCGTTGAAATGCTGCCTCTCGTTCCAATTTCATTTCGTAAGCACTGGCCCAGCGGGTAAACTCCTGGGTTTTCTCAAAACCATCGTCGTCGAGCAGCCCGGCCTGATACAACTCGTAGAAATCGCGCGAGGTGATGCCATACTTGCGCTCGTAGGCACGTATGCGTTCCTCCAGTGCGTGGAGGTCCTGGATGATGTCCTGCAATTCCATCACACACCCCCTGTCTCAGCTACATTATACCGCCTTCGCCAGAACCAGGCGAGCCGACGACCGATGATTCACCTCAATCATCTCACCTACACCTATCCTGACTCCCCTCATCCTGCACTGGCCGACGTGACGCTGCACGTCGCTGAGGGGGAGTTCGTCCTGGTGGCGGGGCCGTCCGGCGCGGGCAAGTCCACGCTTCTGCGCTGCCTCAACGGGCTGGTGCCCCACTTCGCCGGCGGCACGCTGAGCGGGAGCGTCGCCGTCGCCGGTCACGACCCCGTCTCCGAGGGGCCGCAGGTGCTCAGCCGCGTCGTTGGCTTCGTCTTCCAGGACCCCGAGGCGCAGTTCGTCGTGGACCGGGTCGAGGACGAGGTCGCCTTCGCGTTGGAGAACGCGGCCATTCCCCCGGCCGAGATGCGCGTGCGCGTCGAAGAGGCGCTGCACCTGCTGTACCTGACCCCGTTGCGTGACCGCCCGTTGGAGACGCTCTCCGGCGGCGAGAAACAGCGCGTCGCCATCGCCGCGGCGCTCGCGCTCCGCCCGCGTATTCTCGTGCTCGACGAGCCCACCTCGCAACTCGACCCCCAGTCGGCCGAGGAGGTGCTGGGCGCACTGGTGCGCCTCAACCGCGACCTGGGGCTGACCATCATCCTCGCCGAACACCGCCTGGAGCGCGTCCTGCCCCATGCCGACCGCCTGATCTACCTCGTCGCTCCCCCCCCTGTAGGGGGGGGCAGGGGGGGGGTGTTGAGCGGCCAGCCGCGCTACGTCTTGCGCCGGATGGACCTGACCCCGCCGCTGGTCACGCTGGGCAAGGCGCTGGGCTGGGAACCGCTGCCACTTACGGTGGAAGAGGGTCAGGCGTTCGCGGAAAAAGCAGTTTCAGGTCTCAGGTTTCAGGTTTCACGTTCGAACCTGAAACCTGAGACTTTGAAACCTGCAACCATCCTCACGGTTGAGAGGCTCTCCTTCACCTACGACGGCACTCCTGTCCTGCACGGGGTCAACCTGGAGATAGCGCCTGGGGAGTTGGTCGCGCTGATGGGCCGCAACGGCTCGGGCAAGACCACGCTGCTCAAGTGCATCGTCGGGCTGCTGCGGCCCCAGCGGGGGGAGATTCGGCTGGCGGGGGAATCGCTCATCGGACGGGAGACGGCCGACGTCTGCCGCAGCGTCGGCTACCTGCCCCAGGAGCCGGACGACCTCCTGTTTGCCGACACCGTCGCCGACGAACTGCAGGTCACGCTGCGCAACCACGGCCTGTCCGACAATCCCCCTGTCGCTCCCGCCGGCCTGCTGGCGCGCCTGGGCCTGAGCGGTCTGGCCGCGTCCTACCCCCGCGACCTGAGCGTCGGCCAGCGACAACGAGTGGCGCTGGGTGCGGTCACAGTCACCCGCCCCCGGCTGCTCCTCCTTGACGAGCCCACACGGGGAATGGACTACCCTGCCAAGCGGGAACTGGTGCGCCTTCTGCGGGAGTGGCGGGCGGAGGGGGTAAGTCTCCCCCCCGCTTCGGGGGGGAAGGGGGGGGCGGGCGTGCTTCTGGTGACCCACGACGTCGAGTTAGTCGCGCAGGCCGCCGACCGGGTCGTCGTGCTGAGCCAGGGAGAGGTCATCGCCGACGGCCCCCCGGCCGAGGTGCTGACCGCTATCCCCCCCGGCCCCCCCGAAGCGGGGGGGAGTGTGCTTTCGCCGCTCTTCGCCCCGCAGGTGGCGCGGCTCTTCCCCGGCACCGGCTGGCTGACTGTCGAGGACGCGCTGGCGGGGCTGAACATGGGCGCATCGTGCTGAGTGTGTTTTGCTATCGGGTTACCCGGTTGGGCGAGCGAGTGCGTCGGTGTGCTGAAGGTGATTTTGGCAGAGAAGCGAGGTGATAGAACAATGCCACGTAAAAAACGTTCGGATGCTTCCCAGAATCAAAAAACTTACAGCCTGGGCGAGGAGATCGCTAACGGCATTACCCACGGCATCGGGGCCGGCCTGAGTGTGGCTGGGTTGACTTTGCTGGTCGTCTTGGCCGTCTTGTACGGTGACGGCTGGCGAATTGCCAGCTTTAGCATCTACGGTAGCACCCTGGTTATTCTGTACCTGGCTTCAACCCTTTACCACAGTTTCCAACACCCCCGCGTTAAACAAGTCTTCAGAATCATTGACCACGCCTCGATTTACCTGTTGATTGCCGGGACGTACACCCCTTTTCTTCTGGTTGGCATACGCGGGGCCTGGGGGTGGACCTTGCTGGTTGTCATTTGGGGATTGGCCCTGCTGGGGATCGGTTTCAAAGCCCTATTCGTCCACCGTTTTCAGAAGCTCTCTACCCTGGTCTACGTTTTGATGGGCTGGCTGTGCGTGATCGCCTGGAAGGAAGCGTTGGGCGCCATTCCCACCGGCGGCCTGATATTGGTGGCTGCTGGCGGGATGATATACACAGCAGGCGTCATCTTTTACGTCTGGAAGAAGTTGCCCTACAGTCACGCTATCTGGCACGTGTTTGTTCTGGGGGGCAGCATGTGTCACTATTTCGCGATTCTCTTGTACCTGTTGCCTACAACCTGACGACGTAGACGTATCTTCTCAAATTGGGGTAGGGGCAGGTCTTGTGCCTGCCCCAGGGGGCGACCGCGAGGCCTGCCCCAGGGGGCGACCGCGAGGGTTCGCCCCTACTCCTCCACGACCTCAATCCCCAGTTGGCGGAAGGCTTCCTGGATCTTGTCCTCGTACTCTTGCTCGGAGATCTCTCCATGCTCGGCCGAGAGCATCACGTCCAGCCGGTCGAATTTGTGCTGGAGCAGGTTCATCACCCCCATCAAGCCGGCGACCTTGCCCTTGGGCACGGTGAACTGGAGTCGGAGACGCCGCCGGGGGAGCGCGGGCACGGGCTTCAGGGTCGCTGCGCCGGCAACCTTGGGTGTCTTGCCAACGTCCGCCAGGCCAGTCTCCCGTATATCTGCATCCACCTCCGGCGAGGGGCGGTAGGCTGTCCGCTCCGCCTCCGCTTTCGCCTCCCGCTGGGCCTGGCAGACCTTGGCCTGGATGATGACTTCGCTGCCCGCCAGCCCGACGAACGGCTCCTCCTTGAAATAGTGGCATGTAGGCCGTTCGTCCTCCAGCGCCCCTAACCCAAACAGTCCCTGGCGCACTCCTTCGGCGATCCCCTGCTCCCACGCCTCCTGGCTGACCACCCGCGCCTCCCCTGGCGTCCGCAGCCCGGCCTGAGCCAGTTGCTCTGTCAACACGTACTCCTGCTCCCGCAGGTAGCGCTCCTTGATGACCAGCGGAACGATACGCTCCAGGATCTCCCCGTCCAGGCGCAGTTTCTCGTATACTTCCTCATCCAGGGGCTTGTCCTCCCCATACGTCGGGATGCCCAGGTCCAGTTCCTTCAGCCCGTCGCGGGCGGGGACGAAGAGTTGCCGGTAGGTGCGGCGCACGGCCTCGGCCAGGTCGCCCCGGGCTTTCTTCAGCCCCTCTTTGATCTCTCTCTGCTGGTCCGGGGTGAGTCTGAGAGTTGCGTCTTCTGCCAACGTCTCGTACGCCAACCGCTTCCGCAGCAGCATTTCCAGGGCAGGCCGTTCGTTCTCCAGCGCCACCAGGAAGAAGGGGGTGTTGCAGTGGACACGGGGAACGGCCCCCTTCTGCTTCAAGATGGCTTCCATCAGGACGTCGTCCCGTTCCTGCAGCAGGATCAGCTTCAGATCAGGCGTGTTGGGGATGTCGGCGTCGGAGGTGGGCCATAGAAAGACCTTGAGCCGCCGCCCGCCTACGCGAGCCTTTAGTAGAGCCTCTTCCTCAACCGCGATCTCGCCCGCCTCAATGTTCTCCATGCGGGTGAGGAGAATGCGGTTCAGATTGGGCTGGTTGGTGAAGAAGTACTTGCCGCTCTGCTGTTGCACGTAGAAGAGATGGCGGCCCTTCAACAGTTCCACCGCCTCGGCCACCACGTTGGCCGGGTTGCTGAGGGTGGTGGCACTGCGCTTGACCTCGCCCAGCGTGGCCCCCCGCTCCACGCCGCCGGAGAAGGAATACAGGAAGATGGTGGTGGCCACGCGCGTCCCCAGGCGCAATCCCCGGTAGGCCGCGCCCAGTCCTCCGTCCACCTTGCGGGCACCAGCCTCCTCGCCCGTGATGTCGGCGGCGATGACGCTGTCGTACTCGGGGCCGATGTGCTTGAGCAGTTCGCGGCGCACCTCCTGGTTGGCCAGGTCGAAGTCGGCCAGGCTGATGTAGGGGAGTTCCCGCTCCTTGAGGGCGTGGACGACGAGCGAAAGAAGGCGCAGCACGCCCCGCGTGCGCTGGAAACTGGTGAAACTCCCCCAGCGCTGGTACAGTACGTCCACCACCTCCGGCAGGAAGGGGTAGGAGACCGCGAAGCGGTGGCGATACTCCGAAGGCTCTACCCCGGCCGGCAGCAGCGACTCGCCGACGACGTAGTCCAGGAATTCGCCCACGACTTCCTCCATCCGCTTGTCGTCCATTGAGGAGAAGAGGCGGCGGCGGATGACCTGGGTGATCTCGTGCTCCTGCACCGGAGTGTAGATCTTCTCCACGCGCCCGGCCACCTTCTGCAATTGCCGGAACAGTCTCTCCGCGCCCTCGTCGTAGTGCTCCAGGACGCTGGAGGGGAGGGTGAGCACCAGACAGACCCGCTCCAGCGTGCCGGCGGCCTCGGTCAGTTCCTGCAGGAAGGCCAGCGTCTGGGCGGCCAGGGTGCTGGAACCCACCGGCACGCCGGCGGCCTTGGTGGCGTATTCCAGGACCTCGTCCATCAGCACCAGCAGCGGCTGATGGGCATCCAGGAGCGCCCGCAGGGATTCACGACCGGGCGCCGTTGAGCCCTCGAATCCGGCCCGGCTCCCGGTGAGTTGCTCCGCTATCTGGCCCCATAAGGTGTCGGTGGGAGCCATCGGCGTGCCCACGACGACGACCCGGTTGGCACCCCACTCCGCCGTCTTGTGGTACATGGCGATGAGGGCGTGGGTCTTGCCGCCGCCGAAGGGGGTCTGAATCTGGATGACCGGGTCGCCGCCCTCGCCGCGCAGCCGCTTTTCCACCACGTCCAGGAGGTTAGCCAGCCCCTCGGTCTGGTAGGTCGTCTGGAAGAAGCGGGTGGGGTCGCGGTACTCGTCGGGTGCGCGGCCCTGGTAGACCTCCCACAGGTCGGCGGCGAAGACGTCCATCGTCAGCCGGCCGGATAGGATGTCGTCGTGCGGCACTGCAATGGTATGAAATGCGGTCATTGTTCCACCTCCCGATAGAACACGGATGAACACGGATGCTACGGATGGACGCGGATTTCTTAATTCTTCTTCTGACCCGTGAGAATCCGTCTCATCCGTGTTTATCCGTGTGCCATTTCTTCCTGTCGTTGGTGAAGATCTTGCGGGCGAATTCCGGCTTGAGACCGAAGTTGAGCAAGAGTCCAACTTCTATCTCGGTGGCCTTGAGGTAGTTGAGAAGTTGCGCGGCGTGCTCCGGGCGCAGGCTCTCGGCGGCCTTCAGTTCCACGATGACGCAGTTTTCCACCACCAGGTCGGCGAAGTACTCACCCACGAGATGGCCGTCGTAATACACCCGGATGGGCATCTGCTGACGAACCTGGAAACCCTGTTTGGCTAACTCGTGGGCCAGGCCAGGGCATTTTCGTACACTTTCTCCAGAAAGCCATAGCCCAGGGTGTTGTATACCTTGTAGAATGCCCGGATAATGGCCCCCGTGATCTCTTCGTGTAGCATCTCTGCCTCCTTTGAATGGAACGCGGATTTAACGGATTGTACGGATTTACACAGATTCCTTAACTTTTTTTCTCCGATCCGTGAGAATCCGTCCCATCCGTGTTCATCCGTGTTCTATTCCTCCGTGTTCTATTCCTTCCACAACCTCCCCTGCTGCGCGGCCTGGGCCACCTCCTCCCGCACCCTCTCCCGACCGACCAGGAAGCCATCGAGGAGTTTCTTCTCCTTGTTGTCGTTGGGCAGCGTCTCGGAGATGGCCTGGGCGACGCGGTAGAAGACCTCCCTCCGCCCGTAACCGCTGGCTGCCAACACCTGCACCAGCTCCTCCCGCCGTCCCTTCTCCCACAGGAGCAAGACGCGGTGCAGGACGTCAATCAGTTCGCGGGTATCGTCTTTCTCAAGGTCGTCCAGCTTGCGCTTCTGCGGCCCCAGGAGACGGACGAACTCGCGCTCCTTGCTGACGAACCCGCGACGCCCCCACTCCCGTGCCAGATCCACACCGCAAGACTGGGCCAGTTTGCGGGCCTCGTCGAAGGGGACGCGGGCCTCGCCGTAGTTCCAGCGCCAGAGGACGTAGAGGCGGGTCAGGTCGCTGACCTCGCCGGCGAAGCCATCCTGCAGGATCTGGCGCACGGCGTAGTCGGTGGCGATGGTGCGCACGTCCTGTAGCAGGCGGTCGGCGCGGACGACATGGCCCTCATAGTCCATCACCTGCTCATACTTGCCGAAGACCTCAATGGCCGAGCCGATGGCGGCGATGAAGAAATCGGCTCCGCCGATGCCCTCTTCCCAGAGGCGCTGCAGTTTGCCGTTCAGGTGGCGGCGCAGTTCCTCCCGCACCTCGTTGTAGAAGCCGGTGGGCTGGCGGGCCATCCCGTCGACTACGCTCAGGACAGGCTTGCGGGCGATGATGTAGATGGACGAGGCCAGCGCAGCGGACTCGTGCGCTCGCAGACGGCTTTTCATCTCGGTGTGGAGCGGCCAGGCGCCGGTCACCACCAGGCCGGAATCCAGCAGGGCGTTGACGACCGTTTCCCATCCCGCCGTGGACTTATGGGTGTAGACGATAACAGCGATGCCCTCGGGCTTGAGGATGCGGTGAATCTCCTGGAAGGCCTGCCGGAGGTTCTCCTCAAAGAAACGCTTGCCTGCCTTCCAGCCCCCTTCACGGTTGGAGTAGGCCACGATTTCGTTGGCTTTGAGGGTGAGGGGAGTGGAGAAGAGATCGGGGTAGAGGTGGCCCACGGTGCGCTTGAGCCAGACGTAGAAAAAGTCGGAGAGGTAGGAGTAGGGCACGTTGTCGTAGTAGGGTGGGTCGGTGAGGACGGCATCGAAGTAGGCGTCGGGGTGAGAGAGCCGGGTGGCGGAGGATTGGATGACAGAAGGGATCATGGTTTCGTTATCCCCAACTTGGGAGAGATGAGAGAGAATATCCGTCGAAATCTCCGTCTGCAGAGCCCAATTGCCCGTAAGAGGGCCAAACGGATTTTGCTCCGAGTAGTCGAAGACCATAGGAAGGGCTTGGCGGCCAAACACGTTAAAACCTCTTTCGCCTAGTGGCTCCCACCAACATAGAGACGCATTGTAGCTAGAGTGCCGACTCAATATGAGCGCCAGGTATGTCGTCACCGCTTTGGCAAATTCCGGCTCGGTGCCCTCGGCCACCATCCGCTCGTGGGCCTGGCGCACCTTCTCGGCGAAGGTGATGAGGGCCAGTTGCTGGCGGGTGTTGAAGAGATCACTCCACCGTTTCATCCCGTACCGCTGGATGCGAAAACCCAGCGTGCCCACCGGCGGCAGTGGCTCATCCGGCACGGGGTCCATCCCCCACTCCAGCATCAGCTGCTCCCGCTTCTCCTGCAACGCCGCCTCCGCCTGGCGGTACACCGCCTCATCCGCCGCCGTCGCCAGCCGGTAGGTCTTACCCCGCCGCTGGGGATGCTTCAGCACCACGGCTACCATCCGCTGCCCGGCCTTCCCCTCCTGGAAGAGCCGCCGGGTGGTCTTGGCGTCCACCACCGCCCCGCAGACCGGACAGGTCGCTACGGCGCGGGAGACGGTGCCTTTGCCGGGGTCGAAGCCCTCCGGCCAGGGGGCGTAGCCATCGCCCACGATTTTGAAATGGCACACGGATTTGGACGGATTCAACGGGTTTTCGCGGATTCCTTTAGATAATCTGTGTTGATCCGTCGCATCCGTGTCCATCCGTGTCCTATTCATCCACAGCGCCACCTTCTTCTTCGGCTTCTTCGCCAGCCAGAACTGGCGCATCAGGGGGATCTCCGCGCCGCAGGCCGGGTTCTGGCAGGGGATCGTCCGCGCCCAGATATAGCCCACGGGGATAGAGCCCTCACCCCCGGCCCCTCTCCCAACTTTGGGAGAGGGGAGCATGGGGTCGGGCGGGTAGAAGCGGGCCAACTCTTTCCGCGCCTCCTCCAGCACCCAGTCCCCCCACCACTTCACCGCCTCCAGCAGGGGGTTGGTGATAGAGGTGTCTTCCAGCCCGGGCAAATAGAACACGGATTCACGCGGATCGGACGGATTGGCACGGATACTTTTTAGAAATCCGTGTTCATCTGT